>CAYURX010000065.1:0-14565 GCA_964447245.1 uncultured Coprococcus sp. | reverse complement strand
AGATGTTCTGAAACCATCAAAGAAATGAAGGAACGGAACACGGCCTTTAATTGTAGAAAGATGAGCAACAGCTGTCAAATCCATAGCTTCCTGTACGGAGTTGGAGCAAAGCATTGCAAAACCTGTCTGACGGCAAGCCATAACATCGGAGTGATCGCCAAAGATATTCAATGCATGATAAGCTAATGCTCTGGCACTTACGTGGAATACGCAAGGAAGTAATTCACCTGCGATCTTATACATATTAGGGATCATCAGTAATAAGCCCTGGGAAGCTGTATAAGTCGTTGTTAATGCACCTGAAGCAATAGAACCATGAACGGCACCTGAAGCACCTGCTTCTGATTCCATTTCTACTACATTAACTGTCTGACCGAAGATGTTCTTTCTGCCGTTGGCTGCCCAATCGTCAGTTACTTCTGCCATAGGTGAGGATGGAGTAATAGGGAAGATACCTGCAACCTCTGTAAATGCATAGGAAGTCCAAGCAACAGCGGTATTACCATCCATAGTTTTCATAACTTTTGCCATGATATTTTTCTCCTTTCTATGTATGACCATATCAATAACTCCTATTGATAGGTAGTCATTCTACATACTCTATTTTAATACACTTTGCATAGAACGTCAAGGTCATGGCCTATGTATTTTGTTTATTTTTTCACACAATCGTAACCTTCCAGTCTGCATTTTGAATTATAATCCGAACAATCTCTGGCTATAATTGTGCAATTCAAAATACATTGCCAAATGATATTGACGCTACTGCGCCGGACTGATATCAAGCCATAAAGTGCCGTCACCATTTGCCATCACAAATACATAAAGGCTGCCTAATGTCACGCTGTTATAATCCTCAACTTCACTCTCAAAGAGTCCTTCCATACTGTCTGCAATCTCGTCATCTGTGATATCTTCCGTTAAAAGGGCCGCCGCCTCTTTGAAAAACAGCTCCGTTTCCTCCAGGGACAGACTGGAAGCAGTCACTGAATGAACCTGATCCGTTACCGAATCATAATTGATCTCGATGTACCCATAGTTATCATTCGGCACATCATAAACCTGCGATGTCGCCAGGTAGACATACTCCAGATCATCATCATAAACATAGCAGTAATTGGATATATCCTCATAACTGTCCAAAATACTGTTTTCGCCATAGTGCATGGTCAGCCATTCCTCCACAAAAGGAAGAAATTCACTGCCCGTCACCTCAAAATGACTGAAGCCGTTGCAGCCGTCCGGATAATCCGCCAGCTCCGCGTCCGTTATTTCCTTATAGCTGCTGTCATAATAATCTTCATAATCTTCATCACCTTCGTCCGTTTCGATCGGAACCTCAGTTTCGATCGGAACCGCCCCTGAATCATCCCCCGGCAATCCAGGCTCCGGCGTCCTGTCATTCTCTAAACCGATGCGTTCAAAAACCGATTCTACCATATTTTCAAAACCATATGTACCGATTTCTTCAGCCACAACACCCAATAAACTGCCAATGACATTGAAACCAATAATAATCGCTATAATTTTTGAAATAATTCCCCTTTTCTTTTTCGGCTTCCCGGTTTCGCTATTCTTTCTCGTACTGCTCCCAAATACCTCCTGATGGGAATCTGATATTTTCCGGGTCCTGCCCTTTCCGGCTGTATCCCGTCGCTTATGTAAAGCCTTTTGGGCAGTCGGCTGATAACTCTCATGATCATACCGGTCATGGTCCTCCCCGTAGGCACAGTCAATTTCACCTCTGCCCCTGCTCTCTGCATTATAATGAACATCCAGCATCTCCGGCTGCCATATAAAAGATTGACACGTATCACAATAATGGGCTTTTTTCATTTCACTGTCACAAAGCGGACATATTCTGACTTTCATAGGACACTTCGTCCTCCCTCTGCTTCTATAAGATTGATAAATTCCTGTCATGATATGAAGAATGTACCAGACAAAGAACCTAAGGGTTCTTTGTCTGTCCCGGCAGTCATTCTCTATCATTGTTCTTATTATATCATCAATCCCGCCCGTATGCTATGAAAAAATATTGTAATTATTCTTCTATTCGCGCTCCGAAAGCAGTTCCATCAGACCCACTTTGCTCACCGCCAGAATAGACAGGGCACTTCCTGCCAGATAGCACGCAAGAAAGATCAGCGAAGCCAGACAACTGGCTGCGCCGCCCCCGGCTGCCACAAGCACGACGCCCGCCGCCAGGCATCCCGTCAGACATAATCCGGCCTGCTCCAGGAAGAAGGAGAAAAAGACTCTGGCCCGTCCGGCCCCCAACCCTCTCATCATGGCAAATTCCATACGCCGTCCATTGGTCATCAGCCATGAAATCACAAATCCGATCACGGCCACTAACAGTAACATCACAGGGAATAAAAATTCCATGAAAGTCATCTGCCTGCGTATGCCTTCCGCAGTCTCCACAAAGGACTGATCCAGTAAAATCACCGTTGTCCGATTTTTTCGCAGGATCCCCACCGCGCTGAAATTCAGTTCCTCCAGACAATCCCGCATGGCATCCAGATCATAGGCCGACCGCAGGACAAACCGTCCTGTTCTGAAATTTGTTGTCGTCAGTACACAGGCTTCCATGTCTTCATCATTCCACCACAGTTTTCTTATAGGATTGTCCACCCATGTGATAACCTGTTCTACTCCGGTTATCCATCCCGGCAAAAACCAGAAAGAAAGCGGCACATAAATATTATCTTTGCTTCCCTGAGATGAAAATGCGCCCACAATTTTTAGTGTCACCGTTGTCTCCACCGACTGATTGCAGACTTTCAGATTCACCGTGACTGCCGTCTCCTGACCGATGGATAGC
This sequence comes from uncultured Coprococcus sp., assembly GCA_964447245.1. Lineage (GTDB taxonomy): Bacteria > Bacillota > Clostridia > Lachnospirales > Lachnospiraceae > Coprococcus_A. The sequence continues at coordinate 11,738 of CAYURX010000065.1, read as the reverse complement.
TGATGCGCTTCAAGATAATTCCTGCTCACCAGAGCCGGATAAGCTTCCAGTTCCTGTGCGGTCGTCCCCCCTGACGGATACGCCTTTCCATACCGGAAGCTGATCCGCTTTTTCAAGGAAGCCTTCATCCCAGCCTTCCAGCCACTCGATCTCCGGTTCTTCGATATAATAAAACTCCGGCGCAGCCGTGATCTGATTCAGCGCAATGATCTCCGGCTGGCTGGCGATCCAGACCTTTTCACGATCTGCATTCATAAAGTTCGGCTTCGTGCCCTTAGGCCAGTAATTCCAGCCAAGACTGACGCCCAGTTCATCCAGCAGACCGGTGCTCCACAAATCCGCCATATACCCAGCCTTTATCGATAAATTATTATAGGACCTCCTGTTGGTATTGACAATCATCCCTTCAATTTGACTGTTCTCATAAAGTTCATCAAGCTGCCGTCCTCTGTCCCTCCATCCGGTAAGCAGCAGTCCCAGAAAAATCGCCAGCATCAGGGAAGCCATCACGACCACTTTCGAACGCCAGCCACCCCGTCTTGCGGAAATCAGAGCAAACCTGGCAGCCCCCTGGCCTGCTGTGGAAGTGCCCGCTTTTGGCAAACGCAGTTTCGTTTCTCCGCGTCTGTGCCTGCCGCTCTTTCCAGTCAGGCGCAAAAATACCCCGCATAACAAAAGCGCAGTCAGAAAAACAGCGGCTCCCGCCAAAGGCCCCGGCCATCCCCCGATATCAATAGATGGCGGCAGCGCTTTTGTCACCCCGGTTATACTTTCGCTGTACCTGTCATCCACCGAATATAAATTCTGCGTAAATTCCATGACCCTGTCCACCATGCGGCCAACTATCAGATTTCCCGCAAAAGCGCCCAGCGCAGACAATACGCCTGCAATCAGTATGCAGTCCGATAGTATCCACTGCCAGATTTTAAATCCGGGCGTATCAAGGGCCGACAGCAATTCAATCGTCTCCCGCTGCCGTCCCACCAGCAGATACGCAAACAAAAACAGTACGACCACCGCCGCACAGATGCAGGCTACCGTCACGACCATTGCCGTTGAACGAAGATTTTTCAATGGCTCCGCCGCCTTACTGTAACCCTGATCATACAGCGTCACCCGTGTCTGATCCGGCATGAGGCTCTGCATCTGCTCCGCCGCCTCAAGGGCATCTGCATTTTGAAGGACGGCCCGCCCCAACTGATAGCCAAACAGAGGCGATGAGACTCCTTCTTCCGCCCCGGATACCCACACCCGGCCATCATAATCATTGTTGGCATTGGTAATGCCGACGATCGTCAAAGTTTGCTTTTCCTGAACTTCTTCTATATGATAACGGTCCCCTGCCTTTGAAACCAGTTCCTGCAATTCTATAGTATCACCTGGCGCCGCGCCCAATTGTACCGCCATTGTACCGCTGATCACACAGACATTTTCTTCACCGGCCTTCGGGAAACGTCCCTGATCCAAATACAAAATTCCCTGGTGAAAGACTTCCAGGCATTCGATGGCATCCGACGCTTCCACTCTCACATAATTATTGGCGATCCGGTATTTATCCGCATATTCTTTGAAAATACCGGATTCAAGCGCCGGATCATCGTCGCCTGATATTCTCTGCCATGGCAAAGTCTCGCAGCCTTCATAAAAATCAGCGAACTGAAAAACACGGTTGCCCTGTTCACTGCTCAGCGTGCCATGCAGGACATATTTTTCCCCTTCTTCCGGTACAAAATCGGTTCCGCGCACATCAACCAGGACCAGCACCCCGTCTTTATTCTCATGGGAATAAAGGACATTGTCCATGGATACCATATACTGAACGATTGTTTCCTTTTGCATGCTCATAGTACCCGTATCCGGATTGTAACAACAGATATCTAGCGTCTCCGTCTGATCCGTTATACCCACAGCCTTTGCTGTTTTAAAATCCTGATTGACAATAAAATACGCGTCCGGCAGGCTCCCATTGCTGACACTCACGCTTTGCAAAACGCCGTTCACCATCAGCGCCTGATAATATTGTCTGGATGCCGCATCATAATAATACCCCGGATAGGTTCCTGCCGCATTGCCCTCATTATAAAAAGTATATGTATTTTCAACCGTATCATAGGCCACATACTGTGACGGCATTTCATCAGCTTCGACATCTGCCCACATCCAATCGGTAAACGGAATAAAACGTGAGGCCGTAAAAACTGCATAATTTTCAAAAGGAATATCCCCCAGACTCCGTCTGTACCCGTCCACAACCGCCAGCGTGCCTCTCTGCTTTTCCCAGTGTTTGACACCCTGTATCGCACAAATCGCCGCATCATCCACCGCCGTCATCGCTGTCCTTACGTATTCATCCGCCGCATCCTCGTTATTATAGTCCTGGCCAATATATTCCACCACTGCCACCGAGGTATAAACATCATCGCAATTGTCCAGCATTTTTGAACTGTAAGCCCATAATCCCAGGCCAAGGGTCAGGGCTGCCGTCAGCAAAAATATCAGAAGTGTAAACAAAAACGTTCTCTTTCTGGCCCGCAGCGTTGTCAAAATCCCATTTCTCACGATCATACGCTCACCTCTTTAACGTTGACAGTCCGGCCATCCTTCAGACACAGCACCTGATCCATCCGTCCGGCCAGTTCCATATCATGCGTCACGATCACAATACAGTATCCATGGTCATAAGCCAGCGTCTGTAAAATCTTAAAAACATTTTCTCCATTGGCCGTGTCCAGATTTCCGGTCGGCTCATCGGCCAGAAGTATCTTTGTATCCATACCAAGGGCCCTGGCAATGGCTACACGCTGCTGTTCACCGCCCGACAGCATGGCCGGATACCTGTCAAGCAGCATTTTTGTCAGACCGACTCTCTCTGCCAGTTCGGCCGCCCCTGCCTTTGCCTTCACCGGCTTCATCCCCCGAAGTTCCATGGGATACATAATATTTTCCGCCACTGTCAAAAGAGGGAACAACCGGAAACTCTGGTAAATCACAGCGACCTTTTCCCTGCGGTAACGTTCCAGATCCAAAGAAGCGGTCGAAACGCCCTCACACAATATTTCGCCCGAATCAGGCAGGTCCAGTCCGGCCATCAACGACAACAGCGTGGACTTGCCGCTGCCGGAATGCCCGACAATGCCTGTACCAAAATACTCATTGAATAATCTCCTCTACTTTCTGTAATTGAAAAACATAATGAAACCTCAAAATAATGATGATCATCACTAATTTCCATTATTCCTCTATATTTCTTGACAATATCTTCGACACTGGCCAGACCTATGCCGTGATTCATTTTATCCTTCTTTGTCGATACATATCTGCCTCCCCTCCTTTTTCTTTTTCCCTCATAGGGATTACCTATAGTAAATGCAAACATACCGTTCGGCGTCTGCATATCGATTTATGTCCTGCTGCACAGTATCGTGTATCTGTTTCCTTTTTTGATTATAGAGTTCCTTTAATATCCTGTATTGTTCCTGAGCCATCAAAAACTGTGCATTGACAAGCCGCTGCTTATAGTTGACATCCATGTAGTTTTTCATGATCCACGTAATAATTCCTCCACACAAAAACAGCATCATAATCAAAACTGCAAACACAATATATGTACGACTGATAGTCCCGGATACAAGTTCATTGCTGAACAGATACTGATCCATTATCATTTCCATGATCACAAATAAAGCGAGAAAAATATAGCTTCTTTTTCTTCTGCATAAAATCAGACTTTTCCCCCGCATTATATATACCAAAAAAACAATCAATGCATCCATTAACATCGTTCCCGACAGGTGCAGCCAATGCCACGAGACATGAAATTGTTCATTAACATATTGATAAAAAGGTATATCTTCCATAAAACAGCAAATGCATATCATCAGATCAAGCGCCAATTTGACCGAATACCAATACAAAAAATGCTCGTCAAATAACTGCCAGAAATTAATCCTTAAAAAAAACGATCAGTACAACAAAACTGCTGATCATAACAATCGTATATGAAATTGAAGAAAACTTTGCCCAAAATACATTGCCTGCACTTAAGATTGCGATCGCCGTCATCAAAAGAAACAAAATTCCCTTTGCAATCCGATTGTTCCACCGCAGTTTTGCCGGACCTGCAATCAATATAGCCCCGCCATACACTGATACAAATGAATGGATCACGTAAATCAACCGGGCGAAATTCATCGTTTACCCCTCCAAAACCTGCTGAGGCTTTTTTTTATTTCCATATATCTTGGCCTGCTGACAGGGATCAGGATATTTCCCTCATTACAGCGCACCTCTATCTCTTTATCCCCCAGAGCCACTATGTGGCTGATATTCACCGCATAACTTTTATCTGTCATTATAAAAACATGTCTGTCTAAATCGTCCAGCACCCGCCGTATTGATTTTCGTTCACGAAATTCTCCCTGTCTCGTATAAAAACATGTATACTTTCCTTCAATATGCAGATAAAAAATATCCTGATAAGCCACTTTCACTATTTTGGAATGCGATTCGATCACATATAATCGCGGCTTGTCCATCGCTATTTTGTTCCATATACTTTCAAGAGCCATTGGCAGCTTCTCCTGCATAACATCTTTTCCAATATACCGAAAAGCGCTGTACTCATAACACTCTGCCGCATACTCCATATGGGATGTTAAAAACATAAGATAAGGTTCTTCATATTTCCTCCTGATATGCCTGGCCAGTTCCATACCGGCGTCTTCATTTTCCTGCATTTGAATATCTAAAATATAAATATCAAAATACTGTCCTCCATCGAAATCACACAGCAATTCCTCAGGCGATTGGTAAATTTTAGTCATATATGCAATCTGCCTCGAATCAAAAAAATCCATAACGATGCGTTCTGCCTGTTTGGCAAAACCTGCTTCATCATCAACAATTGCAATACAAAACTTCTTATTTTCCAAACTCTCATATCCCCTGTACATGGTTATCTCCCTGATCTATCTTAATTAATCACAGAATTTCTACTCATTCATTTAAAATTAGATTATAGCATAAAAAAAGCGTAAAAAACAAAAATGTCCGTTATCTGTCATATTTTGTTCTTTTCTATTATTTTTTCGTCTGCCCATCCATGGCAACAAAAGGGGCTGCATTTTTTGGTGCAGCCCCCTTCTATCTTATCTCTTAATGCTTATTCTGTTTACGTAATGAACTGCATGCATACCCTATTCCGATGACAGAGATCAGCAATAATCCCATAAATAGCTGAACGTTCATATCATCTCCGGTTTTAACTGACGCATCCTTGTCCTTGTCTCCTCCATCGGTTCCTTGTTGATCAGGCTTGCTGTCTGTTCCGGTATGACGATCGGATCCATTGCCATTGCCGGAACCATCATTACCATTTCCCCCATTATTGCCATCTGTCCTGGTGTCATTGTTTGACGGTACCAATGCGCCCATGGCATTTTGTAGATTTTGAAGGGCGTTTGCAAGTTCCTCCTCTGTCGGCATTGGACTGTTCAAAACTGCTTTAGCTTCCTCCATGGCTTTTTTCATCGCCTGATAACTCTCTTTCGTATAGTTACCCTCAACATAGGATTCCGCATTTTTCAATGTTTCCTCAAGTTCTTTCAATGTTTCCGACTTTGAATCATCCTCATTGCCATCATCCGGGTTTGTCGGTTCATCCGTTTCTGTCGGCTCATCCGGGTTTGTCGGCTCATCCGTTTCTGTCGGCTCATCCGGGTTCGTCGGTTCATCCGTTTCTGTTGGCTGATCCGGATCCGTTGGCTCGTCTGCATTGATTGTAACAGGCTGTTCAGGGACTTCTGCTTCTTCTATGATCAGCTCTGTCCCATAAACATATTTCAGAGATTCTTTTTCCACACCGACTGTCGCCGTCATATCTTTTCCGTCCTGATCCTGAACAACAACAGTACCGACTGACAGTGTATCCGAATCCCCGAACAGCGCTTCGGTCCCTGACAGATAAATATTCAGCAGACCGCTGTCTTCATGATAACGAAATTCCGCAACCTTCGCTGCGCTGTCAGAAAACACAAAAGAAACTTCGGCATTTTCCCTGGCAGGCTGAACCAGCAGGCTGACCTGGAGGGAAGCAATTCCCTCCCTGGCCGCATGCTCAGAAGTGATCGTTACGCTGCCTTCATCCGTAATCTGAATCTCGTCATTGGTATTTGCCGCCAGTGCATGAACAGGCAGCAGGACAGCAATCATTAATACTGTAAGTACTATATTAAAAATTCGTTTTTTCATGTCATACTCCTTTTATCACTGTTTTGCGTTGCCGCTCAATGTAATATCCGGCAATGTGTCCGGTAATGTTTCAAACAGGGAATCACTCACCAGACGCTGTCCTTCGTTCGTTAAAGCATCGTTGACCCGGTATAATTCAGCGCGGACTTTCTCCGGCATGTTCATTTCTGTCAATTGTTCCGGTTCGATCCAGTAAATCCAGGTCCCATCGGAAACATTCGCAAGATTGCCTTCCGCAGGCACATCCGCCAGAATAATCTGCTGTGCCAGAAGATTACCTTCCGCATCCGCGCCGCCTACGATCTGACCATCCTGGTCATAAAGCAGTACAACATTATAAGCAGGATTACCCTTATAAGAACCGGTGAAAATAAGCGAACCGGCCGGAATGAAGTCCTGCTCCGACTCTCCGTACTGATAATCCGCTGCCAGTTTTCCGATGACAGCCGTATTTCCACCATCACCTGTACGCCTGAAATCTACGTTGTCTCCTGTCACTCCCAGCACATCCAGTTCAGCAACAGAGAATTTCATACCGTTCTGACCTTTGACAATCACTTTCACAGCCGTCGCCGCCCAGGTACTGATATAGGCCTGATCCGCATTGGCAAAATAAACGGTATCGCTTCCATTAAAGTTCGTCTCTGCCACAGAAATCCATTCATTATTCTGGCATACCTGGATCTCACAGCTTCCCATCGGTGTTCCTGTACCTGCAGTATACTTAAGGCCGGAAACAATCAGCGTGCGGTTAAACGCCAAAAGAATTTCCGCATTGCCCGAACCAGTCACTGTCGGCTCATAAACGGTGCTGCTGTCCCTGTCGATCGCCTGCTTTGCAGGGTTTTCCACAGTTGTCTCGCAAGGCAGCCATTCGTCTGCATCCAGCACTTTGGCATCAGCCGTAAGATTGCTGGTACTGATCGTCCAGTTTGTCTTATCCATGGCGCCGTCATGTTCAATCTTTATGGATTCTGTTACCTTAACCGCTGAACGGTTCAAATACTGATCCACCAGAGTCACCTCATAGAAGACCGTGCGATTGTTCAATGTTGTGACTGTATCCACAAAACTGCTATTTGTTGTAAAGCCCACCGGCGTTTTCTCGATTTGTCCCTGGGCAATCGTACAACGCACGATTTCATATCCCAGTACATCGCTTTCCGGAACATTCACAGACGTGAATGCCATGTTGACCTTATTGGCAGCATCCGCGCTGATCTGCAGTTCCACGTTTCCTACCGCTTCTGTCGTGCCGTCTCCACTCAAATAACTTCCGCTTCCATTTAAGGCATAGACACGTGAATCATCACTCACATAATAAATTGCCCTGGATTCTTTTTCAAACTGTTTTGCATAAGCAATCGTTGCCTCATCCGGAGTCTTACCCCAGCGTTCAAAGAACTCCAGTATATTTTTCTCAGCGGCCGCACAGGACAGTCGCATCAGGTTCTGATCCGTGCTGTTCCCCAATGTCAGGGACACGCCGCCAGGTGCCGGAGCTGCCGCAGTATTTCTTGCATAAGTATCAACTCTTGCGTAAAACAGATTTGCAAGCTGTTCTGTATAGTCCGAATAGGTTTTATAATTATAACCTTTATCATAGGCAAGATGAAGCTGCCAGTACATGCCTAACTGCGTCGCCCCGTTCGCAGCATTTCCTTTTGTTCCCGAAGTTACCTTCGCATAAATATTGTTATAGTCAAAACGCATGCCCGCATTTGTATCCTTTGCCTGTGCAAGCTGTGCAAAGTAATTATTGGTAATTTCCGCTACGGCATAGCTGCCCTGATTGATACAGTGACCGATTTCATGTGCGATCCCCCAGCCAAAATAACTGCCGCTGACATAGCCGCCCTTCTCATCGGAAACGATCGGTACTGCCCGTACCATGCTGGCAGTCTCCGGCCATTCGATACCGATATGGTTACCGGTCGCGTACATAAATGCACCGGAAAACATTCTCTGGTAACGGATATTCAGATGCCCTTTAGGAATCTGATTCAACGAAGCCGATGCACCGGCATTCAGCCCCTTGTGCTGGTAGAACAGATACATCATATCTTCCATCGCATCCATAGAATCCAAGATCCTGCCGGCTCTTTCCTGTACACTCTGGCTGCCCGCGCCGGCCAGAATCTGCTGTGCCGGCAATGAGAACATCATCGTATCCAGCATGATGTCAGATGACCCAAGGATACAGTTCTGCCTGTCATAAGCATAGTTTACATTGGTGTTTTCAGAATTCTGATGCCGCTCACCATGGATTTTTTCAATCTGTGGAACATAGGCATCCAACGCCTCAACATAAGCCACAGTTCTGTTCAAACGCTCGGTCTGATCTGTTACCTTATATAAATCCAGTACCGGCACCTGCACGCCTCCGCTGACACGTACCGCATATAAATCCGAACTGTTCGTTCCGGTATACTGGACATACAGTGCGCCGCCTGCCTCTGCGCCCGTACTTGTACCAATCTTTGGCACAGTGATCTCATTTGCGCCCACCTTGAGCGTCGCTGCCACTGAACTCAGCGTATTGGATTCCGCATGGTACTGTGTAACGACCAACTGCAGATTCGTGCTGTCGCCGGTTCTTTTGGTATTATGTCCCACATAAACCGTAAGCTTTTCTCCGGCTTCCGCCACAACGCCAAGCGGCTGCCATGCATTCAGTCCTGAAAATCCCCGGTTCACGTCGTTGGTCGTAATACCGTTATGTATCTCCACTGTGTCGTTCAGTTTTTCATCCTTCAAAATCTTTTCCGCCGTATCCAGTTCCCTCAAAAGCAGCGTCTTATTTGGATTTTCTTCTCCAAACTCATCCGGTGTGTTCACTTTCACTCTCAGTGCGTCAATGGTTTCCTGTGTAACCCCGTCCTTGATGACAGTGTGCAGATCATCTGCATACAGGGCCATAATCTCATCTCTTAAAGTGTCGTAATGATAGAAATATACTTCTGCCACAGTAATCAGTTGATAGGCACTGGTTGCTAAATACCGAGCCAGTCCGATCTGAATCTTTTTAGCTGTCACGGCTGCAGGCAGCTTCAACAGATAATACACCCGGCCTTCAGAATCTTTCATGGTACTTACAGCAGCACGAACGACCGCACTGCTTCCATCCTCGGCCCACCAGCGTACCTGCGCATAGGAATACTGCATGCCATCTGTTGGCAGCAAGGCAATGGAATCTAATGTGTAAGCCTGGTCAAATTCATAAGTCAGACCTTTTGAGCCTATATTATTGTATCCGCCGTCATCCCATGTGACTTTGGAATAATACGATGCCGCGTCATTGTCCACTGTGCCCCATGCCGTACCGTTTCCGGTATCTGACGGACTTTCATTCATCGTGCCGCCGCTTTGAACAGCGCTGATGATATGGGCTGCCCCGGGTACGCCTTTTTCATCCCGATTGATCAGGTTGTATTTGATCATTTCTGCCGGATTCAGATCAGTCGTCTTTGCCGCACAGTGAATGGACTCAGGACTTTCTCCTAATTCATTGACCCCGGTCACATAGATCTCATACTCCTTCAGCACATCAAGTTCCGTAATGGTACAGGTATTGGCAGAAATGCCCTCAATCTTTGTATAAGCATCTTCACTTTCTTTCAGTTTATAATAAAGATTATAGGTCTGAGTATCGTCCATATTTTTCCATTGAACGACAATACTCTGATATTTTCCAACTGCCGTTACATTGTCCGGTTTATCCGGCGGACCCGAAGGCTGCGGCGTCACATTGACCGAATCACAGTATCCGCTGTTCCATGAGCCGTTGATCGCCTGAACGCTGACAGTATAAGTTGTATAATTTTTCACATCACGGCCCTTAAAGCTGGTTACCGTCAAAGAATTGGCATTCACCTGAATGATTTCTTCCTGATCATTCTGCACAATCAACACTTTATAACCGGTCACATTCACGCATGGCTCCCAGTTCAGAGTAAACTGCTCGCTGCCCGCTGCAGCAGTCAGATTCTGAGGAATATCCATTTCCGGCGCAGGAATCCGTTCTTCCATACCATTCACAAATTCAACCCTGGAAATTTCCGCAAGGTTCGGATTATTCGTCATGGCAGTAATAGTCAGTGTCACCTTTTTTACGGCGACCTGAGCCCCCAGATGCACCTGAATATTGCCGTTTTCGTCCTGTGTGGCATAAACTTCGCTTTCCTTTAACAGATAATGCACGCCGCTGCTCACAGGAACCTCTACAGAATATTCCACGCCGTCTTCTTCATAAAGCACTGTAATGACAGCCTGAACAATGGCATTATTATCACCTGTTTCAATGACGATACCGTCTGTAACCACTAAATCCTTTGACGCTTTTGTAAAATCAAATGCCAGAGCAACCGGGTTTGTATCCGATATCTCCTGACCATCTGCCGGAGACAATACCACATTCTCTCCGCTGCTTAAAAGCTTATCCAGATTTCCATCTACAACTGTTCCCTGAGAAGCTTCAGCAAAAATTACGGCAGGGGAAATAAATGTCTCAACCATGGCGGTTGTATCCCTGTCTTCATTGTAGCCTTTGGAAAAATATTCCAGATCGACCAGATCAACTTCCTGATCGCCATTTAAATCCGCTATACATCCTGATGGTATCATTCCGCCGTCAATCGCATCTACCAGCTTTGTCTTATCCTCATCATCGATGTCACCGTCACGATCCACATCTCCGATCAGCAGAACACCAGGGTGCAGCCCTCCTTCTGTGTATGGATACCCTGCCAGAAAACCTGTGGTCAGATTGACCAGATATCCTTTTTCTTCTACGTTAAGGGTCTGTGTATAATCGGCAAATCCTTCTCCCGTGACCTTTAAGCGATAGGCGCCTGCAGCCAGACCTGAGAAACTCGCTTTACAGTCTGCGGTTGCGCCGCCCAAAATAATCGTATCACTTTGGCTGCTCCCCTGTTCATCGGTCAATGTTACCGTAAAATCAACTTCTCTGTCCAATACTAAAGCAGCCGCAATGGCAACATCCACCTGTCCGATATCCTGAAACAAATCTTCTCCCTCATCGGAAGTCTCCGTTTCGGTTTCACTGACATCCGTTAAAGTATCCTGTTCTGACTCCTCCGTCTGGCCAGATTCCTCCGTTTCATTTTGTAAAAAGCTTTTGTCCTGGCCTTCTGAATCATTATCCGTATCTTCAAATGCTGTACTTTCTTCGAAAAAACCCGCTTCTTCCGTGTCTGCTGCAGTACTTTCTGCAACATCCGTCACTTCTGAATTTACTTCTGATGCATTTATTTCTGATGCATAAATTTCCGAAACACAGCTCAGGCTCAGGATCATCGCCATCACAAACGCCGTCAGTTTCTTCATACTTATAATCCGCCTTTCTGCGAAAGGCACCAATGCGTCATGAAACATGTTGGCTGACTTTCGCTTTTCTATTTCCTATTCTTGTTTTCTTCTGATATTATTTCTTTATAAGACTGACACACTACAGAACACGCGGAGGTGAG
>CAYURX010000064.1:0-14696 GCA_964447245.1 uncultured Coprococcus sp. | reverse complement strand
CGGCGTTTTTCAAGGGTTTCACTTGTGATTGTCTGCAGAAAATTCCTGTTCAAAAGGTTCGAAATTAAACGGTTTCATGGCGTTTATTTGTCATGGAATAAGCAATAGCTGCTATCTATACCCAAACAGCAGAAAGAACCCAATTTACTGTTCCATGCGCCTTTACGTTGTTATTTTTATATTAAATTGTTTCTCAAATTATTTGAAAGAAGATCATTGTATGACTGACCTTATTATGATAGAATCATGTCATGGAACAATCGTGCTACAGGGTGCGGTGACCTCATTCCAAAAGAATGGGGGTGATGCCTATGAAAAATCATTTTGATTTTAAGGATTTAATGACCTTCGGGTTATTCCTTTTGGTATTGCTTACATTCGTGTTTACGTTTTGTAAGTAAGTCTACATAGCAAAACCACCCTTGTACTTTGACCGGTCGAGGGTGGCAAGCTTATTGTTATCATGATATTATACATGCATAATCAGTTTTCCCATAATCTGCAGGCCGTCCATCAATTCATGGGCCTGGCGTGCCTCGGATAACGGCATATCTGCAAAAATATGCGGTACAAGTTCACCGGATATGATGCGCTCCATGCAAATCTTGCGTATTTTTGCCAGCCGCTCCGGTTTATCATCATAAATATGGAATGAAAACGAACGGATCGCTGAGGCATGACTGGAACGCTTGATAATGGTATCCAGCTGATCCAGTTCCGGGTCGCCATCCAGCCAATTATAAATAACAATCATACCGAAATCAGCCAGATAATCAAACTGGCTCTTGAACCGTTTGCCAACCAACTGGTCAAAAATCAGGTCGACGCCCCGTCCGTTGGTATAGTTCATGATGACTTCTTTTGCATCTTCTTCCTTGTGATTGAAAACGCACTGAGCGCCCAATGAACGGATATAATCACATTTTTCCTTGCTGCTGGCTGATGCGATCACTTCAATGCCCTGTAACAGAGCCGTCTGGATCACGGCTGTTCCCACACCGCCGGCCGCGCCGTAAATATAAATCGATTGACCGTCTGTTCCTCTGCCAATTTCATTCAGTAAGGCATAGGCGACCATATAATTTAAAAATCCCGGCGCGTATTTTAACGGAAATTCCTTTGGAAATACGGTCACAAATTTCTGCGGTACAGCGATATATTCCGCATAAGCGCCATATCCCAGGCCGCTATTGACACAGACCTGCATTCCCGGCCTGATCCCTGTCACATCCGCCCCTACGGCTTCAACAATACCTGCACATTCATTGCCGACAACCAGACCAGGCGGATTTTTATCAAGAAACGGACATATGCCGCTTCGCATAATATAATCCGGCTTGCCTACACCAATATACACATTTTTGACCAATACTTCATCCGGTCCCGTAACCGGTTTCTCAATTTCCGTATAGCGCAGCTCCTCCGGCCCGCCAAACTTATCAATAACAACTGCTTTCAATTTCTTTTCTCCCGTCCTTTTCATGTTTTTCTGATGCTATTATATTGCCTCTGACAGATAACCGCAATAGTATAACTTTTTATACCATAACAGAAAGAAGGCGGAACAACCGCACTGCAGTCATTCCGCCTTCGGGAGGGCTAATTATTTCATCACGCTTCGTGCAATCACCATCTTCTGCACTTCGCTTGTTCCTTCATAAATACGTGTGATTCTGGCATCTCGGTACATACGCTCAACGGCATAATCCTTCATATAACCGTATCCGCCATGGATCTGCAATGCCAGGTCTGTAACAAAGCATGCCGCCTCACCTGCAAACAGCTTGGCCATGGCTGCTACTTTTGTCACATCTTCGCCTCTTTCACGGAGATCAGCCGCCTCAAATACAAGCATTTTGGCTGCTTCCGTGCGGGTTGCCATCTCTGCGATATACCACTGGAGGCCCTGTTTCGCTGCAATCGGCTTGCCAAACTGCTGTCTCTCGTTGGCATATTTGATTGCTTCATCAAGAGCGCCTTCAGCAATACCGACCGCCTGAGACGCAATGCCGATACGGCCGCCGTCCAGGCCGATCATGGCGATCTTAAATCCATCGCCGATTTTACCAAGAATTGCACTGGATGGAACACGGCAATCTGTGAGGATCAGTTCAGATGTCTCTGAACCTTTGATACCCATCTTGTCCTCTGTTTTTCCGATGGAAAGTCCCGGATTGTCACGATCAACAAGGAAAGCGGTCATACCGCCATGGGTCTTTTTCTCCGGATCAGTCAGGGCAATAACCACAAAATAGTCGCCTTCGTTCGGCCCGCAGTTGGTGATAAAGCATTTCTGGCCATTCAGAATATAGTCATCACCGTCTTTGACAGCCTTTGTACGAAGTCCGCCTGCATCCGAACCTGCCCCCGGCTCCGTCAGACAGAAGGCCCCCAATTTGCCTTCCACTGCCATCGGCAGATACTTCTGTTTCTGTTCTTCGCTTCCCATGGTCATAATGATATCACTTACAAGATAATGGACATCCACAATAACAGCCGTGCTGGCACAGGCTTTCGCCAGTTCAATAATCACCAGGCATTTGGTTGTCTCGTCCATACCGATACCGCCATATGCTTCAGGAATACAAAGCCCCATAAAGCCCATTTCCGTCAGACCTGCAATATTTTCAGCAGGATAACGGCCTTCCTTGTCAATTTCTGCAGCCAGCGGCGCTACCTTTTCCTGAGCGTATGTATGAATTAAATTATAAATATCCTGTTGTTCTTCCGTCAATTTGAACATGCTGCTCTCCTTTTTCCACTATTATGCCAGTGCTTTCAGTTCCTGCATCACTTCAGCATATTCTTTCATAATACTCTGAATAATTTTTTCTGCTGAAAGTTCTTCATTGATCAGTCCTGCAACCTGCCCCATACCAAGGATGGCTTTATCAAAGTTACCCGTTGTTTCCACACGGCCATCAAAGAACATCTTCTGATAATCCTTCAGGTTTGCGCCTTCGGACAATTCATAATTGATGACAGCTTCTGCGGCTGGTGTACGCATACTGCGGTGCGGCGCTGCCTTTGGCATATTGGCGCCTTCAACGATGGCATCCGTTGGCTGTGAGTTAATAATGGCCTGTTTATAAACATCCGGTAATGTACATTCCTTGCAAACCATGAATCTGGTTCCCATCTGGATACCGGAAGCGCCCATGGCTCTGGCTGCTGCCAGTCCACGGCCTGTGGCAAAACCGCCCGCTGCGATCACAGGGATCTTAACGGCTGCCGTTACCTGAGGCACAAGAACCGTTGTTGTTACTTTTCCAATGAAGCCGCCGGACTCCGTACCTTCGGCAACGACCATATCCGCGCCCATTTCTTCCATTTTAACGGCTGCTTTCACAGTCGGAACGACCGGGATCACTTTCACGCCTGCCGCTTTTAACTGTGCCATATAAGGGGCCGGATTGCCGCCGCCTGTTGTGATCACAGAAACGCCTTCTTCACAAACCGCATCAATGATCTCCGGTACATTTTTCATGAACAGCGCCACATTCACACCAAATGGCTTATCTGTCATTGCTTTGATCTTCTTGATTTCTGCACGGGCCCATTCGATACCACCCTTCTGGGCTGCGTCGCCGGTTGCAAAAATACCAAGACCGCCGGCGTTGGATACTGCCGCAACCAGTGAACTTTCTGATACAAGGGTCATGGCGCCCATAAAAATCGGATACTTTATACCTAAAATTTTACAAATATCTGCCTGCATATGAACTCCTTCCTAACCTTCCAGTTTCATTCCCATCGGTGCGTCTGTGAACAGACATGCATCCATTTCCTTCAGGTTTTCAGAAATCATCGGTTTGAATTCCATCTGTCCGAGAATATCTTTTTCAAGATCAACACCCGGCGCGATCTCGATCAGCTCAATACCGCCCTTCACCAGTCTGAATACGGCACGCTCTGTGATGTACAGGATATTCTTGCCTGTCTCTGCCGCATACTCGCCGCTGAAGGAGATCTGCTCTACATTTTTCTTGAACTTGATGGCTTTGCCTTCCTGAACGATCTTTAACTTGCCGTCGCCGATCTCATACTTGTTGCCGCCTGCTGTAAATGTGCCGACGAATGCCACATTCTGTGTGCTCTGTGTAATATTGATAAAGCCTCCCGGGCCTGTGGTCTTGCCGTTAAATTTGCTGACATTGACATTCCCTTTTTCATCGATTTCGGCTGCTCCGAGAACTGCCACGTCAATACCGCCGCCATCATAAATATCAAATGTTGCAACATGGCTGATGATACAATCCGGGTTATGGGCTGAACAGATCTGTAATCCGCCCATCGGCACGCCGCCGTAAATACCGCACTCTACGCTCAATGTGATCTGATCCGCAAAGCCTTCTTCTGCCGCAACGGCTGATACGGACTCAGGCATACCGATACCAAGATTCATATGGTCACCCTTCTTCAGAAGGTAAGCCGCACGGCGTCCGCAAACCTTTCTCTGGTCCAGTTTTGCCGGTTTGACTGCGGATACAGGGATCCTTGCCTCGCCGCACCATTCCGGATGATAAGCATCCTCTGCGATACACTGTCTGTGATTCTTTTCATCGGAAATAACCACATAGTCGATCAGTGTCCCCGGGATCACAACATCATGCGGTTTCAGATTGCCATGCTCAACCACCTTTTCAACCTGTGCAATAACGATGCCGCCGCAGTTATGGACAGCCGTTGCCATTTCAAACTGGTCAAACTGAATGGACTCTTTCTCGATGGAAAGATTGCCAAGCTCATCTGCGGATGTACCGCGGATAAAGCAGATATCAATATCAAACGGCAGATAACGCAGATATTCATTTCCGTCAAATGTCACTAATTCAACAACCTCACGGCCTGCGTCAATGGCTGCCTGATTGGCTTTACAGCCTTCATTCCGAGGGTCTGCGTAGTCTTAACGCCAACGTGTGTGATAACGCCAGGTTTCTTGCCGGCAATGGCACGGGTAAGCTGTGCATTCACACCCTGCGGCACGATATAAGTCGGGAATTTGTTATCCTTTACCATTTTCTGTAATTTTGGCACTGTTCCCAGATGAGCTGTATAAAGCTCGCCGATCAATCCGTCCTGCGCAATGGCGTTCAAACCGCCTTCTGCCGCATCGCCAATACCGGATTCACTGTAGATCTTCACATTTTTCGGGCTGCCGGTTTCTCTGTATCTTGCGGCCAGTGCCTGGATCAGCGCTTCCGGTACGGAAGTACAGATAATACCCTGAATACCTAATCTCGCTTCATCTTTAACGAGTTCTGCAGCTTCTTTTGCTGTAATTACTTTTGCCATCGTTTTTTCTCCCTTTCTTAAAAAACCTTGTTGAACCTTACACCTATATAAACAGCAATTATCGTGCCAAAAAAAGAAACTTTGATTGGTATATGACAGGGAATCCATCTTTTATCACATTTTCCAGGCCAAATTAATTTTTGTGGCAGTGGCAATATCCATAACATAAAAAGGAGGTGTTCCATTATTGGATCGCCTCCCCTTACGCACTTTTTGTCGTGAAAAGCCTGCATTATTGATTGTATTCATTTTTATGCATTTGTTCCATTATTGGATCGTATGTTCCAAAATCGAATCGCTTTCGAAGCGCCGCTCATAGTCTTTCCTCTTTCTCACGAAGGTGGACACCGGCATTTCCAGTGCGGCAGCCGCACTTCGCACACTGCCAAACCTTTCATAGGCGGCCTTAAGATAAGAAAACTCAATCCGTTCCATCCTCTCTTTAAACGTCATTCCCTGCATTGGACCAATTGGAAACATATCCTCCCGCTGCTGCACTGGCAGATCCGGTTCCTGAATAAAATCCCCCTCGCTTGTTACAACCGCCCGCTCCACCATATTTTTCAGTTCACGGACATTGCCCAGCCAGGCATATTCATAAAGGATTCTGTAAGCTGCATTGGAAAAATTTTTATTCAGGCCATATTTTTTATTGATTTCTCCAAGGAAATAATTGATCATCGGCACAATGTCGTCCCGGCGTTCCCGCAGCGGCGGCACATAAATCGGCACCACATTCAGACGATAATATAAATCCGCCCGGAAAGTGCCGTTATCCACCATTTCCTGCAAATTCCTGTTGGTGGCAGCAACGATTCGGATATCAATATCCACCGGATCGGAACCGCCCACACGGGTAATTTTCCTCGTCTCTATGGCTCGCAGCAGCTTCGTCTGGGTATCCAGCGGCAGTTCTCCCACCTCGTCAAGAAAAATCGTCCCCTTATTGGCCAGCTCAAGCATCCCTGGTTTTCCCGTCGCTCTTGCTCCGGTAAAGGCCCCCTTTTCATAGCCGAACAACTCACTCTCCACCAGTTTTTCAGGGATCGCCCCGCAATTAATGGCAATAAAGCTCTCTTTAGCCCTTGGACTGCTGTTATGGATATATTTGGCAATCTCCTCCTTGCCAACTCCTGTTTCACCGTTGATCATTACCGTTGAATCCACCGATGCTACTCTGGCCGCCATATATAAAAGGTTCAATGTCTTTTTATCAACGGCAATGAGCGAAGTATTCGACAGCATTTTCGCCCGGATCACCTCGATCTGACTTTCGAACTTCAGTCTCTGCTCACGCTCCACCGCCAGCTTGTTCTTCAGTTCATTGAGTTCCGTCAGATCCCTTGTACTACTGACGATCAATTCGATATTGCCGTCCTTATCAAAAACCGGTATGCTCGTCACAAGGGCCTGCTTATTGGTCGGCAGATACTCATGGATAATCGTCACAGGCTTGCGCTCACGCACCACCATCAGGGCGCTCGACCGATAGACAACTTTATTTTTTTCAAGGTCCCGGTGATTCACCCCCAGCATATTTTCCCGCTTCAACCCCGATATTCTTGAAAAAGCCGGATTAATGCGGATGGCATTGGCATCGCCGTCCGTCACATAAATACCATCCGGCGTATTCTCAATAATCGCATCCAGCTTGCGGCACAACTCCTTTGTCTGTCTCAGTTCCTCTTTCACTGCTGCCAGATCATCCGAATCGGCCTCAGCAATCTTTTGCATATTTAATATCCCACTCATATTTCCTCCCCTGTCATTTTCTGCTTCTGTCATAAGCCCTGCAGGCCGCCACATAATTTTCCGCCGCCGCCCTGTTTCCGTAAAAATAAAAATGCGGAAATCCGGCCAGCAGATTCTCACGATGCCAAATACATGGCCATGAACGGTTGAGTAACGGCTTTTGGGCAATAAAGCTGCTGCCCGCATCCGTTGTATCCCAATAATGAAATTCATGAGCCGGCAGCCTGGTTCCCGCAGGGCCAAGGATCGTCTTCTCCTGCGCCGTCAGCATCGTATAACCAAACCGGACAAGCCGGCCCTGCTTCAGCGCGCGCCCTGGAATAACGGCAGCCATCGGCCAGTATTTTCCATCATTATCCCCCATCTCCTCATGGAGATACATATAAGCCCCGCACTCGGCCAGGCACGGCATTCCCGATGCGACAGCCTCCCGGATGGCCCGATGCATGGCTGTATTTTCCGACAAAATCCGCCCATGCAATTCAGGATACCCGCCGCCCATATAGAGACCGCTGATACCTTCCGGCAGCCGCCCATCTGTCATCGGCGAAAACGGCACAAGTTCCGCCCCCAGTTCTCTGAACAGATCCAGATTATCTTCATAATAAAAGCAAAATGCCGCATCCATGGCCAGACCAATGCGTACCCGCCGCTCCTTTGGCAAGACCTTCCGGTCATCCAACGGCCGGTCACAGACCAGCGGCGGCGCCATTGCGGCAATCTCCAAAATTTTATCTATATCAAGGGTCTCTTTCAAAAGTTCGCCAAAGTTCTGCAGCTGCTCCTGTAAATGACTGATTTCCTCCGGCATCATCAAACCAAGATGCCGGCTCTGCAAAGACATGGTCTCCGTCTCCGGCACGTAGCCGACAACGGCAATTCCCAGCATCGCCTCGATCTGTGGCTTCAACCGCTCGTAAATTGGTTTTGACACACGGTTTAAAATAACCCCGAAGATCTGTTGATCCGGATACATGGTCAAAAACCCCCGAATGACTGCCGCCGCAGATAAACTCATGCCTCTGGCATTCACCACTAAAATAACCGGCGTGCCCGTCTGCACCGATAATTCATAACTGCTGGCCTTCGTTGAAATACCGCCCAGCCCGTCATAATAGCCCATCACGCCCTCGATCACCGCTATGTCCGCCCCCGCTTTCCTGGCCGCCCGGCACAAAAGATACCGTGTCGCATCCGGCTCCGTAAAGAAAGTATCAAGATTGCGTGACGGGATACCAAGCACCGCCCGGTGAAACATGGGATCAATATAGTCCGGCCCGCATTTAAAGGCCACCGGCCGCCGCAGTGACTGCAAAATTTTTAAAATGCCGCAGGTCATCATGGTTTTCCCGCTGCCGCTGCCCGGCGCCGCAATCATGATCCTTGGCAGATCAACCTTCCCTGTCATCCGATTCACCTCTTTTTATCCATTCTACTATAAACTCCATTATTTTTCAATTTGCATGTGCAATCCTGCAATCTTCATTGTCATGCCCTTTTTCCTGTGTTATGATAGCCACAGGAACTCTTGAATTCGAAGTATCTGACATCATTTTGAGGTAAAGATAATGAAAAAAATATTGCTTTTTGCCGGCACGACCGAAGGCCGGCTTCTGACTGAATTTTTAATCAAACGTCCTGTCTGCCTCCATGTCTGTGTGGCAACGGATTATGGCCGCAGCCTTTTGCCGTCGGCGGCCAATCTCACGGTCTTTGCCCGGCGGATGGACTTCGGGGAAATGGCCGACTATATGACTCAGGAAAAATTTGACCTTGTGCTGGACGCCACGCACCCTTACGCTTCCGACGTGACCAGGAACATCCGGTCCGCCTGTGAGCAGACTCACTCCCCTTACCAGCGGATTCTCCGGGACTGCCATCCGGCGCACGCCGCAATGGATGCAGTACCGTCCGATCTATCCGTGGAAGATACGGCATCCGCCATCAACTACTTAAAAACGACCAAGGGGCCTGTTTTTCTCACAACGGGCAGCAAAACTCTGCCGGATTTTATGGATCTGCCCCATGCAGCCAGCCGGATCTTTGCCCGGATACTGCCGGATGCTCAAACCGTCAGCGCCTGCAAATATTACGGCCTCACAGGCCCGCATATCATCTGTATGCAGGGTCCTTTTGATACGGCTATGAACCTGGCCACCATCGCTCACATTCGCAGGCAGTGGCAAAAGGAAAATCCTGCTCATGCCGATGCGCCAATGTACATGGTCACAAAACAAAGCGGTACAGCCGGCGGTTTTACAGAAAAACTTGAGGCAGCGGCTTCGGCCGGTATCCGGCTCCTGATCATCGGCCAGCCCGAAAAAGAATCAGGAATGCCGCTTTCCGATGCCTTCGCATGGCTGGATGACTGGTGCGGCGGACAGAAGGTTATGTCCGGTTCTGCTGCTGAATCCGCCCGCACGGTAAGTCTGATCGGCATGGGAATGTCCGGCGGCCAGTTGACACTGGAAGCCGATGCCGCGCTCCGCGATTGTGATCTGATCATCGGCGCCCGGCGGATGCTTGAAATGGCCGCTCATTACCATAAACCAACCTATTGCTCCTATGATTATCCGGCTATTGCCGAATATATGATGTCACATCAGGAATATAAACATTTTGCTGTTTTATTTTCCGGTGATATCGGCTTTTACAGCGGTGCCGCCGGTATGCGAAAGGCCCTTTGGGCGCTGCCTTTTAAAATTCAGACATTCAGCGGCATTGCCTCCCCGGTTCATTTTCTCAATACCATCGGAAAAACCTGGGAAGACGTGCACCTGATGAGCTGCCACGGACAGAAAAATCAGGTGATCAGCCAGGTGCGCAGCCATGAAAAAACATTGATTCTTCTTGGCAAACCAGAAGACGCCGCCGACATCTGCCGTGAATTGATCCGGCATCAGCTTGCGGGAACCAGCATATTTATCGGCAGCAATCTGAAACAGACGGATGAATTGATCCTTGGCGGGCGGCCGGAGGAATTTCTTGACCGAAAGTTTCCGGCGCTGTCCATGATCTATATTGAAAATCCCCATGCCGGTGAATGGCCCGTCACCCACGGCCTGCCGGATTCCTCCTTTCAAAGGGGCCATGTACCAATGACCAAATCGGAGATCCGCAGTATTGTTTTATCAAAGCTCAGATTAACCCGCTCATCCATTCTTTATGATATCGGCGCAGGCACAGGCTCCATTGCCATCGAAGCAGCCAGACAGATACCGGATGGCTTTGTCTACGCCATCGAAAAGAATCCTGAGGGCATTGCCCTCATTCAGGCAAACAGCCTGCAGCTTCAGGCGGATAACCTGGCTGTCATTGAAGGAACGGCGCCTGAATGCATGCGGCCATTACCTGCGGCTACCCATGCCTTCATTGGCGGCAGTTCCGGTCATCTGGGGGATCTGCTCCGCCTGCTGTATGACAAAAACCCGGACATGCATGTGGTCCTTACCGCTATTACACTGGAAACCATTTCAGAAATCATGCGGCTACAAAGGGAAATGGCCCTGCCTGAACCGGAGATCGTACAGGTACAGGTCAGCGCCGCAAAAAAAACCGGGCCCTGGCACCTGATGCAGGGACAGAACCCGATCTATATCATTACGTTTTAATATCGTTTTTCTGCTATTTGGATATTGGGGCGCTACTGCCTGTTCCGGCCAAAAGGCGCCCTGAAATCCTATAAAAACGGCTTTAATTCTTTCGCAAATTCTTCTTCTGCTTTGACAATATCTTTGGCAATGTCCATGCTTTCCGCATCTGCCTGAGGATTCGTATTGATGACCGCCATGATGGACTGGATACCCATATTGCAGCCGTTCGTCATGATCTTGGCGATCTGACGGCTGTCATCTTTGATCATCATTTTCATTTCCGTTGTCAGCCATGAAAATGCCTCAATGGCCTTGCCTGGCTCCTCTGCGCATTTGCCATGGGAAGTCAATGCCTTTGTTGCCCGCTCCTCCAGCTTACAATGCTTCTGATTCGCAGCTTCAATGACTTTCGCCAGACGTTCATCTCTCACATATTCCATTATCTGATTCATACTGTCAATGGCCATCTTGCAGCCGACACTGCATTCTTTCAGGATTTCTACAGACTGTTTTTCCATCATCAAACCTCTTTTCTATTATTGATGTAAGAATAGTCTGTCCATCTTATGGAAAAATATGAGTGTTCTTTCTCTAATCCTCTAATTGCCAGATAGATTTATCTTTTCTGAAAATCAGACAGGTCAGAATCCCCGGAACAGCAATGACGAAGAATAGCAGCACTGCGCCGATACACCAGACCGGAACACTTCGTCCAAACGCCAGAATAAAATTCTCCGTACTCATGGACAACAGCAATGTATTACAGATCATCCGCACACGGCTCTTTGGTGTTGGCAGCATGGAAGCAATCAGACTTCCAAACAACAGCGCGATTCCTGTCGATGCATTGACGATCCCCAATGCCGACGCGCCTCCGCCTTCTCTGGATAAAAGCATGGCCGGCAGCGCCGCTTCATAGATGGAAGCTGTAAAATTGATGGCTGCCAGAAAGAAAATCAGATCCAGGATCCCCCGGTTATGCTTTAAATACGCCATACCTTCTCTGGCCGACTGCAATACATTCTCCTTTTCCTCCGTTTCGCTCTGAATCTTCGGAATAGGAATAAAGCAAGCCAGCGATACAAAAGCCACCACAAATGTCAGTAAATCAAATAAAATGACTGTCTGCAAACCGAACATGGCAAATAGCGCCGCCGCAAATACAGGTGTCAGAATATTGACAAGCGAATTGGCAAATGACCGCATCCCGCTCGCTTTCTGATAATGCTTTTTGGGCGTCACCAACGTGATCGTCACATCGGCGGCCGGCTGCTGAATCGTATTCATCAGACCATTCAGTGCATTCAGGCCATAAAGATGCCAGATCTCCAATTGCCCGGTCTTAAGCAGCCACCATACGCCTACCGTACACAAAGCCGCAAAACTGTCACAAACCAGCATCGTTGCCTTTTTATTCCACCGGTCACTTAACGCACCCGCAAAAATACTCATCATAACATAAGGGACATAGGAACACACCGACAAAAGAGCCGTTGTAAGTGCCGACCCCTGCTGCTGGTAAGACCATAAAATAAGCGCAAAATTGGTCATAGAACTGCCTAAGGCAGAAAAAGATTGTGTCAGACATAAAATGCTGAAATTACGCATTTCACGCATCAATATTTTCAATGAATTCATATCGACTTCGCTCCTTTTAATACTTTTTAGTCATGAAAAATATGTTTCTTCCATTAAAAAGCGCAAAGTCTATCTCGAACGAATAATGTAATAATATATCCTATACTATTTTACTCCTCCATGCGGTTTCGTCCGAATCAGACCCTGCATGGAGCAACTGCAATACAAAGTATCATTTGGATTCCCCTCCTGTCGTTTCAATTTTATTTTCATCATGTAACCGCAAGCAAATTGCATTACAATGATCGCCGATACATGTATCAACAGTATTACCGAATTCCCACAAAACTACATTGTCATAATGGAACTAATTTCAACATACCTTTAACCTCGTCAAGATATTTCTATGCGGTATATTCCATAATCGTCGGTGAAGAAATCCGGCCGATACTTTGGAATCTCCCATCCTGGTACATAGCAATGCATACGGTCAAGAAAAGCCGTATCATATGCCATGACTGCTGGAAATGGTTCAAACAAATGAGACGTCTTCTGCAACACATCCACGCTCTGATTGATGTTTCCGACAAATACCATGGATGCAGATGCCGCCTTTTCTTCACGTCCACGGGCAAAAGAGCCAGATGCCATGTAGTCTTTCATGATCTGCACACCATCTTTATCCTTAAAAGTAATACCTGCCACCTCATCAAAGGCAACAACATCCCACATACCGACAAGACCAACCGTTTTACTTGCCATGTTATAAAACAAGTTTGCGACTGTTGTCTGACCTCCGGATACAAGGATACTATTTGGAGAAATTTCTTTGTAAATATGCGACTTACCAGTACTTCTCGGTCCCAACTCACAGAGATTAAAGTTATTTTCCACCAACGGAATCATTCGGGCAAGAAGCAGCCATTTGACACGCTCATCAAATTTATCCGGCTCCATCCCTGTAGAACGAAGAAGAACATCCATCCATTCCTCTTTTGTAAATGCTTTTCTTCCGTTCTTAAGATCATCCATATCAATATGCGGCATCTGAATCGGGGTCAATTTACGAATGCGAATCGGTGTCGTATTCTTCTTATCTTCCTCGATAAACTCATAATCCAGCTGCAAGATACACCAAATACCGCCACAAAGCAGGCGGTCGAATTTAGAAGGATAATCCGGATGAATCGGAATATTCTTAATACCCAAATTAGAAAACTCCGCTTCATAACGATCCTCTTTAATATTCAGATGAACCGTAATTTTATCAATGACTGTATAACTGCCACGCTCACGAAGAATAGAAAGCACTTTTTGTGCTTCATCCGGACGGACAAAGTTATCTGCCAAGATGCGCTTAACATTATTTACGCCTTCTTCAATGATCTCCTCATCGTCAGAACTGCAATACTGACCAAGAAGAAACTCCAGCACGTATACCGGAACGTTGGCTCCTTCTTTGATATGTTTTGTTAAATCCTTGCGGACAATTTTGCCGTCAAAATACTGGCGCAGTTTATTTTTAATCACAAGCCGGATATCGTCCTGTTCCATAAACTCATTCATAGTCTTTCCTCCCTGATATAACGTTTATTCTTGTACCTTCCACTGGCCAGAACGTTTGCTTCCAGATCTAACAAGCACACCTTTTTTCTGCAACCGTGGAAGTATCCGTTTAATCGTTCCCAATGAAATTCCCGTTGCCTCGTGAAGTTTCTTTTGTGTGATCCGAGAATCCTTCCGTATCACAGATAGAATCTTCTTTTCGTCCTGACTCAATTCAGCAAGGTTCTCCAACTCACCCCTGTCCTGGATGTGTATCTTACAGCTGGAAATATCGAAATCCTCAAGCCAGAGAGCAAGCGCCTCCCCGATTCTCATACCTGTCTCAAACAACAGGGAGAGCAGAAAATAATCTCTGATATTAAGGCATGCCTCAAGCAATACTACAGCCTCATCTTTGCTAATCGTCCTAACAGCCCTCTTGGGTGTTGGGATCTTTAGTATCTGGCTCTTTGCAGGCTTGCTGTCTGCGATGCCATAAAGGAAGCTCCTATAGGAAGGACTGGGGTTCTTTACAAACGTAACCA
Source organism: uncultured Coprococcus sp. (assembly GCA_964447245.1). Classification (GTDB taxonomy): domain Bacteria; phylum Bacillota; class Clostridia; order Lachnospirales; family Lachnospiraceae; genus Coprococcus_A. The sequence goes on along the minus strand of CAYURX010000064.1, from coordinate 388 downwards.
GCTTCTCCGAGAGCTTGTTCTCCATCCCCTCATGCCGCATTAGGTAATCATAGAAGGCGATTACCGTATCCACGTGCTTATTGATGGTCTCTGCGGAATGTGCCGGCTTTACTCTGAAAGAGACTACTTTCTTCTCAATATCAGGGTTCTTGAGCCACCCTACAAACCTGGCAATGTCATCAATGGTTACTTTCTCGTGTTCCTTCCTCCTTTCCTTCAAAAACTCAAAGAAATGCATCAGGTGGATGCATTCCCCTCTTAGGGTGTTCCTTGCATAGCCTGCAGCATCCCTAAACTTTAGGAACTGCAGTACCGGTTCTACCGGCAGGCCATCGTCTCCTGACAGATAGTATCTGGTTCTACCGTCAGTTGTCTTAAACTCTACTGT
>CAYURX010000063.1:0-14699 GCA_964447245.1 uncultured Coprococcus sp. | reverse complement strand
GTCAGAAGCCAGTGTCCATCTGCAACGATGGAAGTGAAGTATACAAACAGCTGGGCAAGCTTTGACCTTGAAAAAGAGTGTGCAGAGTCATTGATCGCTGACGGCTGTGTGCTGATCAGCCAGCATGCTGATACGACCGGCGCACCGACCGCCTGTGAAGCCGCAGGCGTGCCTGTTGTAGGCTACAACATTTCCATGATTGAAACAGCACCGAATACAGCATTGACAAGCGCATCCATCAACTGGGGTCCTTACTATGAATTTGCAGTAAAGAGCGTGCTGGATGGCACAGCAATTCCTGCTGACTGGTGCCAGGGTTATTCAGAAGGCGCAGACAAGATCACTGAGCTGAACGAAAATGCAGTTGCTGAGGGTACGGCCGAGAAGGTTGCGGAAGTTGAAGCTGCGATCAAAGACGGTACATTAAAAGTATTCGATACTTCCACATGGACAGTAGAAGGAAAGACTTATACTGAGGCAGACAGCGAATACATCAGCGATGGTTATTTCCATGAATCAGAAAAAGCATCTGCACCGGCATTTGCATTTATCATTGATGGCATTACAGCCGTAGCAGAATAAGTATCAGTGAAGGGCCGCTGCATCAATTTGCAACGGCCTTTTTCCGGTTATTGAGAAGTACCTTTAGTGGAGGGCTGATAGTGGAAGCAGTTAATGCAATTGAATTAAAAAATATTACAAAGCGCTTTGGCAAGGTTGTGGCCAATGACAGCGTCAACCTTGTGTTGAAAAAGGGAGAAATACTGTCGATTCTCGGTGAGAACGGCAGCGGAAAAACGACTCTGATGAATATGCTTTCAGGAATTTATTTCCCGGAGGAGGGGCAGATATTTGTCAATGGGCGCGAAGTGGTGATTCGTTCGCCAAAAGATGCCTTTGATCTTGGCATCGGAATGATCCATCAGCATTTCAAGCTGGTGGATGTATTGACGGCGGCTGAAAATATTATTCTCGGGCTGCCGGGGAAATTGAATCTGGAAATGGATGCGGTCGTGGGTGATATCGAAGCCCTCGTTAATAAATATGGTTTTGAACTGGATTGCAGAAAGAAAATCTATGAAATGTCGGTATCTGAGAAGCAGACGGTGGAAATTGTCAAAATGCTTTACAGAGGTTCCGATATCCTGATTCTGGACGAGCCGACGGCGGTGCTCACGCCTCAGGAGACGGACCGGTTATTTGCGGTTCTGAGAAATATGCGTGCGGACGGCCGTTCCATTATCATTATTACGCACAAGCTGCATGAAGTGCTGGCGCTCTCTGACCGTGTGTCTGTACTGCGAAAAGGCAAATACATAGGGACGGTCATGACCAGTGAGGCGACAGAGGGCTCGCTGACAGAGATGATGGTGGGCGAAAAGGTGAGCCTGAACATTGATCGTCCGGAACCGGAGCATCCGAGAAAAGTGCTGGAAGTATCCGGCATTAGCTGCATGAACAAAGAGGGCGTAAAGACACTTCAGGATGTCAGCTTTACAGCTTATGGCGGCGAGATCCTCGGCGTTGCGGGCATTGCCGGCAGCGGTCAGAAGGAATTGCTGGAATCCATTGTGAATCTGGAGCCGCTTGTTTCGGGTAAAATCACCTGTATGAATGAGAAAGATGAGGCGGTGACGATTTCAGAACTGAGTCCTGATCAGATTGGGAATAAAGGCATTCAAATTGCTTTTGTGCCGGAAGACCGTCTTGGAATGGGCTTGGTGGGTGCCATGGATATGACCGATAATATGATGCTACGCAGCTACAAAAACGGGCATGTATTTGCGGATCGGAAGAAACCGAGATCTCTGGCAGAACGCATTATTGATCAGCTCAGCATCGTAACACCGGGCGTGAGCACGCCTGTCGGCCGGCTGTCCGGCGGTAACGTTCAGAAGGTGCTTGTGGGACGTGAAATTTCCCTGAATCCGGATGTCCTGCTGGTGGCTTATCCGGTGAGAGGACTGGATATCAATTCATCTTACACGATTTATAATCTGATGAATGAGCAGAAGAAAAAAGGTGTGGCGGTGATCTGTGTGATCGAGGATCTGGATGTGCTGCTGGAACTGGCGGACAGGATCATGGTTCTGTGCGGCGGCCGGGTAACAGGCATCGTGGATGGACGGACGGCCACAAAGGAACAGATCGGGTTGCTGATGACAAAGGGACATAAGGAGGATGACCATGTTTAAAGAATCATTGCATATTGCGGCCAGAGATTCGATGGCCTGGTGGAAGGCATGGCTCATTCGGCTTGTGGCTGTTTTACTCTCATTAATTGTCTGTGCCGGGGTGATTTTTGCCCTGACAAAAATGAATCCGGTGGATGTATACAAAGGCATTTTTGACGGTGCCCTTGGCACTTCAAGGCGAACCTGGGTGACCATCAGGGACACGATGGTGCTGCTGCTGATCGCCATTGGCCTGACGCCTGCTTTCAGAATGCGTTTCTGGAATATCGGCGCTGAAGGTCAGGTACTGGTAGGCGGCGCGGCGACAGCCGCCATGATGATTTATTGCGGCGGTTCCCTTCCAACACCGGTGCTTCTGATACTCATGTTTATTGTGAGTATAGCGGCTGGCATGGTCTGGGGGATTATTCCGGCCATATTCAAAGCTTATTTTAATACAAATGAAACGCTGTTTACGCTGATGCTCAATTATGTGGCCATGCAGATCGTGACGTTCTGTATTGTTTTCTGGGAAAATCCGGCCGGTTCCAATACGGTCGGCATCATTAACGCGGCCACACAGGCCGGATGGCTGCCGTCTCTGTTCGGTCAGGCATACGGCTGGAATGTGGTGATCGTTATGGCATTTACCATCGGCATGTATGTGTATATGAAGTACAGCAAGCAGGGATACGCCATTGCGGTTGTGGGCGAAAGTCAGAATACGGCCCGTTATGCGAGGATCAATGTGAAAAAGACGATTATCCGAACCATGGGCATTTCCGGCGGTATCTGCGGTCTGGCGGGCTTTTTGCTGGTCAGCGGCGCCAGTCATACGATTTCCACTTCGACGGCCGGCGGACGGGGCTTTACGGCGATTATCGTTGCGTGGCTGTCAAAATTCAATGCATTTGTCATGATTTTAGTGTCCTTTTTCCTTGTCTTTATGCAAAAAGGCGCCATACAGATCGCTTCTCAGTTTAATCTGAACGAAAATGCATCGGATGTTATTACGGGCATCATATTGTTTTTCATACTTGGCAGTGAATTTTTCATCCGCTATCAGATCGAGTGGACGAAAGGGCATAAGGAGGGCTGATGAGATGAGTACATTGATCATATTTTTACAAAAGGCGATTGCTCAGGGGATCGGCATGCTCTTTGGTGCGACGGGTGAGATCATCACTGAAAAATCCGGCAATCTGAATCTGGGTGTGCCGGGACTCATGTATATGGGTGGTATCGCCGGATTGATGGGTGCTTTTTTCTATGAGAACGGCACAGAGAATCCAAACGGGCTGGTTGGGATCCTCATATCCATGGTCTGCGCGCTGCTGGTCTCCGGGTTTGGCGCTCTGATCTACAGTGTGCTGACGATCACGCTTCGTGCCAACCAGAATGTAACGGGCCTTGCTCTGACCACCTTTGGCGTGGGCTTTGGTAATTTCTTCGGCGGTTCCCTGTCCCAGCTGGCCGGCGGTGTCGGTCAGATTTCTGTGGCTGTAACAGGTAATGCCTACAAGACGAAGATTCCGGGATTGTCAAAGATTCCGGTGATCGGTGATATTTTGTTTTCCTATGGTTTTATGTCCTATCTGGCCATTATTCTGGCCGTGATCGTGTCATGGTTTTTATTCAGGACAAGGAAAGGCCTGAATCTCAGAGCTGTAGGTGAAAGCCCGGCGACGGCCGATGCCGCAGGTATTAATGTCACGGTCTATAAATATCTGGCAACTGTGCTTGGCGGCGCCATCAGCGGCCTTGGCGGCCTGTATTTTGTTATGGAATACTCCGGCGGCACATGGACCAATAATGGTTTCGGCGACAGAGGCTGGCTGGCCATTGCCCTTGTTATCTTTGCGCTGTGGAAACCGGTCAATGCCATATGGGGTTCTTTCCTGTTCGGCGCCCTTTATATTCTGTATCTGTATATTCCGGGGCTTGGCCGTTCGATGCAGGAAATCTTTAAAATGCTGCCTTATCTGGTGACGATCATCGTGCTGATCTTTACAAGCTTCAGAAAGAAAAAAGAATATCAGCCGCCGGAAAGTCTCGGAGAATCCTATTTCCGCGAAGAGCGATAATGGCTTCGCAGGCCGGTGACTGGCCGAAGGATCTATTAGTGCGGCTGGTAGTAATTGCGCACGAATTGTATGAATTGCCGGATATGCGGCATGAGATTGTTTTCCCTTTTATAGACGATATAGAGCTGGCGTTTCGGCGCCGGCCTGTCTAAAGGGAAAATAATGATCTGACGGCTGTTTTTCAGTTCCTGTATGGATTTGGCTGAAAGGATGGAGATGCCGAGGCCGCCTACGATGGATTTTTTGACGGCTTCCAGGTCATTCATTCGGGCCACCACATGGAGGGTATTGATCGGAATTTTTTTGCGTTCCAGATATTTGTCGATTTCTTTTTTGGTGCCGGAACCTTTTTCACGGAGGATGAAAGGTTCTGAAAGCAGCCGGGTGAAATCGGCTTTTTCTTTTTCAAGCTGAAGATAATGAGGGGTCACGGGAGTGACCATGACCAGTTCGTCTTCCAGAAACGGAAGAAAGATCAGGTCAGGTTCATTGATGGCGGTTCCCACAAGACCGAAATCAAGACTTCCGTTTTGTACCTGTTCGATAACCCCCATGCTGTCTGATAATTTCGAGTGAAAATAGATGTCGGGGTTGATCTGTCCAAAGGCGCTGAGTACTTCCGGAAGGATATAGGCGGACGGGATGGTGGAGGCGCCAAGTTCAATGATTTTTTTGTGAGAGCCAGTGAATTCACTGAGGATCCGGCTGCGTATTTTCAGCATGGCCATGGCGTAATCATAGAGCTGGTATCCCTGGGTGGTGATGTTCAGACGTTTGGTGGTGCGCACGATCAACCGTGTATCCAGTTCTTTTTCCAAAGCGGCAATATGGGCGCTGACTGTGGGCTGCGTCAGATAAAGCTGCCTGGCTGCTTTAGAAAAACTTTTGCAGTCCACAACTGCTGTGAAGGCTTCAAGTTGTTTCAGTTCCATTTCATACTTTCCTCCTATTATCTGTCGAAATACAGAGTTTTCTGTAAAGAATTCCTGTTTTATTGAAAAAAAAGATAAATCAATACCAAACAATGATGAAAAATCTGGTCTGCTTTTCTAAAGCAGGGATTTTTGTTGCATTTATTTATAAAATTTACTTTAAACTTATAGATGATATCTATAAAATATTATAGTATCGGACGGATAAAAACGCAAGATTGATGACGGGAAAAAAGAGGGATTGATTGACTTTTTTTGCTAAATTGTTTATGCTATAGATGCTGAAAATAAAGTTCAAGCATAACAAAAATACAAAACTTATGTTCTAGGAGGAAAGCAATATGAAAAAAATGATGAGCCTGATGTTCGCATTGTGTCTTACAGCCGGGGTTTTGGCGGGCTGCGGAGGAAGCAATAGCGAGACCGAAACATCAAAGACAGAGGTTCCGGCGACTGAAACTGCCGGTACAGAAGCAGCCGAAACGCAGGCTGCAGCAGGTGAAGAAACAACGATCCAGGTATTTATTGCTGCAAGTTTAAGCAATGCAATGGAAGAAATCGCGGCAGACTATGAAGAAGTTGCGCCGAATGTCACCGTCGTTTATAATTCAGGAAGTTCAGGAAAATTGCAGACACAGATCGAAGAAGGCGGGGCCTGTGACATTTTCTTTTCAGCCGCAACGACACAGATGGACGCTTTGACAGATGGCGGTTTTGTTGACGCAGCCGATGTGAAAGAACTTTTAGAAAATAAAGTTCAGTTGATCAAACCGGTTGGTACAGAGACAGCCGTAACCGGTTTTGAGAATATTACAGAAGCGGCTAATCTGGCATTGGCTGCTGATACGGTTCCTGTTGGTCAGTATGCGAGAGAGATATTTGAAAATCTTGGCATTACGGATGATGTCATGGCAATGGAAATTAATGAATGTGAAGATGTGACAGCAGTTCTGGCGGCTGTCAGCGAAGGCAGCAATGAGGTTGGTGTTGTTTATGCAACGGATGCCGCTTCAGTTGCTGATCAGGTTGAAATCATTGCAACGGCTGATGACAGCATTTTAAATACAAAGGTTATTTATCCGGTAGGTCTTGTTAAGAATAATGAAGCGGATGAAGCGGAAGTTGCTGCGGCAAAAGCATTCATAGAATATCTGTCCACACCGGAAGCAGCCGCCGTATTTGAAGCATACGGTTTTGCAGTCAATCAGTAAGATGATGTTAACATTTCTCACGCATGTTGATTTAAGTCCGTTATTTATATCGCTGAAGACAGCCGTGATAGCAACGATCATTGCTTTAATCGGCGGTATTGCCTGTGCAAAATGGGCAATGAAGCTTGGAAGACTGCAAAAGAGTATTCTGGACGGTATCTTAAATCTGCCGTTGGTACTCCCGCCGACTGTGGCCGGTTTCCTGCTTCTGTTGATATTTAGTTTAAAGAGGCCTTTTGGCGCATTTTTGTGGGAACAGTATCAATTGAAAGTTGTGCTTTCATGGCCGGGATGCGTCATTGCGGCGACAGTCGTTGCTTTTCCGCTGATGTACCGGAATGCGCGGGCGGCTTTTGAGCAGGTGGATGTGAATTATATTTATGCGGGACGGACCCTTGGATTGACAGAATGGACGATTTTCAGAAAAATCGTGATGCCTGTTGCGGGTCCCGGCCTTGCTTCAGGCACGATTCTTACATTTGCCAGGGCATTGGGAGAATATGGCGCAACTTCCATGTTGGCCGGCAATATTCTCGGCAAGACGAGAACCATGGCGGTTGCCATCGCCGCAGAAGTCAGCGCACAGAACTATGATGTGGCCGGTTTTTGGGTCGTTGTTCTGGTTGCCATCGCTTTTTGTTTTATTTTTACTATTAATATGATTACGATGCACAGTATCGGAAAGATTCAGAGGTGGTAACATGTCGTTGTCTGTGCAGCTTGAAAAAAAGTTTCCCGGATTTCATTTAAAGGTTGCTTTTGAACATACCCATGGCAGTCTTGGGATTCTTGGCGGCTCCGGCATGGGCAAAAGCATGACGCTTAAAATGATTGCGGGGCTTGTGAAGCCGGATTCGGGACGGGTGGTGATGAATGGCCGTGTTGTTTATGACAGCGCGGCCGGTATTGATCTGCCGGCAAGAAAACGTAAGATCGGCTATCTGTTTCAGCAATATGCCCTCTTTCCAACAATGACTGTATCTGAAAATATCGGGATTGCCATGAAGAAAAAGGGCAGGGAAAAGCAGCAGGCCATTGATATGCTGATGGAACAGTTTGCGCTTCAGGAGCTTGGCGGGCGGAGGCCATCGGAATTGTCCGGCGGCCAGCAGCAGCGGGTGGCGCTGGCCCGGATGCTGGCCAGTGAACCGGAATTGCTGCTTCTGGACGAACCTTTTTCCGCCCTGGACAGCTATCTGAAAGAACAGTTGATGGAAGATATGATTCAGCAGCTTGGCGTATTTCAGGGAGATGTCGTGATGGTTTCTCACAGCCGGGATGAAATATATCAGTGCTGTGACCAGTTGGTTGTGATGGACCATGGAGAAGTGAAGGCCTTTGGTGGTACAAAGGATATTTTTCGTCGTCCGGGCTGTGTGGAAGCGGCAAAGTTGACGGGATGCAAGAATATTATGGCAGCAGAAAAAAGGGATACTCACAGAGTTTATGTGCCGGAGTGGGACTGTGAGATGCAGACGAAAGAAGTTGTACCGGATCATTTGCGGGCGGTCGGAATACGGGCTCATTACATAGAATTATTCCATGAGCCGCCGATGGACAGGGCAAATATTCTCTGTGCACGGACAGAGCGCATCTCAGAACTGCCCTTTGAGTGGTACTGCTTTTTTAAAGTGGCAGAAGGAAGCCGGATCTGGTGGAAAGTGGCTAAAGAGGGACAGTCCGGGGAAAACAGCAATATCCGGCTAAAAGTCGGAGAAACGGTTTATCTGAGGCTGCCGCCGGAAAGCCTGATACTGCTGGTGTAATATTATTTTGAAAAATAGTGAATAAAAATCGAAAGAAGACAAGGATTGCCGTCGGATGATGTCGCCGTATAAGTGCTGCTGTCGGATCGTGCGATGTTTAATAGTTGCGATATGGGTAATGTCGTATTATACTTCTTTATCATTGATCGGTTTTAATGAAAAATGCTACAATGAGAAGGAGGAAATATGGGGAGAGCGGATATTGTAACAAAGCAGTATATGGAGGATAATGATGTTTTTGCAGATGCATTTAATTATCTTTTATATGGTGGACAGCAGGTAATACAGCCAGAACGGCTGCATATATTAGATGTAACGGAAATAGAAGTGCCTTATGGTGCTGATAAGGCCGCAGTGCCGGTACAAAAAGCAAGAGATGAATTGAAATATCTTACGGCCATGCATGATGAAAAGAATGCCTATATTATTCTTGGAATTGAGAACCAGACAAATGTGCACTATGCAATGCCTGTAAAGAATATGGTTTATGATGCATTACAGTATGCCGGACAGGTCCGAAAAGCAGCCGACTCTCATAAAAAGGCGGGGGATAGAACTGGACACAATACGGGTGAATATCTTTCGGGATTTTATAAAGATGACAGACTGATTCCGGTTATTACACTGGTTTTGTTTTTTTCATCAGAGCCCTGGGAAGGGCCGATGTGTTTATATGATATGCTGAATTCTACAGATGAAGCAGTCTTATCTATGATTGATAATTATAGAATACATTTAATAGCTCCGAACCAACTTTCAGATGATGATTTGGGGAAGTTCCGAACCAATTTGCGGGAAGTTCTTGAATTCATCAAGTATTCAAAAGAGAAAGAGAAGTTAAATCAGATAATCCGTAATAATAGCAGGTATAATAGAATGGACAGGAAAGCGGCGATGGTTATGGAGATTTGTACAGGATCAGATTTGAAAATTGCAGAAAAGGGAGAGGTTGTCAATATGTGCCAGGCAATTTTGGAAATGAGAATGGAAGAAAGGGCAGCAGGACGTGAAGAAGGAAGAATAGAATCTTGTGTCCAGATGATTAAGAATTTGATGGATTCACTGCAGTGTACGGAAGATCGTGCGATGGAGATGCTAAAAATTCCGGAAGGAAAAAGACCGCTTTATTTTGAAAAAATGCATGAGATATAACTTGCCTGTTGCATTCCGGCATTATATAATAGTACCGGAATAATTTCAACAGGAGAGGAAGATTTTAATGATAGAATTTCAATGTGACTATGCGGAAGGTGCCCATCCTTCGATTATGGAAAGACTGATGTCGACGAATATGGTTCAGACGCCGGGATATGGCATGGATATCTATTCGGACGAGGCCAGAAGTCTGATTCAGGAGGCCTGTGAGTGCGAGACGGCGGACGTGCACTTTCTTGTGGGGGGAACCCAGACGAATATGACGGTAATCTGTTCGGTGCTGCGGCCTTATCAGGGGGTATTGACGGCAGCCAGCGGTCATATCAATGTGCATGAAACGGGTGCCATTGAGGCGACGGGGCATAAAGTAATGGCACTGCCATGCGGACGGGACGGTAAGATAACGGCGGAACAGATACAGGAAGCCTATGTTCGTCATATGCAGGATGTGAATGCGGAGCATATGGTTCAGCCAGGCATGGTCTACATATCAAATCCAACGGAAAGTGGTGCGATTTATTATAAGAGAGAATTGGAAGCCATCGGTACGGTCTGCCGTCATTGCGGTTTGCCGCTCTTTGTGGATGGCGCCCGTCTTGGTTATGGTCTGATGGCCGATGATAATGATGTGACGCTGGCTGATCTGGCACGGTTATGCGATGTTTTTTATATAGGCGGAACAAAAGTAGGGGCGCTGTTTGGAGAGGCGGTTGTTATCACATCACCTGAAATTAAGAAGAATTTCAGATATATGATCAAGCAGAGAGGCGGCATGCTGGCCAAGGGGCGTCTGCTGGGCCTGCAGTTCCTTGTATTGTTTGAGGATGGTCTGTACTGGAGGATATCCAGACATGCCATAGAGATGGCCATGAAACTGAAAAAGGCTTTTAAAGAATGTGGTTATGAATTTTATGCTGATGTCAGTACCAATCAGCAGTTGCCGATCCTGCCGGATGAATTGTTGGAGAAATTGTCGCAAAAGTACAGTTATTCTTTCTGGGAAAAGATGGATGATACCCATAGTGCGGTCAGGTTTTGTACAAGCTGGGCCACAAAGGAAGAAAATGTAGCGTCTTTAATCGAAGATCTCAAAAAATATTCTGATAATATAGAAGAAATATCTTCAAATATGTGATAACATTACTGCCAAAGAGAAAATTGTTTTCTGTAATAAATTCGAAATAAATTGGAAACAGACTTGAAATAATGCACAGAAGCTGATATAATAGGGTGCAGAGGGGTCATGGGACGAAGATAACAGGTTGGCGGACAGGCCCTATTTGTATGAGGAAGAATGGCAACATGTTTTACGGAAGGAGATATTCATGAAACACGGTTTAAAGAGGTTGACGCGGTATGTGCTGGTTGCTGCAATCAGTTTTTCTCTGGCGGTTCCTGCAATGGCTGCAACAAAAGAAGAAGTGCAGAGTGAGATTGCGAACCTGAAAAGCCAGCAGGCTGAATTGGAATCACAACTGGCATCACTGAAGAAGAATAAAACGGATACAGAGACATATATTAAAGAGTTAGATGAAAAGATCAAGGTATATCTGGCGCAGCTTGAAGAAGTTTCGGCGCAGATTACTGAGACAGAGGCCGAGATTACATTGACACAGGAGAATCTGGCGGAGGCGCAGGCTGATGAGGAACGCCAGTATGCAGCTCTTAAGGCTCGTATCAAGGCAATGTATGAATCCGGTGATGAGGATTATGTACAGATGCTTCTTGGCTCCGGTGATTTGAAGTCCCTGCTCAACGATCAGGAGTATATTTCCAAGATCAATGAATATGACCATAATCTTTTAGTGAATCTTCAGAAAATCAGAGATCAGATTGCAGCGTATGAAGCAGAGCTTGAAGAACAGAAGGCATTGCAGGAAGCTCAGAAAGAGCAGTATGAATTAGAGAAAGAATCCCTTGAGAAGGTTGTCGCAGAGAAGGAAACAGAACTGGTGGCAATCGGCGCGGATATTGATTCTGTCAGCTATGATATTTCTGATACACAGCAGCAGATCGATGCTGAGAATGCATTGCTTCAGGAGATCATTGAGCAGGAGCGCAAGGCCGCTGAGGAAGCTGCCCGCAAGAAGGCCGAAGAAGAAGCGCGCAGAAAGGCTGCTGAAGAAGAAGCACGCCGCCAGCAGGAGGCAAGCAATTCCTCAAGTTCCAGCAATTATGATGATGACGACGATGATGATGATTATGATTATTCAGATAATTCATCCAGTAGTTCATCTTCCGGCAGTTCATCCTCCAGTACGAGTATGATCTGGCCGGTTGGCAGTACATCCATTACATCTTATTTTGGATACCGCAGTTCACCAACAGCGGGTGCGAGTACATATCATCAGGGGCTTGATATTGGTGCATCCCATGGTTCATCAATCTGGGCCGCAGCCAGCGGGACAGTAACAACAGCGTCTTATAGCAGCGCGATGGGGAACTATGTAGTAATCAGCCATGGCAATGGCGTTTCCACCGTTTACGAACACTGCAGCGCGTTATACGTGAGTGCCGGTGATTATGTATCACAGGGTACAACAATTGCAGCAGTAGGTTCCACAGGTATTTCCACAGGTGCGCATCTGCACTTTGGTGTATCTGTTGGCGGTTCTTATGTCAATCCGCTCAGTTACGTTTCTCCGTAATCGGGTATTAAGTAAAGAAAATATAAAAAAGAGCACGAAGAAGGGACACTTCACATAAGGAAGTGTCCCTTCGGGCGTTTTAGAGATCTGCCTTTGCAGGCTCAAATTGTGCCATACAGTATTCTTCAGCCAATTGTATAAATTCGTCTGCTACAGCAATCTGCCTTTCAGATTCTTCCGGGCTGGCAAGGTAAAAATCATCATAATCGCTGGCATGACGAATTTCTTCTGCTTCACTGATTTTTCTTCCCACATCTCTGGGAAAAATCTCAGTTTTAACATAGTCTTTATTAAAGTTACCAAGTGAATCTTTATGGCGTTTATAAGCTTTTCCATTCAATGCATGGACAGCGTTGATGGCATGAAAAATAGCGTAATATGCTCGGTTATTTGCTCCCTTATACTCCTTAGCTGCCAATAATATTCTAGCAGATTTCAGGTCGGCTTTGGCTGTCTGGAGTCGATAGAGAACAAGATCTTTTTTCGTTCCAATATCCTCTTTAGGCTGCTCCATACAAAACCACCCCTTCTTTTTGAATATTTGCATAAAACGGATAATTTACCACCCATTTTCTAAAGTGCTCCTCACTCTTGGCAAACGGCTTTATATCGAGGTCATTATCCAGATTAAAATCATAGGTCACATAAGAAAGTTGCTGATTGTATGCTTTTAAGTCCACATCCGACATATCAAGTAAGATCATAATATCTATGTCTGAATCCGGGCCGAAATCGCCCCTGGCATATGAACCATACAAAATCACCTTGCGTAAATGTGTGCCATATATCTTTTTGATTTCTGCAATGTATTGTTCTATCAAACTTTGCATTGTTTGTGGCATAGCAACACCTCCCATCGCAATCCCTTATTTTGATTTCTTATTTTCAATTACATTATACCCTCTAATTTGTTTTTTCACAACCGGAAGTTGCGAACTGAATTTGCTCGCCGGGTTTCTTTCGATTTATCACTAATATGCTGTACATATGTTGTAAATGCTATATCCATCCACCGTCCAACCGAATGATCTGTCCGGTCAGATAGGTATGATTTTCGGCCAGATCCAGGGCAAGGCTGGCAACTTCCGCGGGGCGACCGAACCGTCCGGACGGAATCTCGTCAGTCAGGGCCTGCCGGTCTTCGGGGGACAAAAACGCATTCATCTCCGTATCAATGGCACCACAGGCAATGGCGTTGACTTGAATATTGCTGGGAGCCAGTTCTTTAGCCAGGGCCTGAGTAAAGGCATTGATGCCGCCCTTTGTGGCTGAATAAGCGACCTCGCAGGATGCGCCGCAGCAGCCCCACACGGAAGAAATATTGATGATTTTGCCCGATTGCTGCCGAACCATATGGGGAACAGCCAGCCTGCAGCAATTGAAGACCGAAGTCAGGTTCGTGGTGACAATGCGCTGCCAGTCTTCAGGCGTCATGTCTGTAAGGAGACCAATATAGGAAATGCCGGCGTTATTAATTAAAACATCCAGATGACCGAAACGGGTTTCTATTTGTTCAAACAGGTGGCAGGTCGTCTGGTAATCGCCGATGTCACCGGTGAAAGTCAGGCAATCTGTGCCGTAATGCATGGTTACTTCCTGACGAAGACTCTCAAGAATGTCCGTCCGGCTGAGACAGCAGACGACCAACCGATACCCGGCCGCTGCAAAATGCAAGGCGATGGCCCGCCCGATCCCGCGGGAAGCGCCCGTAATCAAAACTGTCTTTCTGTGCATAAAATACTCCTATTTCATGGCCTTTTTCAGAACTTCGGAAATCTCATTAATTTTCTGTTCCTTTTCTTCGGCGTTATCAGCATGAAGGACACAACATTTCAAATGCGCATCCAGTATTTCTATATTCACTTTCTTCAAAATGGCAATCGTGGACATGATCTGATTGGAAATGTCAATACAATATTTATCGTCGTCAATCATTTTGTTTAAACCATCGATCTGACCTTTTGCCGTATTCAGCAGCCTTTTAATCGCTTTTTTGTCCGCTTGCATGGAATACCTCCTTCTCATGCACCCCTCCCCCGGGGTGTTGTTTTCATTTTATCATTAATTCATGTGATGTCAATATTTCTGTTGACAAAAAATAAAAATTGGGATATCATACAATTGACCCCCAGGGGGAGGGGGTATCAAGCCTATCAACTCATAACTTTTACAAATAAAGGTTATCCTGTTTTTGACGAAAGAGAAGAGATCAGAATGGAGGATTGACATGGAACAATATATAGTAACGGGAATGAGCTGTGCAGCCTGCAGTGCGCGGGTGGAGAAAGCAGTTTCCAAAGTGGACGGTGTGACCAGCTGTTCGGTGAGTCTTTTGACAAATTCCATGGGTGTGGAAGGCAGCGCAGATGCGCAGGCCATTATTGCTGCGGTTCAGGCGGCCGGTTACGGCGCGTCGCTTAAAGGGAGTGCCGCAGAGTCTTCGGCGGCCGCTTCGGCTTTGGCGGGCGAGGATATGCTGAAAGACAGGGAGACACCGGTTTTGAAAAAGCGTCTGTGTGCATCCATCGGTTTTCTGGCGGTGTTGATGTATGTGTCCATGGGACATATGATGTGGGGGTGGCCGCTGCCGGCTTTCTTTGAAGGAAATCATGTGGCCGTCGGCCTTTTACAGCTTTTGCTGACGGTGATCATCATGGTCATCAATCAGAAGTTTTTCGTCAGCGGTTTTACAAGTCTGCTTCACCGGGCGCCGAATATGGATACGCTGG
>CAYURX010000062.1:14260-14800 GCA_964447245.1 uncultured Coprococcus sp. | reverse complement strand
AATCATTTTTTCCAGATAGTTTTCTGTGGAACCATATTTTTCTTCCATGATCCACAGTACATATTCGACATAGGAACGTTCCACTTTGAACAGGCCGGACATGGCTTCGGCCAGTGCAGCGTCCCCGGTTTCTTTGATGACGCGCTGTATATTTTCCCCGATATTTTCTTTGAGAAAGTGATTGACCATAAGATAATCTTCGATGATCAGTTCTTTTGGCGCACCCAGCGCCAGAAGGACAAGCAGCGCGCCCATACCCGCGCGGTCTTTGCCCGCGCTGCAGTGCCAGAGTACAGCGCCTTCCGGGCGTGTCAGCAGTATTTCAAAAAAGCGGTGATACTGTCCGGCCACATGGCTGTTCTGAACAATATTCTGGTACATGGCCTTCATAAACTGCTCCGTCGTTGTCTGTCCGCTCCTGATCTGCGCGGCCAATTGCTGCACCATGTCCTGATCTGCGCCTTCTTCCTTTGTAATGCCAAGCGTCGCTTCATCCAGTATCGGCACCCAGATATTTTCAACACCGGAGATCACCGGATC
>CAYURX010000062.1:0-14250 GCA_964447245.1 uncultured Coprococcus sp. | reverse complement strand
TGCGTCCTTTCCATGTCTGTTCTGAAATCCACAACTGTATGTAAATGATGCTGTTTTTTCAGCTTCTCCATATCCTTGGCAGTCAGACGTATCAATTCACAGCTCCGAATCAGCCGGCCCTCCCGGATCCTGCGTCCGTCCGTCATCTGGAATCCGCCCAGGTCACGCACATTCTGAGGTCCTTCCAGTTCGATCCGCTTTATTTGGTATGCCCCCATCAAATCCCACCTTCTTTAATCAGCTTCACCAGACGGCTGGTACCGAGTCTTGATGCCCCCAATCCGATAAATTTCTCCGCATCGTCAAAGGACGCAATGCCGCCGGCCGCCTTGATCTTCACATTCGGCCCGATATGCTTCGCAAAAAGCGCCACATCTTCAAAAGTAGCTCCGCCCGTACCAAAACCGGTGGAAGTCTTAATGTAATCCGCTTCGGCCGCCGTCACGATCTCACACATTTTAATCTTTTCTTCTGTTGTCAGGAAACAGGTTTCCACGATCACTTTCAGGATCTTGCTGTCGCAGATATCTTTTAATATCCGTATCTCCGTCTCGATTTCATTAAAACGTCCGTCTTTGACCATTCCCAGATTGATGACCATATCCACCTCGTCCGCGCCATTATCAAGGACTTCTTCCGTCTCAAATGCTTTCAGTGCCGTCGAATGATACCCGTTCGGGAAACCGACAACCGTGCAGACCGCCATCCGGTTTCCCACATAATCCCGAACCTGTTTCACTCTGTCCGGCGGTATGCATACAGAAGCCGTTTCGTAGCGAATGGCGTCATCACAGATCACCTTCAGTTCTTCCCATGTTGTTGTCGGCGCCAGTAATGTATGATCTACATAATGTAATATATTCTTCTTGTCCATAAAGTAACCTCCTTATCAAAATCCAAAAAATCCTTTAATTAAAAACCAGATAACAGGAACTAACAGCGATGGCAGCATATTCAGTGATTTACAGTCTTTGATGCCAAGAATCGACAAACCGGAACTGGCGATCAGCACGCCGCCGACGATGGATATCTCCGCCAGCAGATCAGCCGTCAGAAATCCCGATAACATACCGGCTCCAAGATAAATCGCCCCCTGCCAGCAAAACAGCACAACCGCCGCTATGGCAATACCGATCCCGTATGTCGATGCCAGCACCATGGATGTGACAAAATCAAGGGTCGCATTGGTAAACAGATAGGTATGATTACCATGAAGGGCACTTTCGATCGGTCCGAGAATGGACAGCGTGCCAATGCAAAAAAGCAAAATCGCTGTGGACAACCCCTGTCCCAGATCAGAATGGGAAAATTTTGCGGTTAATCGCTGGAACTTCCCGTCAATATCAAGAATCGTGCCAAATAAACTGCCTGCAGCGAGACTCAGGATAAACAAAACAGGATATTTGCTCTCCGGCATGTGGCTGACCACCGCATTGATCCCCAGCATGGTGGCCGCCAGTCCCATGGCATTATAAAGCGCCTGCTGGTACTGCGGTTTAATTCCCTTTTTGACCACACTGCCAATGATACTGCCGCAGGTAATCGTTGTTACATTTACTATTGTTCCTATCATATTTCTTATGCCTCTTTTCTTAGTCTATTCTCAGTCTATATGCAATTTCTCCATTATTGCTAAAATTCGTATATCATTTGATGATGATCTGATATCAATATTCCACAATATGCATAGCATCCGCAATATGGCGTTCCGGACTGTCATCAGCCAGCCCGAACATCGGCCACTCATTGTAATACCCCAGACATGGACAAATATGCAAAATACCATCCTTTTCCATGTCACTGCGGTGATGCACATGGCCGCATACCGCATAGCGCACATTATAACGCTGATACAGCGCCTCCAGCGCCGTACTTCCGAGAAACGCATTGAAAAAGCTCCAGTCCTTTTTCTCTGTTGAGACACAAAACTCTCTCACCGGCAGCATATGGGTCACGACCATCATCGGAACATCGCCGCAATCCGCGAGCTGCCGTTCAAGCTGTTCCAGGCTCCTTGCCATCTGTGCCCCGTTATCGTTTGTCCACTGATTAAAAAATCTGTCCTGCCAGGTCCGTCCGCCAATGGACATACCGTCAAGCTGTTCTTTTGTATAGCCCGGCGATGCCAAGGAATAATCATACCAGCCAATATCTCCCGTCAGGGCCAGCTTCCCATGGCTGCCCTCAAGTATCACATGCCTGCCCGACAGACACCGGTCATCCTGCAAGTACGCGCCATAAATGTCTTCTGTCTTTGCTTCCGGGCAGTTTTTATTCCACATATCATGGTTGCCCGGCACATAATAGACCCGGCAGCCGGACATCTCCTCCAGTTTGGCCGCAGCCGCCATCGTATCCGCCGGCGTCTCACTGATATCGCCGGCGATCACCAGCACATCCGCCCCTTTGGCCGCAGCCGTCTCCGATACCTTTTGAAGCACCGGATAATCTTTATTAATATCAATATGGATATCTGAAATCAATGCAATTTTCATTCAATCTGTTTCCTTTCCATCTTTCCCTATCGTTTCAATCGCCATCTTCCAAATCTGCCGCTTCCTGCTGTCATCGACTCCTGTTCCCGCCATCATCCGCTGATAATTTTTATAAATAATAAGACCAGCACACATAAGATGATCGGCCGTACGATTTTCTCTCCGTTTTTTAAGACAAGGCTGGAACCAACAAAATGTCCGGCCATACTGAAAAGTGCCGACACAAGCCCCAGTACAAGCACAACCTTGCCGTTGATGAGAAATGTCACCAGGGCCGTCACATTGGATGTCAGATTGATGAGTTTGGTCGTCGTTGCGGCTTCCATGGCCTGCATTCTGGCAAAGCCAATCAATATGATCAGCATAAAGGTGCCCGCGCCGGGACCGTAAAAACCGTCATAGGCTCCCACCGCAAAGGCCCCGGCCCATGTCATTCCCCGCTGCCATGACGCTGAAACCTCTTTCCTGCTGTCCGGCGTAAATATATTCTTTTTAAACACGAAAAAGGCTGCAACAGGCAGCAGAATGAGCAGCATATGCTCCAGAATCTTCTCATCCACGATCAGCGTCAGATTCGAGCCGCAGGCAGACCCTGTTAATGACAGAGCCACTGCAGGAACAATGGTCTTCCAGTCAATTTTCGTATGCCTGCAGTACCGGATGGTTGACACCAGCGTGCCAATGGATGAGGACAGTTTATTGGTCGCAATGGCCCCGTACATCGGAAGTCCCGCAAACACATAAGCCGGCAGGGAGATCAGACCGCCGCCGCCCCCGATGGCATCCACAAAACCGGACAAAAAAACAAGAGGACATACAATTAAATACACCTTTAAATCTATTCCCATCGTTTAATTCCCCTATTCCTGTTTCTGTGCCTGCATCTGCTCCTGACCGTCAGTCAGCCCGCAGAAAGCCCTGATCTCATCCATCCGATCCATGGCCTGACGATAACCCATGTCATAACCGTCCTGAAGCTTCTGCAGATCCTTTTCCATGCTGACCAGCGGATGATCCGGACGGAAAATCAATGCCTGCCCGGCGTCTGCCAGTTTGTCACAATATGCAACCAGTTCATTATAATGTACATGTCGGTTCAGAATTGGCGCCACCATATTCGGAAAACGCTTCTTCATCATCCGGGCCGCTGCCAGATTGGATCTCTCCTGCGTCTTCATATATCCTTTTTCCCGTGTCATGACAATGATATGCTTCCGGTAACCGTCCTGCTCCGCCTTATGGATCGTAATCGGCTCGCAGACACCGCCGTCATAATAATATTGTCCATTGATCTCAATAGCCGGAAACAAAAACGGAATCGCGCAGGTCGCCTGCAGCATCAGGCAGCTTTTATCCATGGTCCGCCCGTCCATATATTCAATTTCACCTGTTCTGGCGTTGGTAACGCCGACCGCCATTTTCCCTTTGTAAGCCCTGAAAGTCTCCCAATCGATCGGCGCAAGCTCATTGACCACTTTATCATAAGCAAATTTCAGGCCAAACAGGCTGCGGTCTGAAATAAAATTGCGGGCGCCCATATACCGCTTGTCATGGCGGTAGGTTTTAATAATATGAATATTCCTTCCTATCTGCTGGGAAAGGTAAGAACCGCCGTAAGTAATGCCCGCCGAAACGCCGCTGACATGGGGCAGCATAATGCCCGCCTCCAGCAGCGCATCCAGGATCCCCATGGTAAATACCGTCCGAAAAGTACCGCCCTCAAGGACGAGGCTTACATCCTTTACATTCACATCAAGCATCCAATCACACTCTCTATCTGTTTTCATTCATGTCACATAAACTCTAAGGTTTAGTAACGGCCGTTTTTTTAGCCTATGTCAATTATAATACAAAGCATGTAAAATATCGACATCAAATTTCAATTATTTCTTTTCAAGCTACAGATTTTGAGTTACAATAATATTAAGTTTTTATTAATGATTCTGTAAGGATGGTCTTTCAATATGCAAATGTCAAATAATCCAATCAATACTGATACCATACATCACTTTTTACACCGCCTTTATAAACAAAAGGCACTGCTGAGGGTACTTTTATTCAGTTTCACTTTTATTTACTGGGAATTTTTGCTTCACATGCTGCTGTTTGCAGATTTCCGTGGCCTGTTCTATCCTTTGATCATCTCTCTGTTCATGGGTGTGACCGCAGGCCTGATCACAACAAGCTGCCGACCGCGGATGAATCTCATCCTGACCTGGCTGATCCTCATCATCCGGTTTTTCCTGTTCATGGTCTATCTGATTTTCTGGCAGGTCTTTAAGACCGCCTTTTCCTTTGCGCTGGTCATCGGCGGTTCGGAAGGCGTTAACGCCCTGACTGAATTCAGCAGCCTGGTTATCGCTGCGATCCAATCGAATATTTTGAGTATTCTCCTGTTTGCCCTGCCGCTGATCGTATTTTTGATTTATACGATCCGCAACCCGAAATTCCGCTATCTGCGTCCGGAACTCACGATGAAATGGACAACGGCCATGATCATTCTGATGGCCATATTTACATTGAAGATCAACGCTGCAACGGAAGACACCTATGCGCCGCAGAACCTTTACAGCAGCCAGTGGGTCAAAGACCTGTCTCTTCGAAAACTCGGTTTTGATCTGACCGCTCTGTCGGATTTAAAGTATACGCTTTTCCCTTCCCTTGTCCCACAGAAGGATTTCGTTGCCTTCACTGTGCCGACGATTGAAGCGCCTTCCGACAAGATGGTCGACATTATTGATGTGGTCATGACCTATCCTGACCTCGACTCCGACGAGGCTGTCTCTCTCTATTACAGCGACAATGTGATGGATTATGATTTTGCCGGACTGGCAGAAAATGAGGAGGACAGCGACCATCAATGGCTTGACCAGTATATGGCCTCGGCCACACCGACGACGAAAAATGCTTACACCGGCATGTTCAAAGATTACAATCTGATTCTTCTGACAGCGGAATCTTTTTCACCATGGGCTGTTGACAAAGACCTGACACCGACGCTTTACAAGCTGGTCAACACCGGATTCGTTATCAATAATTTTTACATACCGGCCTTCAACAATACAAGTGACGGCGAATACATGGTCTGCACGGGCCTGATCCCAAACGGCCAGGGCAATCATTCCTTCCAGAATACGGCTGACAATGATATGGCTTTATGCTTTGGCAATATCCTCGGACCTCTTGGCTATTCCACCAATGCCTACCATCCGCATACCTATACGTTTTACGAACGTGACCAGACTCACCCGAATATGGGTTACGACTACAAGGGCTACGGCAACGGTCTTGACGTCACCTATATGTGGCCGGAATCCGACCTTGAAGCAGTTGAGAAATCCATCGACGAATATATCAACAATGAGCATTTTCATGCTTATTATATGACCGTCAGCGGCCATATGGAATATACGTTCCGTGACAATTCCATGTCCTACAAACATTATGACGAAGTCAAGGATCTGGATGTGGATGATCAGATGAAAGCCTATATTGCCTGCAACATAGAACTGGACAAGGCACTGGAATATATGATCAGCCGTCTGGAAGAAGCAGGTGTGGCGGACAAAACCGTCATTGCCATGGCGCCGGACCATTATCCATATGCCATGGAGAGCCTTCTGACCAGCATGATCGGCGAAGAAAGCGCCCAGTGGTACGGTCTCTATGAGAGCGCCATGGTGCTTTGGAGCGCTTCTATGAAGGAGCCGGTTCAGGTCAATAAAGTTTGCTCCAGTATTGATATTGCACCGACCCTCTGCAATCTCCTTGGTCTGAATTATGATTCCCGCCTCTACATCGGGCAGGACATCCTCTCAGACGCACCGGGACTTGTGGTCTTCGCCAACAAGAGTTTCGTGACCGATTACCTGATTTATGATTCCGTCACCGATTCTTACAAAATGCTGCAGGATGTGACGCTGCCTGAAGGCTATCTGGACACCATGAAGGAGATCGTCAATACAAAGTGGACAGCCTCCGGTAAGATCCTGACCTCAGACTACTACCGTTACCTGAAAGAAAAACTTTCACTGGACGCACTGGTGACGAAATAGAAATGGCCCTGAAACCGTTCATATCAGATGAATGACCGGTTTCAGGGCCTTATCTTCAGGTTTTATACTTTAAATAACTGCGGCGGCTCATGAAAACCGTTGATCACCTCATATTTAATATACAGGTTGACTGGTTCAATCTGCAGTAATTCTCCATAAATCTGTTTCATGGCTTTGTCAAACCGCTCAAAAGATGCATCATCTTTTCCACCAAAGAATTTACATTCAATAAAGGCGGCCGGTATCTCACCGCTGTCATCCGTCCCTCTGTATAAATCGACAGAGCCCTCAAAGGCCGTCAGCATTCTGGCCGGATCTTTGCCGAGTATCTCCTGTACGATCTTTGCCATCCGGTGTTTTAATGCCACCTCTGTCTCCTTCGTTAATTCCACATTCGTTGTTGTCCTGATAAAAGGCATCCTGATCGCTCCTTCTTAATAGACATCCTGCACAAAGGCAATGAATTCATCTTTCTCCGCTTCCGTATCCAGTCTGGCTGTCCACATATGATTGCCCATGGCGCCGGACAGGATCTCAGGAATTTCTTCATCCATCACAATTCTGTCACCATAACGCGCGCGAATCTCCTCCGGCGTATGGACATAAGGCTTGCCATAGCGGCGTCCGGCATAGACCGCAAAGTATTTACGCTGCGTTAAATCTACATAGGTTTTATCGTAAACGACCATATCCGCCCAGATACTGTAGACATCTACACTGTTGGCATAATTGTACATATCCGGTGTCCAGCCGCCCGCCGGACGCATATTCACTTCCAGCGCCACGATATCGCCCTTTTTGCCAAGTCCTTCCTTGTCTTCCACCAGGCGGAAAAATTCCAGATGGAAGAAACGGCTCCTCACATCAAAAGCCTTGATGGTCGCGCGGCCTTTTTCCCGCAGATCCTCCGGCAGCATATTGGCCGTATAATAGGACAGATGATCTTTGTTATTCACAATATCGGCCACACTTCTCGGCCAGGAAACAGTTGTCTCAAAGATAATATCCCCTTTGCTGTCCGAAATGCCGTCATAAGACCAGATATCGCCCGTAATAAATTCTTCCATAATATAGTCCACATCCTGTTTTGAGGCATAGAACCATCGCATATCGTCTTCGTTGCTCAATTTATAGCTTTCTTCGGCACCCATGCCGCCATCCGGCTTCACAAATACCGGATAACCGACTTTTTCAGCAAAGGCCATACCTTCTTCCAGGGTGCTCACCATATGATATCTGGCCACCGGCACGCCCGCCTTCTCATAAAAAGCTTTCATGGCGGATTTTTTTCTCACCGTCGCCACCTGCTCGCTTTTCATACCCGTTGTAATATTGAAATCCGTTCTCAGTCTGGCGTCCTGTGTCAGCCAATACTCATTATTACTTTCCAGCCAGTCGATCTTGCCGTACTTGTGGGTAAAATAGCCCATGGCGCGCACCATCTGATCATAATCTTCCATATTATCAACACGATAATATTCCGTCAGGCTCTGTCTGACCTGTTCAGATAATGTATCATACGGCGCGTCACTGATTCCAAGCACTGTCACGCCGCGCTGTTTTAAACGATCACAAAAGTTCCAGTACGAAGCCGGAAACTGTGGAGATACAAATACAAAATTCATAAAATTTCCCTCTTTCATCAATGATTCATCTGTTATTTAATATTGATCTTTATCATGATACATGATTGATCGCATCAATGCATCCGCCAATATACTGATGCAGTTGAATTTTCCATGTACAATAAAATTGTTCTTCATCCAGAGTCAATGATTTTCCCGCGGACATTTTCTCCATACATTCTTTGATCCGCGTCACATTGTCCTCCTTCGTCACTTCCGCGTAAAGTTCCGCCAGTTCCTCTTTCGGGATCTCGGGCATCTGCCCCAGCGTCAGACGGATCCGCCATTTGCCCCTCGGCGGATTACCGTTCATATCCCGCAAAGTCTGCATTTCCTGTTCCGTCATTGCCAGCGGCTCCATCTCCTGAAGCACGATACCAAATGGCAGCAAAATCTCCGCTTCCTCCGGCTTGGCGTAGTCCTCGCCAAACAGTTCCGAAAAATCAAGGAACGGCACCGTCTCATCCCTCTGCACTTCCAGAAGAACAATATTTGCTTTGCTTCGGGCATACGCCGGCAGAAACCCCCATTTGCAGGTGGAGAAAAATCCTGCAACCATATGATGATTCTGTTCAAAACGAATCAGAGAGGACGCCCGGTCGATCCTGTAAGCGCACCATCCACCTTCTACAGCGGCGCCATGGCTTTTGCGGTACTTTTCCATAGCCCTGTAAATATCCAGTATCAATTCAATATAACTCTTAAGATGACTGCTGTTTTCAAGTTCAATGACCCGGCCCTCCCGGACCTTGTCTTTTTCATTGCCCGTTCCCGGATGCAGCAACGCGTTGATCGTATTATAGGCTTTCGGCCCACCATGAAACTGCCCGCTGTCGACAACGGCCGGATCACCCATATAGAACCGGATAGCCAGAAGTTCTTTTTCGCTGATTATTTCTGATGCAATCATACTGTCGCCTCCCTGTGCTTCTTTTCATGCTCCAGCAGCCAGGCTTTCACATTCAGGCCGCCGCCGAACCCAACCAGTGAACCATTCTTACCGATGACACGGTGGCACGGAATCACAATCATGATCGGATTGTGATGATTGGCGCCTCCAACAGCCCGGCAGGCTTTCGGGTGGCCGATACTCTCAGCCAGCGCCTGATAGGATCTTGTCTCTCCATAGGGGATCGCCCGCAGCCCTTGCCATACCTTTTCCTGAAAGGGCGTGCCCTCTGCCTGCAAAGGCAGAGTAAAAGTCTTTCGACTGCCTTCAAAATACTCCCCCAATTGTCCGGCCGCCTCCCTGATCAACGCCGTTTCACAGACAACGGCCCCTTCTTCTGTATCACCCATCTGTATCTTTGTCACCGCCGCATCTGTCGTTTCAATGCAGATGCGTCCTACCGGAAAATCATAGGCATATTGATATTTCAATCTTCGTCCTCCTTACCGATGTTCAGCCGGGCAAATGCTTCCGCAAAAGCATTATTCAGCGGCTGACTGGCTTCCTTACGCTGCCGGTCCATATATTTCTGAACATCCCGTTTGCTGACGCCGGCCCCTTCCTTCTGCCGTCTGGCCTGAAAAGCAGACAGTTTTTCCTTGTAGCCGCAGGAGCAGACAAAAGTCTGCGCATCACCTTTACCGTACATTTCCATACGCTTATGGCATTTCGGACAGCGGGCCTTTGTCTGTCTGGCCACCGTTTCCCGATAGCCGCAGGCACGGTCCTGACAGACAAGCATCCGGCTCGTTTTGCCCTGCACCGACAGCATCCGCTTGCCGCACTGCGGACAGAGACGATTAGTCAGATTTTCATGGCGGAATTTGCCCTCACCCGCCGCGATCTCATCAACAATATCCTGCGTATAACTGCAGATCTCCTTAATAAATGCATCTTTTCTCAGATGGCCCTCGGAAATCGCCAGCAGTTTTTTCTCCCAGTCGGCCGTCAGCTCCGGTTTCTTTAAATCCGCCGGCACAAGCTGCAATAACTGTTTGCCCTTGGAAGTTACGCGGATATCCTTATCCTTTTTCTCCATCAGAAAACTGTTGAATAATTTATCAATAATATCGGCACGGGTCGCCACTGTCCCAAGGCCTCCCTTTTCCATGGCTGCTAACAGCGTTCCTTCATTATAAAATGCCGGCGGCTTCGTCTGGCCTTCTGTCATTTTGACCTGGAGTACCGCATCCTTTGCGCCTTCATCCAGACGGGGCAGTTCCTGTGGCGGCAGCCCGCTGCCTTCACTTTCATCTTCCTCCGCCTCCCAGCCATTTTCATACACAGCCTGCCAGCCGGAGGACAGCATCACTCGCCCACTGGCTGTCCAGGTTTCCCCGCCGCACTGTCCTGTCAGCTTTGTCTGCTCATATTCACACGGCGGATAGAGTACCGCCAGGAAACGCCGTACCACAAGATCGTAAATTTTTCTTTCATCCACTGTCATATGATCCAACTGAACAAACTGCTCCGTTGGGATAATGGCATGATGATCGGACACTTTACTGTCATCCACAAACCGCTTGTCGGTCCTGATCGGCTGCAGCAGCAATTTGCCCGCCAGTTTTCTGTAAGGTCCCACCGCGCAGGCTTCCAGACGTTCTTTTAATGTTTCTGCCACATCCCGCCCAATATACCTTGAATCCGTCCGTGGATAAGTGAGCACCTTATGATTCTCGTACAGGCGCTGCATGATATTCAATGTCTCTTTGGCCGAAAAACCAAACCGCTGATTAGCCTCCCGCTGCAGTTGTGTCAGATCATAGAGGCCCGGCGCAAAGGTTTTCTTTGCTGCCTTGCGCACCTGGGTAATTTTTAACGCATCCTCCGACGCCCGTTTGACAATGGCGGTGATCTTTTCCCGGTTAAAGCTTCTGCTGCTGCCGCTTTTACTGTCCTGCCAGCTCCACGTAATGCCATGACTCTTTAAAGTCACGCCGTAATATTTTTCCGGTACAAAATCACGAATCGCCTGTTCCCGCTGCGCGATCAGGGCCAGTGTCGGCGTCTGCACCCGTCCGCAGGATAATTGCGCGTTATGCTTGCAGGTCAGCGCCCTTGTCCCGTTAATGCCAACCAGCCAGTCCGCCTCAGCCCTCGCCTCCGCAGCCGCATAGAGCGGCAGATAGTCCCGGCCATCTTTCAAATGCTGAAAGCCTTCCCTGATCGCCTTGTCCGTCACAGAAGAAATCCACAGCCGCTTCACCGGTTTCCTGCTGCCGGCCATCTTAAGGATCCAACGGGCCACCAGCTCACCTTCACGCCCGGCGTCCGTTGCGATCACCACATCGCCAATGTCTTTGCGGTAAAGCTGATGCTTCACGGTCTGGTACTGTTTGCCTGTCTGTCTGATGACCACCAGTTGAAACTTCTCCGGCATCATCGGCAGGTCTTCCATCTTCCATTCCTTATATTTTGAATCGTAACCCTCCGGGTCGGCCAGCGTCACCAGATGTCCCAGCGCCCAGGTCACCACATACCGGTCGCCCTCCAACGCTCCCTGATTACTCTTTGTACACTTCAAAACCCTGGCGATATCCCTGCCAACCGATGGCTTTTCCGCAATTACCAATGTCTTCATCTGTCTCATGGCCTCCATTTTGATGGTATTTCTGTTATCTATCCATTGTAACCGTTTCAGAGGGATTTGACAAGCGGTGGCGGCATTGAAATTCCGAAATGGATTACACTAACAGGGTGAGTGTTCCCGTCACAATGAATAATAGTCCTATGATAGATTTTCGAGAGAGTTTTTCTTTTAGAATGATTGATGAAAAGGCGATGGTGACGAGGATGCTGAGTTTGTCGATGGGTACGACGATACTGGCCGGGCCTTCCTGCAGGGCTCTGTAATAGCACAGCCAGCTTGTGCCTGTTGATATGCCCGAAAGGATAAGGAAAATGGCGCTTCGCCTGCTGATATGGCTGATGTCTTTTTGTTCTCCGGTGACAAATACGACGATCCACGCCATGATCAGTACTACAATGGTACGAATAGCTGTCCCCAGATTCGAATCAATATGACTGATTCCGATTTTGCCAAGTATGGATGTGAGACTGGCAAAAAATGCCGATAATAAGGCATAGAGCAGCCAAAGCCCGTTCTCTGTCCGGCCGGACTCAGAGACGGGCTTTTTGTCAATCATCAGCCAGGTTCCCAGACTGATGGCTGCCATGCAGAAAATTTTCAGCACAGATAATCCTTCACCGAGTATCAGACAGGCCAGCAGCATGGTCATGACTGTGCTGGATTTATCAATGGGCGCTACTTTATTCACATCGCCAAGCTGCAAAGCTTTGAAGTAACACAGCCATGACGCGCCCGTCGCGAGACCGGATAAGACTAAAAACAGCAGCGTGGAAGGGCTGATTCTGCCAATACCTGCCATCCCGCCTGTCACCAGTACCATCAGCCATGCAAAGGCCAGAACAACCATTGTCCTGAATGCCGTTGCCACATTGGATTTCACGCCCTGCACACCTATTTTAGCCAGTACGGCTGTCAGTCCGGCGGCCACAGCCGAACCAAAAGCATACAATAACCACATTTCCTCATCTTCTTTCATCAGTCAGGCATTATTTCCCTATTAATACCTGTTTTCCCTTAAATGCAAAACCGTACTTCCTGATTCTATCCGCAGAGATCCCGGTATTTTCCAGTACGGCCGCATATTTTTTTTGCTCAATCTGGGCCAGCGCTGTTTTCACTGTATCTTCCAATGTCTTCTCTTTTCTCGGATTCATCACTTTAAATTCTATAATCATTGCATCCAGACTTTCTTTTTTAGGCTCAAGTATCACATCATACCTTCCAAAACCGCTCTCTCTGTTAGAAGTGATCCTGTACCGGTCAGCCAGTTCCACCATTAATCCAAGCATAAATCCATGATAAAATCGTTCGGGATCGGCATTCTCATCCGCTTTACAACCTGTATCAAAATAACTGAAAGTCGCCAGTGCAACCCTGTTCATATACGCGTTCATTGCTTCCACGTCATCCATCAACAGCGCCTTAATAAAATTATTATAGCCGGAGTCTGTACCTGAAAACCAGTCACAGATCATATTCCGAAACATTACCCGAACTTCTTTGTTTGTTAAGACCAGTTCGTATTCATCCCGCCCGGAAGTCTCATCCATCCTGTATTTTTCAACTTTCAGATACCCGCACGCCAACAGCAGGCTCCAAATCGCGTTTTTCCTGACAGAGAGCTGATCATAAGCGATCTACTCATCAATCTCCGTTTCAAGCCTGCCTCCCTGCATGAGATTTTCAAAATCAATCTTTATTTCCGGACTTCCCTCACGAATCAGCTTATCAACCAATCCGTTACTGCTGCTATTCGCCCAGTATGGTTTAAATTTCTTCGTATCCAGATAATTAATAATCGACCATGGATTATAAATATCCCTTTTGCTGCCAAAACAAAAACCATCATACCAGTCCTTGACAGCCATTTTGCTGTTCTGCAGGCCATACTCATCAAGCGCCTGAAAAACTTCCTTTTCCGTAAAGCCAAAAGCCTCAGCGTATTCCTCTGAAGTTGTCGTCACGACCTTCAGATTATTCAAATCAGAAAAAATCGACTCTTTGCTTACCCGTGTGATACCAGTCATAATGGCCCGTTCAAGATAAGGATTCGTCTTGAACGCCGCATTGAATAAACTTCTCGTAAACGCAGCCAGTTCATTCCAATAGCCATTAACAAAAGCTTCCTGCATCGGTGTATCGTATTCATCCAGCAAAATAATAACCCTTTTTCCATAATATCGGTAAAGATAATCCGATAAGTGGTAAATGGCCATGGTCGCCTCCGCATTCCCCATATCCGGCGTTATGCTTTCAAAAAAACGGCGGTCTGTTTCTGTCAGAACAGAACTTTCCATGAGAAACCAATGTTGTGTATACAAATTCACCAGTAATTGACATATCTTTTCCCTGGCCGTTTTAAAATCCGGCTCCTTAATATTGGCAAAAGACATCCAGATCACCGGATAACTGCCCTGCAGCCTGCGGTATTTTTCATCCTGCCAAATGGAGAGCCCCTCAAACAGATCGTCCCGCCCCGCAAATTTGACAGAAAAAAACTGTTCTAGCCATAGCACCCTCCAAGAAATATATAAAA
>CAYURX010000061.1:0-15105 GCA_964447245.1 uncultured Coprococcus sp. | reverse complement strand
TTATTTGGGACTGATTAAAAAGTTTGATTGCAGCTGTAAGCTGCGCTATGGTATAATCAGTCTATGACTACTAAAAAAACAATTTTTCGAACAGGGGAAACACGCATGACGCATCAACAATATTTCAATAAATTGACAGACAGTATTGATACGCTGTCTGATATTCTTGACACAGAGCATTATGGCATGTGTCTCGTTGACAAGGACGGCTATATCGTCAAATGGTACTATGAGAAATTCTTCCATATTAAAGCGAACGATGCCGTCGGCCGCCACGTCACTGACGTCATTGAAAATACCCGCCTGCATATTGTCGCTAAAACCGGTGTCAAAGAATTAATGCAGCTTCAGGAAATCAATGGCAACCTTGTCATTACCAACAGGATCCCGTTAGTTCACAATCATGAGACCATCGGTGCCGCCGGAACAATTATTTTTAAAGATATCCGTGAAATTGCCACACTCCACAGCCGCATGTCCAAGCTGGAAGACAATTTTAAGGCTTATCAGAGTGAAATTGCCAAAATGTATGCGGCCCGCTACCATTTCGATGATATCCTGACGATCAATCCAAAGATGATCCGCCTCAAACAGCTTGGTGAGACGATTGCAAGAAGCGAAGCCAGCGTATTGATTCAGGGTGAAAGCGGTACCGGCAAGGAATTATTTGCGCAGGCCATCCACAATGCCAGTCTTGTCTATAATCATCCTTTTGTCAGCATCAACTGCGCTTCTATTCCAAGGGAACTGCTGGAATCCGAATTGTTTGGTTATGAGAGCGGCGCCTTCACAGGCGCGCGCAAGGAAGGGCGCATCGGTAAATTCGAACTGGCCGGGGAAGGCACACTTTTCCTTGATGAGCTTGGCACCATGCCGATGGAAATGCAGGTAAAGCTTCTGCGGGTACTTGAATCCAAAGAATTCATCCGTCTTGGCAGCAACAAGAAGATTCCTTTGAAAGCCCGTGTTATTGCAGCCACCAACGAAAATCTGAGCCAGGCCATTGAAAAAGGCTCTTTCCGGGCTGACCTGTACTATCGTCTCAACGTGATCAATATCGATCTTCCGCCATTGAGAGAGCGGCTGGAAGATCTGCCTGTTTTATGTGAACGGCTGTTATTTCAAAAGAATAACATCTATCCTCAAACCTATCTGTCCATGTCAGAGGAGTCTTTATCACTGCTCAGTCTCCATCACTGGCCAGGGAATGTGCGCGAACTTCGAAATGTCATTGAACGTGCTGCCATTATCTGCGAGGGCGATAAAATCATGCCGCATCACCTGCCCGAATATATTCAGGCTTACCGCAAAGACGGTGCGGCCGAAAGCAATACGGGTTACTATCACCGGGAAATCGCTTCCCTGGAGCGTCAGATGATATTAAAGGCACTGAAGGACAATAACGGCAACCGTCAGGCCGCTGCCAGGCAACTGGGTATCCATCGTTCACTTTTATATAAGAAAATGAAAGATCTGGATATTCAGGAAACATAAATTGTTCTTTTAAACATACAACGCCGTCTCAATTACCGGTCGGCCCTTCTTCACATATGGGCAGCCGCATTTTTGTCTACAATATAGACATCTCTGTTTTTTATTCCGTCTATATTGTAGACGCATCAATTGCCCGATTTTACGGTATTTCCAAAAATCTCCACATAGTTTTGTCTATGATATGGACATATTTTCCCTTTATTTGGCACTTTTTTCTGTAAAATAACGCTCAAATTCCGCTTTTTTATTGAAAAATCAGAGTTGGCATGCTTTTTGCTAAATTATTCAGGTGAGAAGATTCAATGGATGCGTAAACCACATCCACGATCCGGCCTTCTTCAGGATGACAGCATTTGCTGATCGATCCTGCATGACTATCTGCCGCCGACCCATACGACAGATAATCATCCTCCCTATAAATAATATAACACAATAAAGCTGTGTATAACTGACGCCAACGGTTGTGCACAGCTTTATTGTGCTATTCACCCGTCACACAGCCTCAGGTATACAACTTGTCATAATTATAAAAACTTTATAAACTTTTTCGCCTATTCTCACCATCTTATACATATCGCCGTTTAGTGTGTCTAAAATAAAGACATTTCATATTTTTATGTCTTTATTTTAGACGCGTTTTTTCATTGAATTATCGATTGTTTTTAATAAAATACAATTTATGTCTATAATAAAGACATCTTTTTGTGTCCGCGGACTGAAAAATCATGCAAAAAGCTGCCTTTTTTGCCCTTTTTTCATTTGGCACGTTTTTTGCTTATTTATAAGGTATCAAAACATAAAGGAGTATAAAAATGGCAAAAAAACAACAGATTACTGCAAAAGAAGCTGCTGCAATGATTACTGATGGCATGACCATCATGGTTGGTGGTTTTCTGGCAAACGGTACCCCTGAAGCAATTATAGATGCCATTGTTGAAAAAGGCACCAAAGACCTGACAGTGATTGCCAATGATGCCGGACTTCCTGGAAAAGGGATCGGCAAGCTTGTAGAAAACAAACTTGTAAAAAAATTAATCGTATCCCATGTAGGGCTTACACCTATCGTTGCACAATTATCCAATAGTAATGAATTAGCATTAGAGCTTGTTCCGCAAGGATCGCTGGCTGAAAAGATTCGTTCCGGCGGTGCCGGCCTTGGCGGCGTGCTGACTCCGACGGGTATCGGCACCATTGTCGCTGAGGGCAAAGAAATCGTGACTGTTGACGGCCGCGATTATCTGCTGGAAAAACCACTCAAAGCCGATGTCGCTTTAATCAAAGCTTATCAGGCCGATGAAAGCGGTAACCTTCGCTACAAAGGCTCTACACGCAATTTTAATCCGATCATGGCCACAGCCGCCGACCTCGTCATCGCAGAAAATGACACCATTGTTGAGTCCGGTGCCATCGGCCCTGATTATGTAGAAACACCGGGAGTATTCGTTGATTATATCGTAGGAGGTAGCCAGGCATGTTAGACAAAAAAAATCTGATCGCAAAACGTGTGGCCAAAGAACTGAAAGACGGTGATGTCGTCAATCTCGGTATCGGTTTGCCAACATTAGTTCCTTATCATCTTGACCCATCTGTCTCCATTACACTACAGTCCGAAAATGGATTCGTAGGATTAAGCGCAGATCCGAGTGACGAATCTGATCCTGACTATATTGTCAATGCCGGCGGCAAACCAGTCTCCATCAAGGCAGACGGCGCTTTCTTCAGCAGTGCGGACTCCTTCACGGTCATCCGCGGAGGCCATGTCGATGCAACTGTTCTTGGCGCATTGCAGGTAGACAGCGAAGGCAATATTGCCAACTGGATCATTCCTGGTAAAATGGTACCTGGAATGGGCGGTGCCATGGATCTGGTTGTTGGTGCCAAAAAAGTTATCGTAGCCATGGAGCACACAAACAGGGGCAAAGCCAAGATTCTTAAATCCTGCACACTGCCTTTGACAGCAAAAGGACAGGTCAATTTGATCATCACAGAAATGGGTGTGATGGAAGTAACACCTGACGGTCTGCTCCTGACAGAATACAATCCGGAATACACGCTTGAAGAAATCCAGGCAGCAACTGAGGCCGAACTGATTATTCCTGAAGATATAATGCCAATGGCTGTTTAAAAAAAACATTAAAAGATTTTTTCTGTCCATTCGCCAGATGGACGCTATTGTAAAATGTAAGATAAAAGAGGCTGAAGCAATTCAGCCTCTTTTATTGTCAATTATAGTTTCTTTTTCCCGAAACTTCAATTATCATCGTTCGACAAGATTCGAGCTTTCGACAAAATTCGACACTGCCGTCGGGATCAATGGTTGTATAGAGAACCATTCCCAAAGGAAAATTGTGACAGATGTTGATCTTTTTCAGCCGCAATTTTCTCCAGTGTATCTTTTCTGTTCATGCCGCCAAAATCTCTTTTATTTTCTTCCGTATAGCCGACACGACACCACGGCGCCTGTATTTGAATCATGGAAAGATAATCTTCCGCCATGGCGCCTGCTTTTTCTTTCAATACACATAATTTCTGCAAACTGCCGTTCATCCGCATCACATACATGGATACTTTGCGGCCTCTGCGTCCCGCATCATAGCACCAGGCCAGTTCCGTCAGTGGAATGACCATTTCCAATGAATCCGGCACGATCAGAAATTCTTTCAGAACAATCAAAGATTCCTTCCGGGTATCCATCCTTTCAGTACCAGACGACCAATCCTGCACAAAACGTTCATAGAAAATCTTTCCTTTCAGCTTCGCCATTTTACGGTGATGGCCAACGGCTGACAAAATAGCGCCCAGCGTACCGATCACAAAAAGCAGCACAAATAAAAAGCCCCATATGATAACCATACTCATATCGCCATCTGTCGTAATATCCAGACAATACGGATAAAAATACAGTTCAAAATCCGATACCGGCAGCGTTTCATCGGCATAATAACTCATTTCTTCCATAGCCAATGCCTTTAAATCACCTTCAATGACTGCGGAAGCACCGGTCAATGTCTTTTCCGCCGGTATATAATTGCCGTCTTTATCAAACAGGGAACTGACATAATCCATCAATTCACCATCATCCAAATGGGCTTTGACAAGCATAAAATAATCATTCACACTGATGATATAAAAATCATAGAGATCTTCATCATCCCACGTTTCTACGGCAAAAGGCCCTTCCATCCAGTCTGTCGTTACTTTACAATACTGGTCTTCCCCGCTCAACTGATCGGGCATCAGCGCATGATCCTCCAAAAAAGCCACCAGACCGATCACAATGACCAGACCGATCACCGCGATCCACCGCATCCGGCGCCATTTGCGTTGTCTGCTGTTTCTTATTCTCACCCGTTCCATAAAATCCCCCTCATCCGCACGATGGTACTGTAAAGTTTTACAGCCCTGTTTTTCTTTAAAACCCCGTTTCCTCTATACGCAGATCCAACGATGTAAATCTTTTCTGCTGGCTTTCATTTTCAATCATATGCTGTACCGTCCGGTCATCGCCCACGATGGCCACGCACTGCCTTGCACGGGTCACAGCCGTATACAATATGTTCCGGTTAAACAGCATTTTCGGTCCGGATAATAACGGCAGAATAACCGCCGGATACTCGCTGCCCTGGGATTTGTGAATGGTCACGGCATAGGCCAGTTCCAATTCCTCAAGCTGCGCAAAACCATAGGTCACTCTGCGCCCTTCATCAAACTCCACAACCATCTGCTCCGCAAAATGATTGATCTCTTTGATGATGCCCATATCACCATTAAAAATGCCGACACCTTTATCGAGAGGCAGTCCGTAATTTCCCAGAACTTCCCACTCGATCTGGTAATTATTTCTGATCTGCATGACCTTGTCGCCTTCACGCAGTACGCCCTGCCGGAATTCCTTTTCTTTTTTGTCGGCTGACGGCGGATTCAGATACTGCTGCAAAACCACATTCAGCCGTTCCACGCCCAGTTCACCTTTTCGCATTGGGGTCAGCACCTGGATATCATAAGGTCTGGCATGGACATATTTCGGCAGTTTATCCCTGATCAACACGATCATAACGCCGAGAATCTTCTGTACATCATAGCGTTTCAGGCAAAAAAAATCCATGCTCTTATTATCCAGGGCGATCTGCCGTCCCTCGTTGATCTTGTGGGCGTTGATGATGATATCACTTTCCAGAGCCTGACGGAAAATCTTTGTCAGCCTGACCACATGAAAACGCCCCGATCCGATAATATCCCTCAGTACATTTCCCGGCCCGACACTTGGCAGCTGGTTCACATCCCCCACCATGATCAGCCTTGTGCCGACAGCAATGGCCTTTAACAGCGCATTCATTAAATGGATGTCCACCATGGACATCTCATCAATAATGACCACATCCGTTTCCAGCGGGTTGTCTTCATTGCGTTCAAAATGGCTGCGCGCATGATCATCGTCCGGCCCGCCGGTCAGTTCCAGCATCCGGTGGATCGTCTGCGCTTCACATCCCGTCGCTTCGGACATTCTCTTAGCCGCCCGCCCTGTCGGCGCCGCCAGGCGCATGGTCATGCCCTCATATTCAAAATACTTAATAATCGCATTGATCGTCGTCGTCTTGCCTGTACCAGGCCCGCCGGTAATGACCATAACGCCGTTCCCGGCCGCCTCAATGACCGCCTCCCGCTGGTGCGCATCCAGATGGATCTCCTCATTCTTCTCAATTCGATCCAGCATCCGGTTCACTTCCGGCTCGTCCACCTCATAGTCTATTCCCAGGCGGCCAAGCAAAGCAGCCGTCTCCAGTTCCAGATGATAATAAGACGCGCCATACACGACATTGGCGCCGTCAATCTTTTTGACCACGATTTTTTTGTCTATCTGAAGCCCCTGAAGCAGTTCTTCCACGGCTTCCGTTTCCACGCCCAGCATCTGCGCTGTTTTCTCTGTTAAAAGCTGCATCGGAATATATGTATGGCCGGATAATGTTCCCTGCTGCAGCATGTAAATAATGCCGCTGCGTATACGGAAATCAGAATGAGAACCAATACCCGCCCGTCTGGCAATTTCATCCGCCAGCTTGAAACCGATCCCGTTCATATCATCCGCCAGCCGATAAGGATTCTCCCTGATGATCTGATACATTTCCTCGCCGTACTGCTTGTAGATCCGCAGCGCCAATGTTGTCGTGATCCCATATTTTGCCAAAAACATCATGGCCTGCCGCATATCCTGCTTCTCATGAAACTGCTGATAGATCTCCTGGGCCTTTCGCTCACTGATCCCTTTGATTTCCGCCAGCCGCTCCGGTTCTTCTTCGATCAGGCGGAAAGTATCTTTTTTAAATTTACGAACGATCCTGGTGGCCAGAGCCGGGCCTATTCCTTTAATAGCCCCTGAACCCAGATACCGTTCAATGGCATACTCGTCCTCCGGCGCCTCAATGGTCAGGCTGGACACCTTAAACTGCCGCCCGTATACATGATGTTCCGTGTACTCGCCTTCCGCCCTGAGATATTCACCTTCATCCAGAGCGGACACCATACCGACACAGGCGATCTCCTCTCCCTGACACATCAGCGAAAAGACGGTATAGCCATTATCCTCGTTCCGATAAACGATATGTTCCACAAGCCCCTGTATACTCTCCATTTCCTCACCTGCTTCCGGTCGATCAGGCTTTTGCCTGTTTGCCTTCGAGAAATTCTGTGTAACGGCCTGTTCCGATGGCAACGGCTGATATAGGATCGTCCACCGCAATGGTTTGTATGCCCGTTGTCTCCTCCACCAGATCATCCATCCCGTAGATCAGACTGCCGCCGCCAGTCAGCAAAATACCCCTGGTCGCAATATCTGCAGCCAGTTCCGGCGGTGTTTCTTCCAAAACCTGATGAATCGCTTCCAGAATCTGAATCACATTATCTTTAAAGGCTTCGAGCGTTTCATCGCTGCTGACCTCCACCGTCTTTGGCAGCCCCGTCAAAAGATCGCGCCCTTTCACCTGCATGACAAGCGGATTGATTCTTGAATAAACACTGCCGATATTAATCTTGATCTCCTCTGCAGTCCGGTCGCCCACCAGCAGATTATGTTCTTTTCTCAGATAACGGATAATTGCGTCATCAAAATTGTCTCCGGCCACTTTCAGTGAACGGCTGATGACCGTATCATTCAGTGAAATCACCGCAATATCCGTCGTACCGCCGCCGATGTCAATGATCATATTGCCGCACGGCCGCGATATATCAATGCCTGAACCAAGGGCTGCCGCTATCGGTTCCTCAATGATCATCACATCCCTGGCACCGGCCTCAAGGGTGGCCTGCCATACCGCATTCTTCTCAACCTCTGTCACGCCGCTCGGCACACCCACACAGACTCTTGGCCGCTTCAGCGTCTTGCGGCCCATGGCCTTCTGAATAAAATACCGCAGCATCTTCTCCGTAATCGTATAATCGGAAATAACCCCCTGCCTCAGCGGACGGACTGCGGCAATATTGCCCGGAGTCCGCCCCATCATCAGGCGGGCTTCCTCTCCAATCGCTTTAATCTCGTTTGTATCTTTATCGTAAGCCACCACCGAAGGCTCCTTCAATACAACTCCCTTGCCTCTCACATAGACAAGGACACTGGCTGTACCCAAATCAATGCCAATATCTGAACCTGCCATACGCTACCCCTTTCTATCCTCAAACAGCACTCTATTTTTTCTGCTTGCGCAGCGTTTTTCTTCCTTATCGGGTGAAAACAAATGTCTGCTTCGCAGCCGCTTGTTTTCCTTCTATCCCGGTAACAGAATCCGCCTGCTTGCGCATGCGCCGTGCTTACGCACTTCCGATTCTGTTACTAACTTATCGGGTGAAAACAAATGTCTGCTACGCAGCCGCTTGTTTTCCTTCCATATCCGGTAACAGAATCCGCCTGCTTGCGCATGCGCCGTGCTTACGCACTTCCGATTCTGTTACTAACTTATCGGGTGAAAACAAATGTCTGCTACGCAGCCGCTTGTTTTCCTTCCGATAAGTTATATTATAGCGTATTTTTTGTAAATTACCACTAAAAAAAGAGCCGCCGCATAATAAATCTGATTGCAGCAGCTCCATTTTCTGTTACAGCTTCAATTTTCTCTATTCTGTAAAAAGATGTTTCCTCTTATCAAAATAAATCTTATTGACAACGATCATTACAACCGCCAATACAAGATTCATGATGATGCTCATATTCATGACATTGATACCCGTGACGACCATGACTGCGATCATATAGATGACAGATATGATCAATGATGCCCCGTAAAGCATGAGCAGGCTTTTGGGGCCGTCCTTCCGGTAATGAGCCAGTTTCTGGCGAACAACAAACGCGCAGATCCCAAAGGCAATCGATACGACCGCGTAAACCATATCGACTTCCTTCAATCCGGGGTAGAGTCCGTAAACCTGACCGGCCAGATTCTCGTCCTCGGCAATATACTGTATACCCATCAATGCCTGTATACCGGTAAATACGTTAATAACGCCGTTGAGCAGCAGCGAGACATAAATCAGAAACTTGTACCATTTCATCGGCATAGGCGGCTGATAGCTCTTCTGATGCTCATAAAACGTGTAACTGCTGCCATCCGTATAGCTATGATCCCTATAAGTATTTTCTGTATAACCCTGATCCGCAGACCATCCCGCACCGGATGCAGCATCAGACGCCGTATAATTCTGTTCGTCCGCAGGCGCCTGTCCTTCTATCTTTGCACCGCAGGAAGGGCAATATTTTGTTCCTTCCAAAACCAACTGACCACATGCTGCACACCGCATAATTATCCCTCCATTTGATGCAACCGCATCGTCCATTCGTTAATTAAACTTATAAATCTTCTGTGCCATTCTGTAACCCTTGATCACAATACCATAGGCGATCTTACCCGGCGGGTTGCTGACAATTCCACGGCCGCCAAGACGGATCCGCCAATACATACTCGGATATTTCTTCTTGAAATACTGCCAGAGTTCGCGGCGTTTTTCAAGATTCTCCGGTGTACCTGAAATCAGCAGCATGATCGAAGTCACACAGCAGATCATGGCCAGATAACTCATCATATACCGTGATAACTGCTTATTCGGCACATCCTGTGGCAGACAATAGGCATCGATCATCAGCTTGTTCACATAAATCTGCTGGTCGATCCTGTCAATCAT
Source organism: uncultured Coprococcus sp. (assembly GCA_964447245.1). GTDB lineage: Bacteria > Bacillota > Clostridia > Lachnospirales > Lachnospiraceae > Coprococcus_A. The sequence goes on along the minus strand of CAYURX010000061.1, from coordinate 5,445 downwards.
GACCTTCTCATTGACAGACTGATCATTTCTGCCGATAAAATATCTGTAAAGGTCTACATTCAGATAATAAAGCGTTTTGACATAAGGCAGCGGCACATAGACAAACAGATTATCCACATGAAATGTATGCTTCGGCAATTCCAGCCCGCTCTCCTTTAAAACCTTCGTCCGGTAAATAACGGAATGCATCAGAAGATTCTGGTCCGGCTTAAACCGGCGCACTTCATTCCATCCAAAGATACGTTCCTCCGGCAGCACCTTGTGATAACCGATCGTATGGGAAGTCCCGTCCTCCACATGCTCATAAACGTAATTGCAGACAAACAGATCCACCCGCTTACGGTTATCCCGGAACTGCTTTAACCGGCTTAAAACGATCTTATAACTCTCCTCGTCCAGCCAGTCATCAGAGTCAACCACCTTAAAATACATACCTTTTGCATTGGCCAGTCCCGTATTCACCGCACCGCCATGCCCGGCATTCTCCTGATGGATCGCCCGACAGATACCCGGATACTTTGCTTCATATTCATCGGCGATCGCTGCTGTATGATCCTTTGTTGAACCATCATCTACAATAAGAATCTCCACGTCCTCGCCGCCCGGAAGCAAAGAATCAATGCATTTGCGCATATAAGCTTCCGAATTGTAGCAGGGAACCGCTAAAGATAAAATCTTCAAATTCATCACCCTCCTGAACCTGCGCCTGCAGGCACATATGTTTTCTATATTATATCTTAACAGGAAGTAATTTAAAATACTATAGTTAAAATCTTACATTTTCTTTAATTTTACAGCCTGATCTTCGTTATTTCCCCCTGATTTTGCCTAAAATGATCACAACAACCAAAACGGCCAGATTGACCATAACGATACTTGCCCCTGTCGGCAGATTCATCTGAAAGGACAGGATAAGACCTGCAAGGAAACAGAGCACCGACAACACCGCCGACAATATGGCGACCGCTTTAAAGCCCGTCACCAGCTTTCTGGCAATGACCGCCGGAAAAATAATCAGACTGGAGATCAGAAGGCTGCCCATCATCCGCATTCCCATAACAACTGTCAGCGCCGTCAGCAGCGCAATCAGAAACTGGTAGAATCCCACATGGATCCCGCTGGCTTTTGCAAAATTTTCATCAAAGGCAATCAAAAACAAACGGTTGTAAAACAGCACAAAAAGCCCCAGAATAATGATCGATAAAACGGCGCTGAAAACCACGTCTTTGCTGCTCATGGCCAGAATACTGCCAAACATATAGCCATTCACGTCCACATTAAATCCGCTGCTCATGGCTGTGATGATGACGCCTGTTGACAAAGCCCCCGTCGCCACCATGCCGATGGCCGTATCGCCGCCCGTTTTGGACCGCTGTGACAAAAACATGATCAGACAGGCCGCCACGATCACAATCGGTATGGAAACAGCCATGACAGGCAGTCCAAGCGCAACCGCCAGCGATGTCGAAGCAAAGCCCACATCCCCCAGACCATGACCGATCAGCGAATATCGTTTCAACACAAGAATCACGCCGAGCAGCGCCGCGCACAGAGAAATCATGACCCCGGCCGCGATGGCCCGCAAAACAAACGGATAGGACAGCGCGCTAATCAATTGTTCCATGATAATGTCCTCCTTCTTTGGCACAGTGCGCACACCATGCATGGTTGTCACCGTCAAATTCCACGGTCTGATTCATCATAATGATATGGGAGGCATACGTCTCCACCTGTTCCAGATCATGGGAAACCATCAGAATCGTCACGCCCTGCTGCTTGTTGATGGTACTGATCAACTGGTAAAATTCCGCCGTAATGGCCGGGTCCAGTCCCGCACACGGTTCATCCAGTATCAGAAGCTTTGGATTCCTGCAAAGTGCCCGCGCCAGCAGCACCCGCTGCTTCTGCCCGCCGGAAAGGTTGCCGATCCGATAATCGGCCAGATCCAGCACATTCAGCGTCTCCATGGCTTCGGCCGCTTTCTGTCTGTCCTCTTTCGTGTAAAAAGGAAATCTGCGACCGCTCTTTTGCAGGCCGGTCATCACCACTTCCCGGACTGTTGCCGGAAAATCACGCTCAATATCCGTGACCTGTGACAGATAGGCATACTGCTGCGGCGTCAGTTCATGGATAATCTGACCGGAAGTCACCGGCACCAGCCCCACAATGCCTTTCACCAGTGTACTCTTGCCGGAGCCGTTGCTGCCGATCATACAGGCATATTCACCCGCCTCTATTTTGAAAGAAGCATGTTCAACCGCCACCCGCTTATCATCACTATATATAATAGAAACATCTCTGACTTCAAGAATCGCCATGAAAGCCTCCTATTCCAATGCCCGCCTCAGCGTATCGGCATTCTGTTTCATCAAATCAATAAAGGTCACACCGGACTCAAACTGGTCTTTCGTCACATTATGACAGGTGGAAAACATCAGCATCTGCGCCCCTGTCGTATCCGCAATGGCCCTCGCCACATTCGGTGTGGATAATTCTTCATATAAAATATATTTCACCTGATGCTCCCTGATATACTCGATCACATGGGCCATCTGGGCCATACTCGGCTCTGTTTCCGCCGAACAGCTGTCATAGACGCTCTCATAATCAAGACCGTAACCGCTGATCAGATAACCGTAAGCAAAACGGCCGCCAAACACGATATCCCGCCTGCTGCCATTGGCCACCGCCTCTTTCAACAAATCATCCACATCCTCTAATTGCAGGATATAGTCATCAGCATTTTCCCGGTAATATTCGGCGTGCGCCGGATCTTCCTCACAGAACGCATCTGCAATGGTTTGCACCATCTGAATGGCGTTCTTCATATCCAGCCAGATATGCGGATCATAAGTATGCGCATGGTGATGTTCCTCATGTTCATCCGCATGATGATCGTGTTCATCCGCATGATGGTCATGCTCATCATCCTCCAGCATCATTTCCACGCCGTCAGAAGCGTCCACAATACGTACCTTCGTCATATCCACACTGTCCGCCAGAGTCCTGGCCCATGGCTCCATCTCCGCCCCTGTATAAATAAACATATCCGCCTCAGATATCCGGATCATATCTCCCGGCGTCGGATCATACATATGGTTCTCCATCCCCGGCAGCAGTACAAGGCTCACCTGTGCGTAATCGCCGCCAATCGCTCTTGCAAAATCATACTGGGGAAAAAGTGTCGTCACCACTGTTAACTTTTCATTATCCGATACAGTTCTGCTGCCGTCAGTCTCCTGATCGCCCTTACAGGCCGTGATCCCGGCGATCAGTCCCGCCAACAGAACCAGCCATAAAATCAGCTTTTTCATCATGCTATGCCTTTCCTTAATGGAACTAAGTTTCATTAAGGAATCATACAATGTAATATCGGAAATGTCAACAACAAATTATTTTTTTGCAGATTTTGGCTGAATCATCGAAAGAACCGTTCAATTCTAAGCCAAACAATATTAATAGTAGTAGTCATTTAACATTCTTAGATGTTTTACCTATACATCTGTAATTGCTACTATGACAAATAATAAAACTATTATCTTTTATTTGCTGTTACTATTGATATTTTATTAGAAATGGAGTTTGAGGAACGATGAAGAATTCTTTAAATTTTGAAGTTGGCAGCCGGATCCGCGGCCTGAGAGAATATTGCCACTACACTCGTGAAGTATTAGCGGAAAAGGCCAGTATTTCCGTCCAATTCCTTGCAGATATCGAAACCGGACGCAAGAGTATGACCGTCAAAACGTTAAAAAATATTGCCGAGGCCCTGCATGTATCCACCGACTACATCATATTTGGCCAGCAATCAACTGAAGCCGAAAAAAGTTCCAGCCTTTTTCTCATCTTTGAACGACTGAGTCCAAAAGAAAAGCATTACGCAGAAGAAATATTAAAAGTCTATATAGACGCACTTTCCAGTACAAAAGACGATTGATTGAAATACTTACGCAGCAGCAGTTCCTATTCGTTTATGAACTGCTGCCGCCTATGACCGGAATTTCCCGGCCATCAAACTACATTTTAAATAGCTTCATCCAATTACTCCCCATATCCCAATCCCCACATAATCAAGATAATACAGCAGCGGAATTGGCGTCACAAGCGTCACAAAGAATAACACTGAATAAATTTTACTGTCCACATCGAACTGCCGCCGGTCTTCCTGCTTAATTTCTGCTCTCATTTTCTCCACATCTCCTTTGATCAGCATATCAACGGAAACCTGAAAGACTTCACTCAGACGCAGCAGACTAGTCTATCAAAAACCTTTGATTTTCCCGCATTTTGGGGTGTCAAAAGTCTTTGACACCCCAATTTTGCCGTATGATTTGCTATAACCTGAATATCTCATCCAGCACCCGCCCGTCGGCCCCCGGCAATTTCAGTCCCATGATGGCGGCGATGGTCGGCCCCTCGTCAATCAATGACATTTCCCCGATATCGACACCCGGCCGGATATCCGGACCGGCGATCATGAAAACTGTCTGATAATCTTTTCGGTTCGGATGATAACCATGGGTCGCACGCTGTATCTCCGCGATCTGGTTAATATCCAGTTCATCCTGAAAATAAAAGCCTTTTCTGGCTTCCAGCATAAAAGTACAATTCGGATCAGCGCCCATGGCCCCGGCTTTCTTCCCCGGATAAATAGCCGCAATGCCGTTGTCCGGATCCTGTTTCATCACTTTCAATAGATCATAAACTTCATTTTTCAGCCGGGTACGTTCCCCGCTGTCCAGTCCGTCGTTTTGAATATAAATATAGGCCGAACCGTCACAATTTTTGCAGATGACTTTCCAGTCACGGATAACACCGTTTTTTGCCTGCAAAAAACCATGCTCACGAAATGTTTTGTTCAGCAGGATCACATGACCCGTATCCAACTGGCTGTGATCCCCCAGCAAAATCAGGGTCGTATCTCTGGCAATATCCATGCCGCAGTATTTCATGACCGACATCAGTTCGCCGATACGCCGGTCATGCCGCCGGATCGCTTCCTGCGCCTGCGGCGAATCAAAGCCGTATGCATGGCGCTGGCTGTCAAGGTCCGTCAGATGCACCAGCGTTAAGTCCGGTCTGTAAGTGCGCAGCGTATATTTCAATGACGCATGGGTAAAATTATCCAGCGCCGGCTGCTTCTTACCATCCCTGAGCCGGCCGAATTTCTGATTGAGGATAAACTGGTATCCCGGCGTGCCATTGAAAAGCGATGTCAGGATCTGATTACTCCATGGCCTGTTGGCAAAAATCTCCGGCACATTATATGTAATGTCTGATTTTGCCGTCACCGGCCACAGCAGTGCCGCAACCTTCAGCCCTCTGGCAAGAGCCTCGTCGTAAAGCGTCGTCCCGCTCACATATTTTCTCTGCCAGCACCAGTCGGGAGAGCGGCGCTCCGGCTGCAGCAGCGTATTATTCACAACACCGTGGCGGGCCGGGGTT
>CAYURX010000060.1:0-15221 GCA_964447245.1 uncultured Coprococcus sp. | reverse complement strand
CCCTGCTGCGATTTGTCCGGAAATACGCCCCATGTAGGGACCGCGCGCCTGCGGACCGCATGGGCTTTTGCGAAATAAATTTCACCAAGTTCGCCCTCCTGACATGCTTTATGCAGTTCCTGGACTTCCGGACGGAAACGGTTCTGATAACCAATGGTGAATTTCTTTCCTGACTTTTTCCATGCGCACCGTGAACATCGGACCTTTACAGGTTACTATAAAGGCGTAAAGGTCTCTGTGACTTCTACAGGCCTTGGCTGTCCGTCTGCATCCATTGCAACACAGGAATTAAGTAATATCGGTGCAGAAGTTTTTATTCGCATCGGAAGTACGGCGGCTTTAAAACCGGTTATAAAAGTCGGCGATTTGTTAGTCAGTACAGGAGCCATGAAAAATGAAGGGACCTCCAAATTCTTTGTTCCGGATTAATTTCCTGCTGTTCCTGATCTGGAATTGACCCATATGCTGATTACCAACGCTAAAAATAAACTGGCAGGTACATCTGTTTCTGTCCATGCCGGTATTGGTTCCACCGATGACTCTTTCTATGGAGAAACGCCGGAATTTATTGACCGCGTTTACAGCTATGGTTGTGTCAACCTGGATATGGAAGCTTCCGGTATTTTTACAACGGCACATATGCTTGGCAAAAAGGCGGCCGCGATCTACAGTGTGTCATCAAATCTGAGAAGCGGCGAAATCTATTATGCCGACGGTACAAAGGAAGAAGACAATCAAAAACTGGCCGACGGCTGGGAACTTGAAATTCAGATTGCGTTAGAAACATTTTACCAGTATGAGAATCTGAAGGAGCATCTCTACTAGGAAGAAATTATAAAGAGAGGTTGTTGAGAATATATGAAACGTAGTCTGATGCCTATTGAACGAAAGAAACGTATTCTGTTAAGAGTACAGGAAACAGGAAATATTACAGTCAGTGAAATGAGTGCGGAATTTTCCGTGAGTGAAGAAACCATCCGCAGGGATTTAACCGAACTTGAAAATGAAGGCCATTTAACACGGGTTTACGGCGGCGCTTATCTTGGAAGTACCGTCGGTCAGAGTGTTCCTTTTACGATGCGGCGGGAATCCTACAAGTCTGAGAAATCATTGATTGCATCTGCAGCCAGAGAACTCGTTCACAGCGGCGATACGGTTTTCTTATGTCCAAGCACAACCTCTCTCGCTCTTGCCAAGGAATTTCGTGATATTAAAAATATCACTATTATTTCCAACGCGCTCTATATTGCGAATGCGGTTGCCGAAGCAGGCAATGCGCGGATCATCTGTGTCGGCGGCGAACTGGACAAAGAGCTTCAGACCTTCAACGGCTGTACAGCCATGGAAACACTGGAATCCTATTATGCAGACAAGGCATTCGTTTCATGTACGGGTGTCAGTCTGGATTGTGATCTGACAGATTCCAGCGAAAATCAGGCAAAGATCAGAAGAATCATGCTTATGCATGCGCAGGAACGCATTCTGATTGCCGATTACACGAAGTTCGGAAAAGTAACGCTTTCAGCCATCGCGCCCCTTAGCATCATCAACAAAGTGATCTGTGACCGTGCATTGTCCGATGACTGGATGAAATATTTTGAAGATCAGCATATTGAATTTATCGACGCGTCAAAGCAAAAATAAAAGGCTTCGGACAGGTCAGTTATTGTTACTGACTGAACTGTCCGCGGCCTTTTTTAATTTGGCTGCACACTGTTTGACAACGCTTCAACAGCCTCTCCCACATCCTCCAATGTGACTTGTCTATGTATTTCTGCCATGACAAACTGATAGGCTTCGTTATTGTTCAGAACATCTTCCTGTTTGAGAAACATTGTGACGGCCAACAGCAGCATAACGAGAATCATTCGAATAGAAAATGTACTTTCCTCATGTTCAGCATAACCGGCACGGTAATTGATCGAATCGCTCATGGGTTGTTCTGTATTTTGACAGGCACTATTCTTATAGAATGTCTGCCTTTCAAATTTTCTGTCAACATTGTCCATCTTTATGGCGTTTCTTTTGGCCTGAGTGCGAATATCTGTCAACATTTCCATGTCACACACCTCCATTTCTTCTATCTATTATATTTTACATTCTATCTGATTAGTAGAATATTTAAAAGAAATTGAGATATTATCAACATATAGAGTGTTAAACGCCTATTATTCACAGCCGGCAAATAGAATCCACATCTATATTCCTGAAATCATCAATGACCATTGTTGCCTGTGATAAATCCTGCTCTCCTGACGTTGGATTCTGATATCCAATGCAGATCATACCGGCCCGTCTGGCCGCCAATACGCCATTGGAAGAATCTTCAACCACAACACAGGTGGACGGTTGTTCTCCCAGCTTGCGGCAAGCCTCAAGGAATACATCCGGTGCGGGTTTGCCATTGGGGACGGATTCGCCTGAAAAAATCAGATCAAAATATTTCTCAATATCCAGTTTGCGAAGCACTGCATAGATAAAAGGATAAGAAGACGAAGACGCAACTGCAGTTTTTAAGCCGTGTCCTTTAATATCCTGCAGCAGTTCAACCATGCCTCTGGTCGGCACGGCTGAACTGGCTGTGACAATATCGATCATGATGTTTTCACGTCTGGCAATTATCGTGTCAATATCTTCTGTCAAATCATATTTTTCTTTAAAAAGTCCAAAACGATACTTGTTGGTCGTCCCGGCATAGGCGGCCATCTCTGTAACAGGTACGTCAACGCCATAGGCGGCCAGAGTTTTCTGATCTCCAAGATAATGCATAGGCTGGCTGTCGATCAACACGCCATCCATATCAAAAATTACTGCCTGAACCATAATCCGTATTATCTCCTGTCGAAATTAAACTTTCAATCGATCATTATTCATGATGAAACTTCAATTAATTACAGTAGTTTTTAAATTCTTTCAAAATAGTCAGTACCAATGCGTAGGTCCTCTCTACAGAGGCGATACCCAGTTTTTCTCTGGAGGTATGAATATCATGCATTTCCGGTCCCATGCTGACCATGTCAAGGCCCGGCATTTTTTCGGACAACAGACCGCACTCCAATCCGGCGTGAATTGTCTCTATGCTGGCTTTTTGACCGAACATTTCTTCATAGAGTTTTGTGCACATATTGCATATTTTTGACTTCGGATTGAACGGCCATTCCGGATAGTCGCCGTTGAAACTGATCTCACCGCCGAAAAATTCTGTCATATACTGAAGCTTATCTCTCATAAGAATCTTTAATGACTTGACTGAACTTCTGATGGCCCATGTCATTGTCACGCCATCTTTGTCTGTTCTCAGTACACCAAGATTTAAAGAACTTTCGACTAATCCCGGCAGATCTGCGCTCATTGTCTGGACACCATTTGGCACCTGCATCAGCATGAAAATAACCTTTTCCATGAGAGACATGGTCAATACGTCATAACTGCCTGTACCGTCCGCATGAGCCGTCATTGTAATATTCGGATCACTTGTCTGAAATTCGTTGGCAATGACTTTACCGAAGTCTTCGACAACACCACGAACCATTTCGACATCTTCCGGATCAACAACGATCTGCATATGGCTCTCTACCGGGATAGCATTGTCCTTGGCTCCGCCGCTCACATTGACAAGCCCGAACGGCAGGTTTTGATGCAGCTCAAACAAAAGTCTTCCAAGTAAAAGAATGGCGTTGGCCTGACATTTATGGATCTCCGAACCGGAATGTCCGCCCCTGAGATTGGTTATATTAATGGTCATGGCTGTCCCTTCCATCGGCATAACATCCAATGGCAGCAGTACTTTAGCCTTGACGCCGCCGGCACAGCCGGCCAGAAACAGACCTTCATCCTCGGAATCCAGATTCAGCAGATATTCAGACTTCAGGTCAGAAGTATCAAGGGCAATGGCGCCTTCCATGCCAACTTCTTCTTCGGTTGTAAATACGACTTCGAGATTCGGATGTTCGATCGTGTTATCTTCAAGAATGGCCAGTCCCATGGCAACAGCGATACCGTCGTCACCGCCAAGTGTTGTGCCTGAAGCCCGAACATAGCCGTCTTCCACCACAAGATTCAGGCCGTCTTTTTCAAAATCAAAATCCACATCGGCATCCTTGACGCATACCATATCCAAATGTCCCTGAATCATCAGCGTTTTAGCGTCGCCATAACCTGCGGAAGCCGGTTTCTTAATAATGACATTGTAAGCATCATCCTGACGGACCTCCAGCTTCAGTGATTTGGCTACGGATACGCAATAATCACTGACTGCTTTTACATTATAAGAGCCGTGGGGAATCTTACATATTTCCTCAAAATAATAAAATACTCTTTCCGGTTTTAAACCATCTAATACACCCATTGCGCTCACCTTTCTATTCTTTTCTTTTCATTGCATGAATGATTATTCTTAATTTTTAAAACTATGGATCGGCGCCGGAATCCGGCCACCGCGCTGAATAAATGTCTCACAGTCAAATTCACTGACTGGCATGATCGGCGCATAACCAAGGAGACCGCCAAATTCCGCCATATCGCCCACATCTTTGCCCCACACAGGGATGACACGAACGGCCGTCGTCTTCTGATTGATCATACCGATGGCCATTTCATCCGCAATCATACCGGATATGGTTGAAGCCTTCGTATCGCCCGGAATGGCGATCATATCCAGACCAACGGAGCAGACACAGGTCATGGCTTCCAGTTTTTCAAGCGTCAGCGCACCGTCCAGCACGGAGTCGATCATGCCCTGATCCTCCGATACGGGAATAAATGCGCCGGATAAACCGCCCACATAGGAAGACGCCATAATACCGCCCTTCTTTACCTGGTCGTTCAAAAGGGCAAGGGCCGCCGTTGTTCCCGGTGCGCCGACCCGCTCAAGTCCCATTTCCTGCAAAATCTCTGCGACACTGTCACCGACAGCCGGCGTCGGCGCCAGAGACAAATCAATTATACCAAACGGAACATTCAGACGCCTCGAAGCTTCCTGAGCCACTAACTGACCGACACGGGTCACTTTAAAGGCTGTTTTCTTAATCGTCTCACAAAGAACACCAAAATCTTTGCCCCGCACTTCTTCAATGGCCCGCTTGACAACACCAGGTCCGCTGACCCCTACATTGATGACAACATCGCCCTCTGTGACGCCATGGAAGGCGCCGGCCATAAACGGATTGTCATCCGGTGCGTTACAGAAAATAACCAGCTTCGCGCAGCCAAGAGAATCATTGTATTTTGTCAGCGCAGCCGTTTGCTTCACTGTTTCACCGAGAATCTTCACAGCATCCATATCAATGCCTGTTTTGGTTGAACCGACATTCACCGAACTGCATACAAAATCTGTTTCAGCCAGAGCCTGCGGGATGGAATCAATCAGCATCCGGTCTGCCGGAGTCAGTCCCTTAGAAACAAGGGCCGAATAACCGCCAAGGAAATTGATGCCGACTGTTTTGGCCGCACGGTCAAGGGCTTTGGCGATCTTCACAAAATCCGCCGGCGTATGGCAGCAGCATCCGCCGACCAGGGCGATCGGGGTCACGGAAATGCGTTTGTTCACAATTGGAATACCATACTCCAGTTCAATCTCCTGTCCAACCCTGACCAGATCTTTGGCCTTTGTCGTGATCTTCCTGTAAATATTCTCACATACCACATCAACATCCTGATCACAGCAGTCGAGAAGGCTGATTCCCATTGTAATGGTTCGGACATCCAGATTGGATTCCTCGATCATTTTATTCGTTTCCTGAACTTCAAATAAACTTGTCATGTATCTTAACCACCTTCACTAAATTCTATGCATGATGTTGAAAATGTCCTCGTGCTGCATTTTGATCTGAACGCCAAGCTGTTCACCGATATCCGCCAGATCCTGAACAAGGACCGCAAATTCCTTATCAGCGCCGTTGGCATCCACAATCATCATCATATGAAAATAGCCCTGGATAATTGACTGGTCAATGTCAAGGATATTGATATTGTGATCAGCCAGATATGTACATACAGTTGCGATGATACCGACTCTGTCCTTACCGATAACTGTAATAATTGTTTTTTTCATGATGAATAACCTCCATTTATAATGTAATAACAGACATTGCATGATCTCTCGGCGCAACGCTGATATTCAGTGTGTTTTCTGTAACTGAAAAATCTTTGGATAATTCATTCTTAACAGCCTGCAGTGCCAGATCAGGAAAATTATTTTCCTTACTCAGATGCCCCAGGATCACATATTGCAGCCGCTCATTCAAAAGCTGGCCAATGAGCTGCCCGGACATTTCATTGCAGAGATGTCCGTAATTGCCGGCGATCCGCCGCTTTAACGCATAGGGATAGGGTCCTGTTTCAAGCATCCGAAGATCATGATTGGCCTCCACATACAGCAGGTCGCTTTCCAACAGCGCGTCAACGATGGACCGGTCAAAATAGCCCAGATCCGTGACCATGCCGATCCGGTTGGCATCGTCTTCCAGATGATAACTGACCGGGTCTCTGGCATCATGGGGAATGGCAAAGGGCCGTACCCTGACATTCTTAATCGTAAATTCTTCCTCCGGCCGGATCACATGAAACAGTGATTCGTCAATGGCCCCCAGTGATTTTGCCCGTTTTATCTCATTCAACGTGCCTCTGGTCGCATAAATCGGCACATGATATTTCCTCGACCAGACACCAATACCCTGAATGTGGTCTGCATGTTCATGGGTGATCAGTACTGCATCTATATCCCGGGCATCGACGCGGCACTGCCTGAGTCCTTCTTCAATCCTTTTCTTACTGATACCTGTATCAATCAGAATATGTGTATCATCATTTCCTGCATACAGACAGTTGCCGCTGCTGCCGCTGGCAATTGTTGCAAACTGCATGAATTTCATTCCTCTCATTGTATAATCGGTCTTTGCCTGAGATAAATTATAAAGCATCGGCATTTTAAACGCAACTATTATTTTTCGTACAAAAATAAACGGGACCAAAAGTCCCGTTTTCTCTGTTATGTATTTATTTTGGCATATAAAAGATCGTATCACCGATCTGCATGTAGCGGCTGCACTTGGATGTATTAACACCGCAGGACATATTAAAATATAAATAGTCGCCCACTGTGCTGGCTCCATAAAGGGCATCCAATGTCGCCTGCATACATTCATCGCCCGGTCCATCAGCCAGTACCCGGTCCAGAACGCCGTTATGAGCCGGCGGAAACTGCCCGCTCTGATAGATCACATCTGGTATCGTATCCGGAAATTGATCGCTTAACACTCTGTTGATGATGACATTGGCAACGCCGACCATGCCGTCATAAGGCTCCGCGCCGGCTTCCACATATACCTGACACGCCATTAAATAAATGTCATCTTCGGATATATCAATGACCATTCGCTCCACCGGACTGACCGCTTCCGCAATCTCCGGCACTTCATCAATATCATCACAGGATGTCAATTGCAGATAATTGTTCGCACTGACAATGATCTGATTCGAAATGGCAGCCTCATCTGTGCTGTCGGCAACAACAAGCCGCCTGGCCTGTGCCGCAGCCTGTGAGTCATTGGCCGCAATACCCGCAAATATAGTCAAAATGCCCGCCAGTATTAAAGTCATAAATAAAGCAGTATGGTGTATGACATTTTTTAATTTCATATCTGTTACCTCTTTGAAATGTTCTTAACAATTGTTAATAAATTGTTACGCTCATTCTATCAGATAAGTTTTATCTTGTCAACCCTGCCGCCATGAGGCGTTTTTTCAGGCCCTCCCCATGGTTTTTGACGCCGGTTTGATTTTATTCGATCAATTTCGCTTTTAATTGTTCGTAAACATCTTCCAATGTCGTATTATTTTTGATAATAAATTGACAGCGGGCACAGGATTTCGCGTCATCCGGCTGATTCTTCATGATGGCATCAATCTTTTCATCAGAATAATTTCTTGTTTCTTTCATGCGCTGCCGTCTGATTGCCGGATCTGTATACACATACCAGAATTCATCACAGATATTTTCATAACCGCATTCCAGTAAAATTGCTGATTCCAGCGCCACAAATGCGTATTGTCCGGTTTTTTTTGCCTCATTGATCTGCCGCAGGATTTCTTCCCGGACATAAGGATGGGTCATCTGATTTAATTGTTCCAAAGCCTCTGCATCATTAAACACAACGTCAGCCAGTTTCTTCCGGTCAATTTCTCCGTCTTCTCCCAGAATATCCTCACCAAAATGGGCGACGATCAGCCGATAGCTGACATGGTCTTTCAGTGTCAGTTCCCTGGCTACGTCATCTGACATGATCACATAACCGTTAAAATCCTCCCGCAGCATGCGGATCACTTCAGATTTGCCTGTACCGGCGCCTCCTGTAATTCCATAAACTTTCATATCTTCACCTACTTTAATTCATACCAGTTATGCCCTGTATGCATATCCACTTCAAGCGGCACTGCCAACGACGCGGCCTGTTCCATTTCTTCCTTCAAAATGGTCTTTACCTGTTCGACTTCATCCAGCGTCGCCTCTATCAGCAATTCATCATGGATCTGTAAAATGATACGTGATTGCATCTGCTGCCGTTTCAGCCGGCGGCAGACCCGCACCATGGCTATTTTGATAATATCCGCTGCGGTTCCCTGTATTGGCGAATTCATGGCGATCCGCTCACCAAAGGACCGCTGCATGAAATTGCTGGCAAACAATTCCGGTACAGGACGGCGTCTGCCAAACATAGTGACGGCGTATCCTTTTTCCCTGGCATCACTTACGGATTGGTCAAGGAAAGCCTTGATGCCTGGATAAGTGCGGAAATACTGCTGAATATAAGTGTCCGCTTCCTTTTTGGTGATACTCAGATCCTGACTCAGGCCAAAGGAACTGATGCCATAGACGATACCGAAATTGACTGCTTTCGCATTGCTTCTCTGGGCAGGAGTCACTTCATCAAGCGGCGTATGGAATACCTGAGATGCAGTCATGCGGTGAATATCCTGCGCCTCTTTATAAGCCTGGATCAGATGTTCGTCTCCGGCCATATGGGCCAGCACACGCAATTCGATCTGGGAATAATCGGCATTGACAAATATCCGTCCTTCTTCCGGAACAAAGACCTTGCGGATCAGACGTCCAAGTTCCATTCTGACCGGAATATTCTGCAGATTTGGTTCCGTACTGCTGATACGGCCCGTTGCCGTGATCGTCTGGTTAAATTTCCCATGGATCCGCTGATCAGCCGGATTGATATAGACAGCCAGCCCATCAGCATAGGTCGATTTTAATTTCGTTAACTGGCGGTATTCCAGTATCTGACCGATGATCGGATCATGCCCCCTCAGCTTCTCAAGTACATCCGCCGATGTGGAATAGCCTGTCTTCGTCTTTTTTGCAAAAGGCAGATGCATCTTCTCAAACAGAATGACACCAAGCTGTTTTGGTGAATTAATATTAAACTTTTCTCCGGCCAATTCGTAAATATTGTGTTCAAGTGTTTCAATACGTCCAGTCAATTGACTGCCGTATTGTGCAAGTGCTTCCTTTTCTACCCGTATGCCGGCTTTTTCCATCTCATAAAGGGCAAATACAAGCGGCATTTCCACATTGTGAAAAAGATCGATCATACCTGTTTCTTCAAGACGCGCAGTTAAGACTGCACAGGCTTTCACCGGGATCAAAGTTTCATAGGCCAGATAATGCCTGAGATTGGCAGGTTCCTGATCCAATGCCTCCTCTAAAGACAATTTGTGCAGCCAGTCGCTCCTGGAAGGAATGGTCATGCCAAGAAAATCCTGGGCCACCCCGTCATAAGTATAGGTATCCTTGAGCGGATTCAGCAGATAAGCGGCGATGGCAGCGTCAAATACTCTGTCATCTTCAGATATGTCAAGATACGGTAACTGGACTTTCAGATCAATGAAACAGCTTTGTTTCGCTTTGTGTATCATATCAACAACCAAAGACTGCAGGTAAGCCGGAGACATCATGCCTTCGGCCGGAATGAAAACAGGTTCTTCCCCGTTTTTGCAAACCGCCAGTCCTTCCCATCCTTTTTCGGAAATATAACGGATGCCAAGCATAGTCTCAGCATCAATCGTATCGGCCCACTGCATACACGCGCTAAAATCCGTCAAAATCGCCGCTTCTTCGTATTGCTCTTTCACAACCGCCGCCGTATTCTCAAAACGTTTCAAAATATTCTTCAATTCAAGCTGTTTGAGCAGTTTATAGGATGTATCGTTCATCATCTGTCCGACAGCCGCATCTTCAGGATTAAAGTCCAGTTCACAATCCGTTTTGATCGTCGCCAGCACTTTGCTGAACTGAGCCTGCTCATAATAGGTCATGAGATTCTCAGAGGCTTTTTTCGGCTTGATCTCCGCCGCATGGGCATGGGCCTCTTCGATATTGTGCCATGTACTGATAATCTTTGATGCCGTCTTTTCACCAATTCCCGGAACTCCCGGAATGTTATCGGACGCATCGCCCATCAGGGCTTTCAGATCAATAAATTCTGTCGGCGTTACCTGATATTTCGCCAGTACATCGGCCGCATAATAATCCTCGACCTCCGTACCGGTCATCTTTGTCTTTGGAATGCGGACTTTAATTTTATCCGTTGCAAGCTGCAGCAGATCGCGATCGCCGGATATGATGGATACATCATGACCCATGGCGGCGTACCGCCGACCCAGCGTGCCGAGAATATCATCAGCCTCGTAACCGGCCTGCTCCAGCGTCGGAATTTCCATGGCTTGCAGCACTTTCTTCATCACAGGTACCTGCTCCCGCAATTCTTCCGGCATCGGTTTGCGGGTACCTTTATAATCTTCAAACATCTGATGTCTGAAAGTCGGCGCATGAACATCAAAAGCCACCGCCAGATAATCCGCCGGTTCTTCATCCAAAATCTTGAACATAATATTCAAAAAACCATAAACCGCATTGGTATGAAGTCCCTCGGCATTCGATAACAACGGAATACCATAATAAGCTCTGTTCAATATACTGTGTCCGTCAATTAAAATTACTTTTCCCATTGTTTTAACCATCCTTTTCAAGAATGCTTCTGTGTTCCGGAACCAACGGCTGCGTTCCCGGAAAATAAAAATAAGAAGGTATCAGCGGATGCCGCAGCTCAAAATTCAGACGCCGCTCATGGAGATCTGCCGGTTCCAATGCATGCTCGTTTGCAAGCTCGGACTCATAAGAAGGACCATACCAATGTAATTGTATGGTATTGAAGACAATGTTTTTGAAATCTTCAATTGTATGGATACTTCCCTGATTGGCTGAAAAAATGTAGAGCGTAAATATCAATACGCACGCTGCGCAAAATGCGGCTGCCAACCGGGCACACCGCCGTCGTTTACAGGCCCGCCTGCGATTGCAGAGATTCTGCCGCCGGGTCTCAATATCATCTCTCAGATTTTTCTTAAGGTCCAGCGTGCCGGTATGCTCCTCATCCAGCTGCATCAGGCCCGTCGTGATCATATAATAGACTTCCAGTTCATCAAAGCAATCTCTGCAACCTGCGATATGATCCAGAAATTCTTCCATTTCCTGATCCGTCAGGCGTTCCTCAATAAATCCTGATATCATCATCTGCGCATCATGGCATTTCATATGGATACCTCCTTATGATACAAATAGATGCCATAAAACCAATACATTTCCTGACAAAATAACTGTACAAAGGCTGCAGCAGTTTCATCGCGCTGCAGCCTCTGTCATTTTAAAATAATTGTGCGCTGTAAATGCCTTTTGCGGTCAATTGACGAAAAGCATTGACAACAGCCTCTTTGTCGTCTTTGTAGGTCACGCCAAACCATTTATCCTGCGTTTCAAGGACTTTGACAGTAATTCGCCCTTCATGCAGCAAACCGCCGATAATCGTTGGCAGGAGATATTCGGCCTTTAAATCGCCCGGTTTTATATTTGACAGAAATTCTTTAAATCCATCTTCCAGCATGTCAATAAACTGAGGCGGCAATCCCCACATATTCATGGAAACATGACTGTTGACATCAATATCCGTCAGTCCGCTCGCACTGCGGATGGCAGCGCCTGTTTTCGTGCGGATAATATCATGCGTCTCCGCAATATCAGTCAGATAACCGTTATCATCCACTCTGCATACGCCTCTTGTCACACCGCCATTATCGCTCAGTGTGTTGCCGAGAATAAAGCCGGCCATGCAATAATCGAAAGGACGATCCGGCGAATAGTTCTCAAGAAATGCGTGAATCTTTGCAAAAGCTTCCTTACCGTAATAATCATCCGCATTGATGACAACAAAAGGTTCATTGACGATCCCTTTGCATGAAAGAACAGCCTGTCCGGTTCCCCATGGCTTTGTACGTCCTTCCGGCAACGTAAAGCCTTCCGGCAGATCGTCGAGTTCCTGAAAGGCATAGGCAACTTCCACCTGTTTTTCCGCACAGACCTTTTCGATCCGATGACCGATAACTTCCTGGAAATCCTTTTCCAGATCTTTGCGAATGATAAAAACAACTTTATTAAATCCAGCTTCGATGGCGTCATGGATCGAATAATCCATGATAATCTCGCCGCACGGTCCTACAGGCTCCAACTGCTTGATTCCGCCGCCAAAACGTGAACCAATTCCTGCTGCCATGATGACTAATGCTGTGTTCATTTTACATTTCCTCCTTTAAACAACATGGCTCTATTATAAATCATTTTCTTTTATTTGTCATTATAAATAAAAGAATCCCTGATAAAATATCGACGATACTTGACGTTTTTATGCATTGGATATATAGTAATATTATAAGAAATTATTCTTTCGATACAATAAAATGGATGAGGGGAACGATCATGGCAAATTCAGGCCGAAGCTATATGCATGTCTATATGGGATTATTTGAAAATTTTGTTTTTTTCGGCAATCAACCAAATAAAATGTTGATAGGAGAAGCACTGCTACAGTTTATCTACACAGATTTTCAATCACTATCTAACGATCTGACCTTCGATACGATCGATCAGTTTAAAACTGTGCATCCATATTTTTCATGCTGTGAACCGGCCTGGCAGGCAGCATTTCTCAGGCAGCTTCAAAATCCGCAGGCTAACAGCCAGATACCGGATTTAAAGACGTTAACCGACCTCCAGGACAAATATACGGCACTGCTCTCAGACATGTATCATTCGTCATCCGGATATGACGAACGCTATCTTTCAGAGAAGCTGGCCGCCACGGGATGGCTGCAGCACACTGCCTGCTTCAGCCGAATGAAACTGGATCTTCATCAGGATGGCACGGATACATGCTATACGGAGGACTATTTTATCACATCTCTGGAAGAGTGCCTGTTCCTTGAATTGACGGAGATACTGAAACGCAGGATTCCTTTTAAAACCTGCAAGAACTGTGGTCGCCTGTTTATTCCTAAACGTTCAAATATGGATTATTGCCCGCGGATCTATACTTCAGACGGCAAAACCTGTGCTGAGGTCGGTTATACGCAGACGTTTGCTAAAAATGTGAAAAATGACGAGCTGCTGCTGGCCTACACAAGGGCCTACAAGGCCCATTATGCCCGTATGACCAAACCGCGCAAAAAGACACCGAATATGACCCGTGAAGCCTTTGAAGCATGGTATCAGGAGGCCAAACAGAAACTGGAACTTGCCAGAGCAGGTCTGCTGGACGCTGAAACTTACAAAGCCTGGCTGAAAGAATAATCGCAAAATGAAAAAGAATCAAGACTGATGTCCGGAGGTTCCCATGATTGACGGATTCTATAGAACAATTGATTATCTGCGCCTGTCAGTAACAGACCGCTGTAATCTTCGATGCAGGTACTGTATGCCGCCGGAAGGTGTGCCATACATATCAATGCAGGAAATATTAACATATGAAGAAATTGAACGGCTCTGCCGCATTTTTGCCGGAATGGGTATACGGAAATTAAAAGTAACTGGCGGCGAGCCTTTTGTTCGCCGGGGAATCTGTGATTTGATCGATCGCTTAAAACAGATTCCTGACATTGAAAAAGTAACGCTGACGACCAACGGCCTGTTGATTGCTCCTTATCTTTGGCGTTTAAAAAATATGCGTATTGACGGGATCAATTTCAGTCTGGATACATTAAATCCGGATACTTTTTTCAGTATAACGGGCCGGCATGGACATGCGGCGGTGATGGCAGCCATCGATGAGGCCCTTCAGCTTGGTATCGGCAATATTAAAATCAACTGTGTACCAATCAGAGATGTCAATGATTCTGAGATATTGGCTCTTGCGGCACTTGCCATAGATCGTCCGATCCATGTCCGTTTTATTGAAATGATGCCGATAGGTTCCGGCAGGCAATTCCAGGCGATCCCTGAGGACAAGATCTTAAAGCGGCTGGAGCAGGCTTTTGGTCCGGCCACAGCCCTTGACGGCGTTTATGGCAACGGCCCCGCCCACTACTATCACCTGCCAGGATTTACGGGCCACATCGGTTTTATCAGTGCCATGAGCCATCGGTTCTGTGAATCCTGCAATCGCGTCCGTCTCACATCGGACGGGCATTTAAAAACCTGCCTGTTTTATCATAATGGCATTGATCTCAAACACTATTTAAGAAACGGCTGCAATGATGAAGTCATTGCCGGACATATCGCCCGTGCCCTCACCGCCAAGCCGGAACATCATGATTTGCAAAATGAAATGCCTGAATCCAAAGGCATGTCACAGATAGGAGGATAGATTTTATGTATCGAGTTGCAATTATTACATCCAGTGATAAAGGTTATGCCGGTCAGCGGGAGGATTTAAGCGGCCTGGCCATTCAGGAAATCGTTACCGCCCATGGCTTTGAAGTCGTTGACCATGTAATCCTGCCCGATGAACGGGATATGTTGGCTGCCAAAATGCGGGAATACTGCCGCCAGGGTATTGAGTTGGTGCTCACAACCTGCGGGACCGGATTTTCAAAAAGGGATGTAACACCGGAAGCTACCGCTGATGTGGTGGAACGCCGCGCTGACAACCTGACCATGGCCATGATGGCCAACAGTCTGCAGTACACCTCAAAATCCATGCTCTCAAGAGGCATTGCCGGCATATGCGGCGATACGCTCATTATCAATTTGCCGGGAAGCCCGAAAGCTGTCAGGGAAAATCTTTCATTTGCCATCGATGCCATTCAACATGGCGTTCAGATTTTAAAAGGCGATACAGGCGAATGCGGTGCCCAACATCAAAAAAACTCCTGAAAATCAGGAGTTT
>CAYURX010000059.1:0-15233 GCA_964447245.1 uncultured Coprococcus sp. | reverse complement strand
ATGAAGCTTTATCCATTCAGATCAAAGAAACAAAAGACGAACTGGAACATCTGGATTCCATCAGCACGGCCCTGGACATTGCCGCCGCAGAAGATGATCTCATCCAGTTAAAAGAAGAACTGATTGAATACGGCTATATCAAACGTCATTATTCCGGTAAAAAAGGCAATAAAAAGGTGCGGATCACCAGCAAGCCTTTCCACTACCTTTCTTCCGACGGTTTTCATATGTATGTGGGAAAAAATAATTATCAGAACGATGAACTGACCTTCAAATTTGCCACAGGCAACGACTGGTGGTTCCATGCCAAAGGTATCCCCGGCTCCCATGTCATTGTCAAAACAGAAGGCAAAGAACTGCCGGACCGGGCCTTTGAGGAAGCAGGAAGACTGGCCGCCTACTATTCCAAAGGCCGCGATGCCGAAAAAGTTGAAATTGATTATGTCCAGAAAAAGCAGGTGAAAAAGACACCGGGCGGCAAACCGGGCTTCGTCATCTATCACACAAACTATTCCCTGCTCATTGAACCGAATATCAGGGACATCCGACAGATTTCTTAGTATACAACTATTGAATCCATCATCCGGCAGCCGTTCAGCCTCAACCTGTTTGATACCGCTCAACAAACAGTTGTCTGAACGGCTTTTTTGTATTTGTCAAGTACCGCTTTCAGTCTTGGCAGGGCTTCCTCCACATACCGGGTCGGACAGGCCAGATTCCACCGTTCAAAACCTTCCCCCGCTTTTCCGAATAGATACCCGTCATCAAAGAATAACCGGCCCTCTGTGCGCAGCACTTTTGCCAGTCTGCGGCTCTCAATGCCAAGAGCCGAAAAATCTATCCACAAAAGATAGCTGCCCTCCAGATCCATGACAACAGCCTCAGGATAAGCTTTCTCAACAAACGTCTTCACGATCTGCGCATTTTTTGCCACGAGAGCATTCAGTTCATCCAGCCATTCTCCGCATTCCGTATAGGCGATCCGGCACGCTTCATAACCAAGAGGACTGCAGTTCGGAAACGGCGTCTCCTTTTTCTGCTCATCAAGGAATCGCTTCCGCAGCGCTTTATTTGGAATAATGGCATTGGCTGTCATCATGCCTGCCAGATTAAAGGTCTTGCTCGGCGCCGTTAATATCACACAGTTCTGCGCAATTTCCGGTGAAAGACTGGCAAAAACCGTATGCTTTGTGCCCGGCATGATCAGATCAAAATGGATCTCATCCGATACAATGAGTACATGATGCTTTAAACAAATCTCCCCGACCCGCTCAAGTTCTGCTCTTGTCCATACCCGCCCGCCCGGATTGTGGGGATTGCAGAACAGCAGCAGCTTATTCTTTGGATCACCGGCCAATTGTTCCAGTAAATCAAAATCAATCTCATAATGGCTGCCCTGATTGATCAGCGGACATTCCGCAACCTCACAGCCCGGTGTTGAAACCGCCGCATACATCGGATAATAGACCGGCGTACACAAAATGACACCGTCTCCCTTGCCTGCAAACGCTCTGACCGCCGTAAAAAATCCGTGAACCACACCATTGGCCGTCAGTATCCACTCCCGCTCCACCGGCCATTCATGACGCTGCCGCATCCAATTGCAGATCGCGTCATAATAGCCGTCTGTCGGGCGATTATAGCCTATGGCATAAGTATCGATATAGTTTTTCAGCCCCTCCCGGATCTCCGGCGCCGTCACAAGTTCCATGTCCGCTACTGAAAACGGTATGATATCTTTCGGTTCCTCCGGAAAATATTCTCTGATTTCCAGATACTTAATGGAATCTATCGCATAACGCGGGTTGACCGTTTCAAAATCGTAGTGTTTCATTTCCTGTTACTCCTTCCATTTATCAACTTTCATCTTTCTCCATGTACCGGATCACATGCTCCAGAATATACCGTTTCAGCACTTCCAGGCTTCGGCCGTTTTTCCGGTTGCGGTTTGTCGCAAATGCCATGGTATATAAATAATTCTGCCGCTCAATTTTGACATTCTCCGGGAAATATCCCGCCATAAAGTCCGGCACCAATGCCGTATAACCCTGAGCAGTCACTTTCCTGACCCATTCCGTCATTCTGTCAGAATAATAAACAGAATGCCATTCATCATCCCTGATCTGATTGAGTAATTCACAGGAAGTTACAAGGCACCGCATCTTCTGTGCCGTTTCAGTTCCTGCAGTAACAGCGCAAAAATTTCCTTCATAAATCTTTTCCGTATCAATCTGATCAATATAATTATACTCCGTCCCGCAAAATATGCAAACAGCCATATCTAACCGCTGATTCAAGATATAATGAACCAACTGGCCGGAAGAACCTTCAATATAGGTCACCCCATCCGCGCTTCCGGCAAAATCGCTGAATCTCTCTGAATACATGACCGGACTCAGCAGCGGCGAACATCCGATCTTTAAATCCTTAACATTTTCAACCGGACAGAATTTGCTCTGAAAATCATTAAAGTGACCCAGCAGCGTCTGCGCGGAACTGAGTAATTCCCTCCCGTCATCGGTAATAAAAATCTGACCCGGTTTCCTTATAAACAGAACCTTACCTAATTCTTCTTCAAGATTCGCGATGGATTTACTTAAAGCCGGCTGTGAAATGTGCAGCTTTGCCGCTGCATGCGTCACACTCCCGCAGCGGGCCACTTCCACAAAATAACTGATCTGGCGTATATCCATCAGATATCCTCCGCACTGTTTTTTACAACCAAAGTAATCCCTTCCGCAAATCTTCGGATCACTTCATCAAAAATGTTATCCCCGATCTCATCTTTATGGTAATTCAAATAGCTCAGACTTCGCATCATACCTGAGATCACTGCAGGATTTATCTGGCATTGTATTTGATTCACTTCCAGCCAGCTTTCAATGATTTCAATCAGACGCTGGTCGCTGAGTTCCCGAAATGCCTCCAACTGACCTGTAACCGTCTGATCACTGATCAAAGCCAACGTATTTCTGTCATAAACCACCGACAAAATAGGATGATGCAGCAGATTTTCCCTGTTTTCATAAATATACTCCATCATCAGATCCGTTAAATTTCCCTTCCGGTTCTTGTACTTTTCATCCACAATATCATGAACCAGCAGCCATTCTTCTGTATAGGCCTTCATATAAATGTCGCCCTTACTCTTAAAAAAAAGATAAAAGGTCCCTTTCCCCACCTTCGCGGCATCGGTGATATCTGAAATTGTCGTCTTCTGAACACCATAACGGATAAATAATGTTTTCGCTGTATCAATGAGTAGTCTCTCAATTTGCTGACGTTCCTCTGCACTAAAATGACGCGGCATAGCATCCACTCCTCTTTTTAATTTATTCCTGATTCTATTTTATCATATTTTTAAAATATTTCAATGACCAAATTTCAATTTTAGTCATTGAATAACTTTTAGTTATGCGCCCATAAATTATAAGTATTTGCTATTTATCAAAACCCGCGTTTATAATAAATTCATACTCATGAGTTCGGAAACGTAATAACAATTGATAAAAAAAGGGAGTTGAACAAATAATGGCACTTAACATTCAGACATTTCTGGCCGACGATGGCACGGAAATTAAATACATCGATGAAGGACAGGGACCTGTTCTCCTGTACATCTACGGGATGGGAAGCAGCCTTGCTTCACAGGAAAAGTTTATTGAAACAATGACACAGTACTGCCGTATGGTTGTATTTGACCAGAGAGGCTACGGTATTACAGAAGGTAAAGGCGCTGTTGGCATTCCTCAGTCCGCCAAAGACGCGAAGGCTTTGATGGCTTATCTTGGTATTGATCGTTTTATATTAATGGGCTATTCAATGGGCTCTGCCGTTGTTTTCTCTTATATTGAGCAGTTTGGCTGCGGCCAGCTTGAAAAAGTGATTATCGGAGATATGTCTCCGAAACTGATCAACGAAGACGGATGGAAGCTTGGTCTGTATCAGGGACAATATACACGTGATATGTACATCAGTGACTGTGCGGCGATCCAGAATGACTATGAGCGTTTTGCCCTGATTTTGACAGAACAGCTCATGTTTAAAGGAACACCTGATGAGATCCGCGATTTTTCCGGAACACCCGATGAAATTCGTGCCCGGATCGAAAACCGTGAACATAATCCTTTGATTAAACAGGCACTTTACACAGGCATCGTCGATGTCACCGAAGAACACCAGCGCTGCAATTATGGTTATTGGGTAACGATGGCCAACGCCGATTTCAGACCTGTTTTAAAAACCATTTCTGTTCCGACAGCTTTTATTTACGCCAATCCGGGTTCCGGCTATTGCCCGGGCGCAGCAGAATACATGCATACACAGGTTGCTGATTCTGTCTTGCTGCCAATGAACAACTGCTCACATATGGCGGCTGCAGAAAATGCTCCGCAGTTTGTTCAATATATCAAAGAATTCTGCGGTTTCTAAATCGCTTCATCACTTAAGAAAAAGGAGGATGTTTTATGTCTGTTACAATTGGCGCTATTGGTATGCTTCTTGGCATCATTGTATTAATCGTACTCAGTATTCGCGGCTTTAATGCTTTCCTGGCTGCGATCCTTGCATCCGTTGTTGTTATTATTACAAATGGTTTACCATTCTTTGACAGCATCATTACCACATGGGGTTCCGGCATGTCCGGTTTCATCGGCACTTACCTGCTCATGTTCTGTCTTGCTTCCGCCTACGGCGAAATCATGAAGGTTACAGGTGCTGCTGAATCCATTGCCAACTTCCTGTTTGGCATTTTCGGCGCGAAATGGACGCCTATTGCCACACTGATTGTCACCTGGATTCTGGCCTATGGCGGCATCAACGCATTTATCGTTGTTTTTGCCGTTTATCCGATTGCCATGCCTATGTTTAAAAAGGCTAATATCAGCAAAAACCTGATGCCCGCTATTTTCTTATATGGTTCTGTCGTTGTGCTTGTCTGCACACCGGGCGTCACGGCAGGATTGATGTTTGCATTATCTGAAGGTTTAGGCGTCAGCGTTCTTTCTGCCTCTAAAATGGGGATCATTGCTTTGATTGCCGCTCTGATCTTCGGTGTCGTCTATTTAATGCTGCGTTCCAAACAATTAAGCAAAAAAGGTGAAGGATTCGAGCCTTCTTCTGCCGATCTTGAACTTGAAAAGGCCCATGAAGGCAAGGAAATTCCACCTCTGTGGTCTTCTATCCTTCCATTGATCGCAGTTATTGTGCTTCGTTTCGTATTCCTGAAAATCGGAATCGGTACAATGGCCGCCTCCTATGCTTCCATTTTCATTGCAACTGTTTTATTGATGATCTTACAGTATAACAATTTGAAGGGACATGCTCTTAAAGATTTTACAACCGGCTTTATGTCCAGCATCCAGCCATTGCTTCTGTCCGCAGGTATCATGGGGTTTGCAGCGGTCATTAACGCCTGTGAAAGTTTCCAGATTTTTGTTAATTTTTCGAAGTATTTATGCGATGTCCTGAACCCATATCTTTCAGCCATCGTATCCATCAATATTTTCTCAGGTATCACCGGTGCCTCAATGAGCGGTGCCCAGATTTTCGCCAACACCATGGCCGACACCTATCTCACTTATGGTATCAATACGGAAGCCTTATTTAAAATCACAAGCATTGCTTCTATGGGTCTGGATACACTGCCGCATTGCCCGACATTCATCGCAATGGCAGCCGTATGCGGCGTAACAACCAAAAAATCCTATGGTCACGTATTCTGGTGTACCATCATTGCCCCGATCGCCCTGGCTCTGCTCTGTGTCGTATTAGCTATGGCAGGCATTGTTTAAACTTACTATTCCACTTTTTATTTCAGCCAGCGTTTCAATACGCTGGCTGATTTATTTTCTCCACACCTGATTTTCCTCATCATTTGAATCTATCATTATTTTTTTGATTGGATTTTTTGCAGCAATGCTTCCTGCAAAACCTGGGAAAAATTCAGTCCCATGGATAAAGCTGCTTCATTCAGCCATTCAGGAATACTCAAAGTTTTCTTCACAGCTCTTGAACTTTTCTTTTTATGGTAAGCTAGCCAGTCAAATTCTACAATAACCAAAAATTCACCTGATTCCAGTTCTATTTGATCTGGATTTGAAGGTTCTGGTATAGATTCCCGGTGTTCAAACATATAATCCAATGATAAACCCAGGGCTGCTACAGCCATTTCATAAGCTTTAGACATATCATCTCCTTCTGTTAAACACTCAGGGATATCCGGAAATGATACCCAGAATCCACCTTCCTCAGCCGTATGAAATACTGCAGGATAAAACATCTTATTCATATTCAACCTCCAACACAATCGTAAAAACTTACTTTATTCCTGCCTGCTTCAATATTGCCTGCCTTTCTCCCCTTATCATATACGATTGTACCATGTTGAAATTCGTGCGTCAATCATAAATACGTATTATTACGTATTTACATCATATATCCATTTTATTACAATTCTTCCACACAAGCAATCATCATCTATCGGGAATATCACCAGGCATCCGACAGCCGTCACAATGAATCAACAATTATAATATTTTCATCGCTGAAAACTAATCTATCAAAAATATTTTCCACCGTATCCCTCAATTCAATCGCCAATACTGATGTATGTGCTACCTGTTTCTCAAAGTACTCTGTATTAGACATAGGTGACACCGCAATAACCTTATTCATTGGGTATTCACCATTCTTTGCCTTTTTTGTGCCTCTACCAATTGAACCCGTAAATCTGCTTCAATATCTATCATTTTTACTTCAATGCCAAATTGTCTAATAGATTCTGCAAGTATAGATGCCCCCCGTAATTTCTTCATTTCTTCTTCATCACATACAACAATCATTTTTCGATATGTTTTTCCCTTCAACTTTTCTAGAAGAAGCATTTTAAGAATATCATTTGCAATTTTGTTATCTTGTCCTTTTTTTGTTTTGCCAATATGTGCGAAGATTTCTCCTATAATATTTTCACTCTCCGAGTAGAAATCCGGCTGCATAAATGTGTTTCCCACAATAATTTTAGGATTATTCTGCAATTCTACACCCATCCATTTTTTTACCTTTTCAAATATGATTTTCTCCGTTATCTGTTGTTCTATGGAATTTGACTTCCATTTCTCTCCCATGTCATATCCTCCGCTTAATCGCTGTTTTTCTCTTTGATCTGCCGGATCGCTTCTTCCGGTGTATGATCCACCTTGAGTTCCAGAATCAGACAGTCCGCATACTTCTTTTTCGGATAGAAAATAAAATCCACATATCCAATTCCGGCCTTATCCTCACGCTCAATACGGTATTTATCTCTGGCCGACAGATAAACAAGATTCACGACAGCCGCCAGCTCGGTTTCACTATTATAAGCTAATATTGGTGTCTCCGTATCATGGGCATATTCAAGGATCTCTGCCATTGTATCCGTATCACCTGCAAGTGTGGCCGCCAGCATACGTTCTGAAGCTTTGGCCAGTTGATGCATATAACCCAGAGCCGGCTCTTTGAAAATCATTTCATCGAATTTGTCCATCAGTTCTTTGTTTGGAATACTTACTTTGCCATCCTCATAACTCAGAAAACCGTACACCACCATGGCCGAAAAAATTTCTTCCTTCGTAGATAAATCCATTGAAGTGGCCGCATACTCCCGAATCCTTACTTCGACCGGCTCACCGGAAATCATCAGAACCAGTTCATTACGTACATCGGCCACATTTTTCTCAATGTAATAAAAAATTTCATCGTAAGGTCCTGAATTCGTCCAATAATTCCCAAGATTGTTGTTCGTCAGTGACAGAACGATCGACCTCGGATTATACACCCTCTCGCCGGACTTTGTATGATATCCGTCATACCATTCCCGCAGCAGGGCCCGTGTAATGGCCGGTTCCGGAGTATTCTTCTCATACCGTTCATACAGCATATCCACTTCGTTTTCGGTAAATCCAAAATAATTGCTGAACTTTGTTTCCGTTACCATCGTATACTCCGCAAACATATTCAGTTCCGAACCGCTGGAATACTTCGCAATCGGAAGAATCCCCGTCATATAAGCCAATGAAACATACGGCTTATCTTTCAGCAGATTTTTTAGAAACAACAAATAATTATTCTGATCTTCCTTTGTCATAAATGGCATGTGAAAAACCGCATCCCATTCATCCAGTACAAATAAAAAACGCTGAGAATCATAGGCTGTAAAAACACTTTTTAAAACATCCCATACAGCATCTTCTTCATCAAAATCCGCCTCCGGATAGGCTTTTCTGATATCTTTTAACAACCGGCGCTCAATCCGACCAATATACTGTTCATAAGTCTTGCACTGTCTCGGCACTTCGCTGAAATCAATATGAATCACATCGTGCTGGTTCAAATTTTCCAGATAACCTTCCTGTTCTGCAATTTGAAGATGATCAAACAAATCATGGCTATCACATCCCCGGCTGAAAAAAGCGCCGATCATGTTCGCCATAACTGTCTTACCAAAACGTCTCGGTCTGGTGAGACAAATATGTCTATTGCCAGTTTCAATTAAAGGAAATAATTCTGACAAAAGCATCGTTTTATCTACAAAGTAAAGGCCAGAAGTTTCACTACTATACAATGAATATGCCATTGTACCATTTAAATAAATACCCATATGATTCACTCTTTCTCTCTAAAAGCCGTCACAATGCCATCAATATCTTACTGAGCCACCGCATGACCTTTCTGATAGATCACATCCACCACTTCCGATACATACTGCTCACAGGTCTTGTCATCCGGGGCCTCGACCATGACACGGATGACCGGCTCTGTACCGCTCTCACGGACAAGAATACGGCCCTCATCGCCAAGCTTTGCAGCGACAGCTTCAACGGCTGCAATAACATCCTTATCTTCCCTCGCCGCCTTCTTGTCTCTGACGCGGACATTCTTCAGAAGCTGCGGATAAATTGTCACCGGTTTTGCCAGCTCACTGAGCGTCATCTTCTTTTCAAGTATAACTTCCATCATCTTGATGGCTGTCAATATCCCATCGCCTGTTGAAGCATATTTACTGAAAATGATATGGCCGGACTGCTCTCCGCCGATCCGATGACCGTGCTGCTGCATATTTTCATAAACATATTTGTCGCCCACATTCGTTTTGACATAATCAATGCCCTCTTTATCAAAGGCTTTGTATAGGCCGAAATTGGACATCACTGTCGTAACAACAGTGTTATTCTTCAACTTGCCGCGCTCCTTCAGATAACGGCCGTAAATATAAAGAATCAGGTCGCCGTCGACCACATTGCCGCTTTCATCAACGGCAATACATCTGTCCGCATCACCGTCAAAGGCAAAGCCCACATCCAGGCCCTTCTCTTTGACGAACCGCTGGAGTACATTGATATGCGTGGAACCGCAGTCCGTATTAATGTTAAAGCCATCCGGGCGGTTATTGATCACATAAGTCTTGGCGCCCAGCGCGTCAAAAACACTCTTGGCGATCATCCACGAACTTCCGTTGGCACAGTCAAGACCGACCCTCATTCCCCGGTAGGAACGGGTAGCCAGTGAGATCAGATAGCCGATATAACGGTTACGTCCGGCCGCATAATCCACCGTGCATCCGATCCTTGAGCCCGTTGCCAGCGGCAGTTCACCCATTGTGCCGTCAAGATAGGCCTCAACCTCCAGAATCACATCCTCACTCATCTTCTCCCCACGGTCATTGATCAGTTTGATACCATTATCGTAGAAAGGATTGTGGCTGGCGGAAATCATAATGCCGCAGTCAAAGTCTTCTTCCGTACGAACCACATAAGCCACACTTGGCGTCGTCGTTACATGCAGCAGATAAGCATCGGCGCCTGAAGCCGTGAGACCAGCCACAAGGGCATACTCAAACATATAGCTGCTTCTTCTCGTATCCTTACCGATCACGACCTTACATGCCTTCGGGCGGCCCAGTCTCGTCCCATAATACCAGCCGATAAAACGGCCTACCTTAAAGGCATGTTCAACTGTAAGCTGAACATTTGCTTCTCCTCTGAATCCATCTGTTCCAAAATATTTACCCATTGTCATAACTCCTTTATTACTTTCTGACCATTTTCTGATCATACCATACAATTCCATTATATGCCATAAACACAGCCGACGCAATCCTGTGACCGCTATCTTGTAAAGAATTTCTCTTTAATAACAGCCACCGGCATCTCCTGACCCGTCCATATTTTGAAGGCGGCCGCGCCCTGGTACAGAAGCATGTACAGACCATTAAAAGTCGCGCAGCCCCGCTCAGAAGCCATTCTCAGAAGCTTCGTCTGCTCCGGGTTATAAATCACATCAGAAACGATCAGAGACGGCCTGAACACATCCGGATCATCAATCAGGCAGACATCCACATTCGGCGCCATGCCGACAGAAGTCGCGTTTGTCAGAATATCACTGGACGCGATACTGTCATATAAAGCCCTCGTATCCGCCAGATCGCCCACCGTGACATGGCAGGCTGTTTTCGCATTGAGATCGGCCGCCAGCTTCTCCAGACGGCCGTAAAACTGGTCTTTAATATTAAAGACTCTGATCTCCTTCAGACCATCCAGCGCCGCCTGCACGCAGACAGCCGTTGCCGCGCCGCCGCCGCCAAGAAGTGTCATCACCTTGCCCGGCAGTTCAAATCCTGCATCCCTCGCCGCTTCCATATAACCGATGCCATCGGTTGTATATCCGGTGAGCACACCATGATCATTGACGACCGTATTGACCGCGCCGATCAATTCAGCTGCCGGGGATAAATGGTCACAATAACTGCACATCAGATTCTTGTCCGGCATGGTCAGATTAAAACCTCTTACACCAAGCGCCTTCAGGCCGTCCACTGCTGTCTTTAACTGATCGGTTCCCACATCAAAAGCCAGATAGGCGTAATCAAGGCCCAACTGCCTGAATGATTCATTATGCATCATCGGAGAAATGCTGTGCGCGACCGGACTGCCAAGCAGGCCCGTCAAAACGGTATGTCCTGTAATTCTATCTTTCATGATAACCCCTCCTTATATCATATGTATCGGCACGCGCAGCTTCGCTGCACCTGCCATGTCGTCGGGACGCATTTTAAGTGATGTCACTTCGCTCCATCAGCGTCCCTCCTCGCGTAAAAAAGGCCGCCGCAAAACCGTTCAAAGATATTTGCGGCAGCCCTTTTATCATGCGGCAATTAAACTCTCTTTAAGTATTCGCCTGTTCTTGTATCGATCTGGATCCTGTCACCGATCTCAACAAACAATGGTACATAAACAAGTGCGCCTGTCTCAACTGTCGATGGCTTGGTAGCACCCGTTGATGTATTGCCCTTGAATCCAGGCTCTGTCTCTGTGACTTCAAGTTCAACAAAAAGAGGCGGCTCGATGGAGAAAATAGAACCCTTGTGGGACAGCATCTTGACCATCTCGTTCTCTTTCACAAATTTCATCGCATCGCCCACAGCTTCATGGGTCAGCGCAACCTGATCATAAGTCTCTGTATTCATGTAGTTGTACATCTCGCCGTCATCGTACAGATACTGCATCTCAATTCTCTCAATATGAGCAGTCGGACATTTCTCAGTAGGACGGAAAGTTTTTTCGACAACGCCGCCATTCTTGATATTCTTTAATTTAGTTCTAACAAACGCAGCGCCCTTGCCGGGCTTTACATGCTGGAATTCAATAATCTGATAGACTTCACCTTCAAATTCGATGGTTACGCCGTTTCTAAAATCACCTGCTGAAATCATTCAAAGTTTCCTCCTTAAAATTAACTTCTTATAGTATATATAATAAAGTTCCGTTTTTCAACTCTTTTTTCGCCGTTTTTTGTAAAAATAGAGAATGATCCACTCCAACCGGCGCTTTAAGACGATCTGGATTTCTTCTTTCGGATCGATGGGCTTTACAAGAATGCTTCTGATCCCCGTTCTTTTTGCTCCCCACACATCCGTAAACAACTGATCGCCGATAAATATCGTATTTTCTTTGTCAGTCCCCATTTTTTCCATGGCCTTCAGATAGCCCTCACGCCCCGGTTTCCCGGCCTTGAAAATATAGGCTGCACCAATGGCCTGATTAAACATCTTCACCCTTGGTTCTTTATTATTCGACAACAGGCAGCAGGAAAAACCGATGGTCCCAAGCCGCCTGAAAAGCTCAATCGCCCGCACATCCGCCGGCGCGCCATGGGGAACCAGCGTATTGTCAATATCAAAAATCAATCCCCGGTATCCTTTTGCGTACAGCCCTTCATAATCAATCTGCCAGGCTGAATCCAGCCACTCATCAGGATAAAATTGCTCGAACATTTTTTATTGATTACTCCTTTAAAATCGTCATTCTCAGATATCATTGGGTGGAAAAGCACTATTTATCAGTCTGCGCATAAAATATAGAGAAAGCCAGACAAAGGAGCGCACCCATGCAGTCATTTCCGAAACCCTTAACCGCTCCCCAGGAAGCCTGCTATCTTGAACAGTATAAAAACGGTGATCTCGATGCCAAAAATATACTGATTGAACACAATCTCCGCCTTGTGGCCCACATTGTCAAGAAATACGCGGGATCCGGACGGGAAACAGATGAATTAATCTCTGTCGGGATCATCGGGCTTGTCAAGGCCGTCAACACCTATAATTTTGACAAAGGCCATCGTCTGGCCACCTATGCCGCCCGCTGCATCGACAATGAACTGCTTATGCTTATGCGCGGCGACCGCAAACTGAACCGCGAAGTATCCCTTTATGAACCCATCGGCACCGATAAAGAGGGCAATGAGATCAACCTCATGAGTGTTCTCGAACATACCGATGAAGATGTGGTTGAACAGATGGAACAAAAGCGCTACCTGCGCCAACTGGCAGATATCCTCCCAAAGAGCTTAACTCCAAGGGAATATCAGGTCATTATCCACCGCTACGGCCTCTATGGCCGCGAGGAAACGACCCAGCGTGAACTGGCCGCCAGACTCGGCATCTCCCGCAGCTATGTTTCGAGAATCGAGAAAAAGGCACTCCAGAAGCTGAAGGCCCAGCTTCATTAATGATTGCCGGACACTATATTTCGCTTCTCCTTAAAAGGTCCTGATCTTCCAGTTCAATTCCCAGATCAACATAGATTCTCTGTTTTGGATGCGGGCAGCTCTCCATATCGCTGCCTTCTTCATTACAGATCCGCCGCACTGTTACAGCAAGATCCTGTCCATCCGGCTTCATAACTTCAATGGTCTCCCCGACGGAGAATTTATTACGCTGCTCAAGCCCGAACAACCCTTCATCATTTCGGCCATTGATAATACCAAGATACGTATACTCCTTTGTGTAAGTATTGCTGTCATAAATCTGCGTCTCCGCCGTCGGTTTGCCAAAGAAAAATCCCGTTGTAAACTGCCGGTACGTACACCTGGCGATCTGTTCTTGATAGTAAGGCATGTTTTTCCGGTATAATTCCGGGTCTTTCAGATAATCGTCAATGGCTTTGCGGTAAGTACGTGCCACGACGGCCACATACAGCGCAGTCTTCATACGGCCTTCAATTTTAAAACTGTCGATGCCCGCATCAATCAATTCAGGGATATGCTCGATCATACATAAATCTTTTGAGTTGAAAATATAAGTGCCCCTCTCGTTTTCATAGACCGGAAGATATTCGCCGGGCCTTGTTTCCTCCATGACCGCATATTTCCACCGGCATGGATGGGTACATGCCCCCTGATTGGCATCGCGGCCGGTGAAATAGTTGCTCAACAGGCAGCGCCCCGAATAGGAAATGCACATGGCACCATGGATAAAGGTCTCGATCTCCATGTCTTTTGGTATATGGTCTCTGATCTCTCTGATCTCGGCCATGGACAATTCTCTGGCTGTCACCACCCGCTTTGCCCCCATCTGATACCAGAAATCATAGGTCCCGTAATTGGTATTGTTCGCCTGGGTACTGATGTGCACCTCGATCTCCGGCACGATTTCCTTTGCAATGGCAAATACGCCCGGGTCTGATATGATCAATGCGTCCGGACGAATGACTTTTAATTCCCGGAAATATTCGCGCACGCCCGCCAGATCGCCATTGTGGGCCAGAATATTGGCCGTCACATACACTTTAACCTGATGTTCATGGGCGAATGCAATGCCCTCTTTCATATCTTCAAGAGAAAAATTCTTTGATTTTGCCCTCAGGCTGAAAACTTCGCCGCCTATATAGACTGCGTCAGCACCAAAGACAACGGCCGTTTTCAGCACTTCAAGGCTGCTGGCCGGCACTAATAACTCTGGTATTCTCATCAAACTTCTCCTTCTATCTATCCTTCTGTCCATCCATTTATTCATCTGTCAGTTTCGTACTGATAGTCACGCCATCGCCCACCGTCAAAACTGCCGTTTCAAATTCTTTCATATGCTTTAACTGCCACAGATAATCCCGCATCCTGCTGTGGATCGTGCGATTTCTTCTCGTGACCGCAAAGCGTGATTCCACAATATCCCCGTCCTGCAAAACATTATCCGACACAAGCAGACCGCCCTTTTTCAGCAGACGCAGCACCTCCGGCAGAAAATGTATATACTGCCCTTTGGCCGCATCCATAAAGATAAAATCATATCCCGGTTCAAGACGTGCCATCACTTCAAGCGCGTCTCCCTCAATCAGGTGAATACAATGTTCTTTCCCGGCCCGCCGGATATTGGCTCTGGCCACAGGTATGCGCTTTTCATATTTTTCCACTGTCGTGATCGTAGCCCCTTCTTCCAGGCATTCACTCATCAGTATGGCCGAATAACCAACAGCCGTTCCGATTTCCAACACCCTCTGAGGTTTCTGGAGGCGCAAAAGCACCTTTAAAAGGCAGCCGGTCTCCGGACGGATGATCGGCACGCCATCGGCTCTCGCTTCCCTCTCAATGGCCGTTACGACTTCAGAACCGGCCTGATCGAGAGAATGCAGATAGGCCGTCAATCTGTCATTTACAATCATCTTTATCACCACAAATGGAGCCGCCGCAAAACCCGTTTTCAATCATCCGCTTCGGTTCTTTCTGCTGTTTGGGTATTTGGAGCTATTGCGTATTCCAGCCAAAAGACGCCATGAAACCGTTTAAAAATCGGCTTATGAATCGGAATTTCTGGCAGCCATCATAAGTGAAACACGTTCTCACTCCGTGAAAAACGCAGCGGATACTAAGTTTTTCTGTTCATTGCATTCCAGAAAACCAAGTACCGGCGTTTTTCAAGGGTTTCA
>CAYURX010000058.1:0-15329 GCA_964447245.1 uncultured Coprococcus sp. | reverse complement strand
GGGATGCTATGCTCATCGTTTAACACCGTTTCTTACATTTGTAAACATGGAAATTGAATAAAAAATGATGCCGTTTGCGGACGGCGTTATTTTTTGTGTTTTATAGAAACGGATTATGTAGATTTTATGGCAAAACTATGAAAGATGGAATACCTTTATAGAAGGAAGGGATTGACAATGAATCGGGAAAATTTGCCAAAACAAAAAATACTGATCGTGGATGATTCGGAAATGAACCGTTCGATCCTGGCAGATATTCTCGGATTAGAATACGAGATTGTTGAAGCAGAGGACGGGATTGAGGCCATTAACATGCTTCAGAAATATGCATTGGATATTTCCGTTGTGCTTTTGGACATCGTTATGCCGAATCTGGATGGTTTTGGCGTGCTGCGCGTGATGCAGCAGAGGCAGTGGATCGAGGATATACCTGTGATTATGATTTCTGCAGAGAATAGTCCGAAACAGGTGGAGCAGGCGTATGATATGGGTGTTACGGATTTCATCACGCGGCCTTTTGATTCGCTGATCGTTCACCGTCGAGTGGTCAACACGGTGCTGGTCTACAGCAAGCAGAAAAAGCTGATGGGCCTTGTGGCCAGGCAAATTGAAGAAAAAGAGCGGCGCAACAGCCTGTTGGTCGATATTCTCAGCCATATCGTAGAGTTTCGTAATGGCGAGAGCAGTCTGCATATTATCCATGTACGGACTCTGACAGAGATTTTATTGCGGCAATTACAGAGAAGAACAGAGCGGTATTATCTGAGACAGGAGGATGTTTCTATTATCAGTACCGCCTCCTCACTGCACGATATTGGGAAAATTGCGATTGATGAAAAGATTCTCAACAAACCAGGCCGACTGACGAAGGAAGAATTTGAGATTATGAAGACCCATTCCCGCATCGGCGCCAAAATGCTGGAAGATCTTCCCGCTTATCATGATGAACCATTGATCAGATACGCCCATGAGATATGCAACTGGCATCATGAGCGTTACGATGGCCGGGGCTATCCGGACGGACTGAAGGGCGATGACATTCCGATTTCAGCCCAGGTAGTGGCGCTGGCAGATGTGTATGACGCGCTGACCAGTGAACGGTGCTATAAAAAGGCGATTCCCCATGCGAAAGCGGTTCAGATGATTCTGGACGGTGAATGCGGGGCGTTCAATCCGCTGCTGCTGGAGTGCCTGAAAAGTGTGGAAGGCATACTGGAGCATGAACTTGTCAGTGCCAGAAACCGGGGAAGCCAGGATATGCAGTCCAGTATCATGAGGGAATTACTGCAGGGGGAGAAATGTATTGCATCCGAGAGATCAATGAACCTGTTGTATAAAGAACAGATGAAGTACAATTTCTTTTCGGCCATGACGGAGGAAATACAGTTTGAATATACGATAGCCTCCGATATGCTGAATCTGTCGGCATGGGGAGCGGAGAAACTGGGAATGCCCCAGGATACGATGCATCCGGGTGAAGATGAAAATGTGCAGAGAATCATGGGAAAAAACGGATGGAAGGAAATAACGGCAAAACTGGTGGGCACGACGGCCGACAAGCCGCAGGTCAGCTTTGAATATACGCTTCAGGTTGGCGGGCAGCCCCGCTGGTACCGG
This sequence comes from uncultured Coprococcus sp., assembly GCA_964447245.1. Taxonomy (GTDB): domain Bacteria; phylum Bacillota; class Clostridia; order Lachnospirales; family Lachnospiraceae; genus Coprococcus_A. The sequence goes on along the minus strand of CAYURX010000058.1, from coordinate 13,712 downwards.
ATGATCCTTCAGGCCATATGGAACGAGGCGAGTGATCCTGTTTGCACCGGATTTATTGGCAAGGCGGTGGATATCCATGATTCACGGCTGAAGATGGAGGAACTGGAAAAGAGGGCGACGCATGATACACTGACGGGCCTTTTAAATCAGGCCAGTGCCAGAGATATGGTTTTACAGTGTATGAAGCAGCATCAGGATGGAAAATTTGCGCTGGCAATTTTTGATCTGGATGAATTTAAGCTGGTGAACGATACATATGGACATATTGTCGGCAATCATGTTTTACAGTATATGGCAGACAATTTGCGGGAGAACATCCGAAACGGGGAGATCATCGCCAGAATTGGCGGTGATGAATATCTCATTTTTCTGGAATATGAAACTGAGATCGAACCGGAGATCAGGCGCCTTTTTGACGCGCTGGAGGGAGTTTATGACGGTATTACTGTCCGCATCAGCATGGGTGTGGCACTGACGGATATGGTGGGAAAAGTGTATGATACATTGTTCCACGCCGCAGATCAGGCGCTCTATTATGCCAAGCGGTCAGGACGCAGCCGATATGTATTTTATGATGATTCGATGCGTGAGATGCTTTCTGTCGTTTCACAAAATAACATGGGGTCATAAAGGAGGAAAAACAGATGAATTTACAGGAATGTTATACGGCTCTGGGCGGCAATTACACAGAAGTCTGCACACGGCTGCACAGCGAGCGGCTGGTGCTTTACCAGATTGCTGGATTCCAGCAGCCGTCTGTCCGACGCGCTGCGCAATGGATGGACGCCGGAAGCGGATACAATCGTTGAGCAGGTGAAGGAAGATTATTTGGTAACGGCTGCGGCAATTAAGGAATTTCGCGGAGAGTGCGGAGGACAGTAGCATGAGGAAACACAATAGGACGACACGCTTTTTGACATTCAGCCTGATTACCATATGTGTTGTTTGCATTGCCGTTTTTGGTTTTCTTGTAAAATATATGAACCGGCAGAGCGCAACAACCATTAATCAATTGGTCGGCATTTATATGTCCGGTATGAATGAGCGTATTTCCAAGCATTTTGAGACGATGGTCGATCTGCGTCTGACACAGATCCAGACATTGGTGGATACAATACCGATCGAAAATGACAGCGACAGTGAAGAATTGCGTGATTGGCTGGAATATGGCTGTGAGGCCCGTGATTTTAATGCTTTGGCCTATTACATGGATGATGGCAGAAAATGCATTGCCCTGGTGGCCAAAATGCCGATCGAGTATATTTCGGATACGCTTTCTCTCGGAGACAGGAAACTTTGGTGTACTCCTTTGTGATCCGCAAGGACGGAAGTTTTGTTGTCCGCAGTTATGATGTTACACGGAATAATTATTTCGACCGTATCCGGGCGCTCTATGAAGTCACAGATGGCAAGGATTCAGAGCAGATCATACAGGAACTGCAGGCAGCAATGGGAGAAAATACGGATTATTCGACCATGCTTACCATCTACGGGGAAAGGCGGCAGATGTACTGTTCCAAGCTGCCAATGTCTGAATGGTATCTGGTAACTGTTATGCCGTACGGGACGATGGATCGTACAATTGAAGCCATGGGCAAACAGTCATTGAATGTTTTTGTCATAAGCTGTGCCATTATTCTGGTTGTATTGTTCCTCATCTTCTGGGGATATTTCAGACTCAGCCGGCGACAGATGCTGGAACTGGAGGAAGCACGGGAGATGGCCGAAAAAGCCAGCCGGTCCAAGGGTGAATTTCTCTCCAATATGAGTCATGACATCCGTACGCCAATGAATGCCATCGTTGGTATGACGGCCATTGCCATGGCCAATATTCAGGATAACAAGAAGGTACAGGACTGCCTGAAAAAAATTGCCCTGTCAAGTAAACATCTCCTGGGACTGATCAATGATGTGCTGGATATGTCAAAAATTGAGAGCGGAAAAATGACGCTCAATATAGAACTGGTTTCCCTGCGTGAGGCGATGGATAGTATTATCAGTATTATTCAGCCGCAGATCAGGGCCAAGCAGCAGAAGTTTAATGTATTCATTTATAATATTTCTTCGGAGAATGTGCGCTGTGACAGTGTGCGTCTGAATCAGGTTCTTTTGAATCTGCTGTCGAACGCAGTGAAATTTACACCGGACGGCGGAAACATTGAAGTATCGCTGCATGAGGAGCTATCTCCGAAGGGTGATGATTATGTCCGTATTCTGGTGCGGGTAAAGGATGACGGCATTGGTATGTCCGATGAATTCCAGACACATTTGTTTGATTCTTTCAGCCGTGAAGACAATAAGCGCGTCCAGAAGACAGAGGGAACCGGCCTTGGCATGGCGATCACAAAATATATCGTGGATGCTTCCGGATATTACGATGCTGGTCGTAGATGATGACCAGCAGCTCTGTGAGAGTACGGTGGCTTCCCTGAAATCCATTGGTATTGAAGCGGAATGGGCGCTGGATGGCGAAACGGCCATTGAGATGGTGACCCGGCACCACAGTATCCATGACGATTATCATGTGATACTTCTTGACTGGAAGCTGCCTGGTATGGACGGCATCAGAACGGCTCGTGAACTGCGCAGACAGTTGGGCGAAGAAGTTCCGATCCTGTTGATCTCAGCCTATGATTGCAGTGAGATCGAGGATGAAGCGCGGGCAGCGGGAATCAGCGGATTTTTATCAAAACCACTGTTTAAGTCCACTCTGTACTATGGATTAAAGCCATATACGGAAGTGACAGAGGTTACGCCTGTCCATCATCAGCTGGAAAATGATTTCTCCGGCAGACGGATTCTGATTGCAGAGGATAACGAGCTGAACTGGGAGATCGCCAGCGAATTGCTTCAGGAACTGGGACTGGAACTGGAATGGGCAGAAAACGGACAAATCTGTGTCGATAAGTTCCGGAAGTCTGAACCGGGCTTTTACGATGCGGTGCTGATGGATATCCGAATGCCTGTGATGGACGGTTATACGGCTGCGGATTGTATTCGCGGTATGGAACGCTCTGATGCGGATATACCGATCATTGCCATGACGGCCGACGCATTTTCGGAGGATATCCAGAGATGTCTGTCCCATGGTATGAATGCGCATATAGCCAAACCGATCGATATAAAAGAGGTTTCCCGCATACTGGATAAATATTTCAGCAAGTAAAAATACGCCTTGAGGCAGTCCAAATCATTGATGGTTTGGACTGCTTTTGTCTTAGCCGATGCTGCAGAGAAGATTTTGCATTTCGTGTACGCCTTTTTTCTGGGAGATAATAATAGCCTGCAGGATGGGAACGAGATCAGGGCATATTTGAAAATTGAGGGCATTTTCTGACATCTGGATGGCTCCCTCATGATGGGGAATCATTTCACGCATAAAATCCGCGCTGATCTGATTGTCGGCGCAGGCATTGCGCATGGCGGAGAACATGGTATTCATGATGCGGGTGATATGCCATTGATACAGGCAGATATCCCTGGTCGAATTGAATAACTGACTGCATTCAGGCAGTATCCGGCGCATATCGGCAATACTTTTGGTCTGTTCCGTGATGATGCCATCCGCTATGCGGCGCAGCGGTTCGAGGGAGGTGTATTTGAGGATATTTCTGGACATTTCTATCGCTGCCTGATGATGAGGAATCATCTGAACGATAAAATTGTGTGAAATGCTGTCGTTCAGTTTGGCTTCCGTCATACCCCTGATCATCGTATCAAGAATGTCATCGAAACAATTCAGGTAGTTCATGGTATCCCTGTTATAGTAATATTGACAGTTCATAGGATGATGTTCCTTTCTTTACTATATATTAATATGAATATGCAGCGAAGGAGAAATGATGCAGCATGACAGTGAGGAAAGATGGCATTCGGATAAACCATTTGACAAATAGGCGTTCATCTTTTATAATTTTATCACTGAAATAAATTGAATCAAAGCATAAAGGATAAGGTGAATAAGATGAGTTTAATGGAGGATTGGGAAGTTCTGGCTGGTCAGTATGACAAGAACCAGCAGATGGCCCAGAAGTTTTGGACAGATTATTATATGCAGGAGAAGGCTGTTTATGAGCAGATGCTGACGGAGCCGGTGGAAGTGTACAAAGGAACAGTGGCTGAACTGGCAGAGAAGTTTCATATGGATGTTGTGCGTTTCGGCGGATTCCTTGACGGCATCAATGAGAGTTTGAAGACTCCGAATCCGGTGGATACCATTGTCGCTGAGTCTGAAGTTGTCGTTGATATCGACCTTGAGAAGTTGTATTACAATATGGTGGCTGCCAAAGCGGACTGGCTGTATAACCTGCCGCAGTGGGACGCCCTTCTTTCTGAGGAGCGCAGAAAAGAACTCTACAAGGCGCAGAAGAAATCCATGACCATCGTCAAGGGCAAGAAAATCGGACGTAATGATCCATGTCCATGCGGCAGCGGCAAGAAATACAAACAGTGCTGCGGACGATAATCAAACGACAAAAATGATTGAGTGTTGAAAGCAAAGCTACAAATTGATGAATTTGTAGCTTTTTTTTGACAATTTGCTTTTTATGAAGCTGTACATCTTTTCATTTTTTGATTATATTATCCACAGGCACACTAAAGAGACGGAGAATTGACTTAGAGTGAACAGGTAGTGGAGGAGGACCTTTTATGAGTCTTGTTGAGATACTGATCGCTTCCGTTGGATTGTCTTTGGATGTCTATGCTGTTGTTGTATGTCAGGGCGCTGTTCTCCTGAAGATTGAGAAAATGAAACTATTAAAAATGTGCCTGATTTTCTGCGTCTGGCAGGTAGCTGCCGCAGAGGTGGGACATCTGGCCTCTATGGTTCCGTATTTTTCCATTAAAGCCCAAAATGTACAGAATATCGGTGAAATGATTTCTGTTATCATATTTATGATTCTTGGGGTATATATGTTATATAAGGCATGGAAAAATGAAGGGATCCTGGAACGGTTAAGTGAGATCAACTACAAGCAGGTATGTATCGCTGCCTGTTTTACAAGTCTGGACGCACTTTTAGCCGGGATGGGGTTTGGTTTTCTTGGTACGGAGGCTGTCGCAGTTGATTTAAGTATACTCATTGTCACCGCGTTGGTTGTGATATTGGGGCTATATACAGGGTATCGGCTGGGCTATGAGCAGAAGACAAAAGCTTACGGTATTGGCGGTACATTACTGCTGATTTCTGCGGTAGATATTGTTTTTCGATATTTGGCATAACAGGGAGGAATGAATGATGAATGCTGCATTAGATAAGGTATCACATAAAGTTCAGAGAACTGCTGCAAGTGTTATTATGGATAAGGTGCTGACACATGTGGACAAAGACAGAGAGAAAGGATTTCTTGAAATTGTCGACTGGGCGGAACAGTTTTTAGGAAGCAGTTTTACAAAAGAGGATTTTGATAAGGTAAGAACGGCCATCAAAGACCCGAATAATAAGTGGATTCGGTTTATCAACCGCGTGCTGGATGAAACGGATCCCCATGTCGCCAAGATGGCTGCACTGAATCTTGGATTTGAAGCCTTTTTCCGGGGAACAAAGATGATTCGCCGGAATCGTGAAATCTATCATTGTAATATTCCATGGCTGATTTTGTTTGATCCGACATCGGCCTGTAATATGCACTGTGCAGGCTGTTGGTCCGGTACATATGGTCACAAGCATAATTTGAGTTTTGATGATATGGATAAAATCGTGACACAGGGCAAGGAGTTAGGCGTTTATCTGTATATGCTCACGGGCGGAGAACCCCTTGTGAGAAAAAGCGATATTCTCAGGTTAGCTGAGAAGCATAACGATGTGGAATTTTCAATTTATACCAATTCGACGCTGATCGATGAGGCGTTTTGTAAAGAAGTCGTTCGTCTTGGCAATATTACTTTCCAGTTGTCCATTGAAGGTACGCCGGAGACCAATGACGCGAGACGCGGCGACGGTCATTACGAAGCAGTTATGAAGGCCATGGATCTGCTGAAAAAATACGGTATCATTTTTGGTACGTCCATCTGTTATACAAGAGCCAATGTTGAGGCCGTCACAAGTGACGAATTTTTGAAAATGATCGCTGATAAAGGCGCCCGTTTTGGTTTTTATTTCCATTATATGCCGGTCGGCAACAATGCGGTGCCGGAACTGATGCCGACAATGGAGCAGCGGGAGTATATGATCCAGAGGATCCGTCATATTCGTTCGAGTGAATCGGATATAGAATTTTATCCGATGGATTTCCAGAATGACGGTGAATACGTGGGGGGCTGTATTGCCGGCGGACGTAACTATTTCCATATTAATTCGGCGGGAGACGCGGAACCATGTGTATTTATCCATTATTCCAACGCCAACATCCATGAAAAGTCTGTGCTGGAAATTTTACAGAGCCCGTTGTTTATGGCTTATCATGAGGGACAGCCGTTTAATAAGAATCATCTGCGGCCGTGTCCGATGCTGGAAAATCCTGAACTGCTTCAGCAGATGGTTCATGCGACAGGCGCTCACAGTACCGATCTGGAATCACCGGAGAGCGTGGAACACCTTTGCGGAAAATGTGCGGAATATGCCAACGAATGGAAAGAACATGCAGAAACAATATGGGCCGGACAGAAGCACAAAGAACCGAAGTATACGAACTATAAGAAATAGTCCTGAATGAGCAAATAGCTTTTGAGATTATTTTTCAGATAAATGTGGGTACTATATTTTGAACCGGAATAATGACAGGCTACAAAATATAGTGCCCTCTGGCTGAAAAATTTCACAATTGTTGTTTGCTTTTTTTTGTTTTTGTGCTATACTGTCAAAGATAATAATTGCTTCAGAGAAAACTGGCCGGGAGGGAGGAACTTGCTTTGGAACGCAGAAAGAAGATGACAAAAGCTTTAATTGGTGACAGTCTGAAGGCCCTGATGCTGCAGCATCCATTTGAGAAGATCACGATCAAGATGATTACGGACGAAGCAGGTATCATCAGGCCAACGTTCTATAATTATTTTTGCGATAAATATGAAGTTCTTGAATGGATATTCAGTGAGAGTATTATTGAAAAAGTCAAAGGCATGTTTGAGCAGGGCATGTACTCGGAAGGGATCAAGTTGTTGTTTGTATGTCTGAAGAATGATCTTCCGTTTTACAAAAAGGCACTGGATGTGAGAGGGCAGAATTCTTTTGCGGATATATTGGAGAAATATCTGTATGATTTGTTTATGCTTGAACTGGAAGCCCATTATGTCGAAGGGAAGACGAATAATCCGCTGATGACGCGGAATCTGATTGCCGCCTATTATTCCATGTCATTGGCCGATTTGCTGAAAATATGGATTCAGGGAGAATTTCAGAATTACAGTGTTGAAGATATGGTAGATGCCTATGAGTATTTGCTGACTCACAGCCTGATCGATTATGTGGATTTAAACAGAGGAGCCGCAGAAAAATATTGATCGATATTTTTCTACAGCTCCTTTTATTATTGACGCAAATGAATCGTATATGAAAACTTCGTGAGAAGCGCCACAGCCCGTTCGATGGCATCACTTTGATAAAACTCAATGCGCAGGACGCCTTCCTGAAATTCCCGGTTGTGGAGAATGCCAATATTCTTGATGCTGATATTATTGGAAGCCAGTATGGTCGCAATGGTGGCGATGGCGCCGGACTCATCGATCAAATCCACATAAATTTCGTAAACCGGTGCAATACTGCCCTTTGCCTTCATCGGCATACTGTCCCGGTAATCCTTGGCTTCTTCAAAGAACTGATGGATGGCAGTGCCGTCTTTTTCTGATATGGCGTCGGCCACCCGGCTTAATGACTGTATGTAGGCGTCAATAATGCCAAGCAGCGGCTGCCGGTTCTCCAGACAGATGGATTCCCACATGTCCGGGGATGAAGATGCGATCCGGGTAATATCCTTGAAACCGCCCGCCGCCAACTGCCGCATCAGGCCATCAGGGTTATCGGAGGATCTGACGAGATTGACCAGGGTATAGGCGATGACATGGGGCAGGTGGCTGATGGCCGCCGTTGCGTAATCATGTTCATTGTAATCAATAATAACCGGCAGGGCGCCAATCTGTGATACCAGTGTTCGCAGTTCTTCCACCTTTTCAGGATTGGAGAGACCAGTCGGTGTAATAATGTAATAGGCATTTTCCAGCAGACGGTCACTGGCGCTGGCGTACCCGGTTTTCTCCGATCCGGCCATGGGATGTCCGCCGATGAACCGGTCTTCCATGGATAAATTGCGGACAGCTTCATGGATCGTTGCTTTGACGCTTCCCACATCGGTGATCACACATGTGGAAGGGATCAGATCCTTTAACTGCTCGAGACATTTGATATTCACTGAAACAGGCATACATAAGAAAATAAAATCACAGTCCGAAAATGAAGCGTCAATGACATCTGTCGCCTGGTTCAGCGTGCCGTCCGACAGCGCCGCCACAAGACTTTCTCTGGAACGATTGTATGCGATTAATCTGTATTCCGGGTGAACCCGGCGTAAGGCTTTGGCAATGGAACCTCCAATCAGTCCAAGGCCGATAAAGCCGATCGTTTTACTGGACATAAACTTTCCTCTTTTCCCTTGTAAGAAATTATTAACCTTCATTAGTCTAGCATCATCATTTGGAAAAGTCAATACTATGAGCCTTTAAAGTGCTAAAGACCCATAAATTTATTGTTAAATTATAATAAAACTCTTGAAGAAAGATAATATTTTTAGTAAAATATACACATGGGTTTTCTTCAATAGATGACACCACTTTGAGAAGTTTAACCTATTTATAAAATCGTATTGGAGGAATGGACATGAAAGTTTACAAAACACAGGATATCCGTAATGTGGCTATTTTAGGACACGGCGGTAGCGGCAAGACGACATTGGTTGAAGCAATGGCGAATGTGACCGGTGTAACATCTCGTATGGGTAAAGTGGTTGATGGTAATACAATCAGCGATTATGATAAAGAGGAGATAAAGAGAAAGTTTTCAATCAGCACATCAATCATTCCGATTGAATGGCGTTTCTGGAAGATCAACCTGTTGGATACACCGGGATATCTGGATTTTGTCGGTGAGGTTGAAGAAGCATTGTCTGTTGCGGATGGCGCGATCATTGTTGTTTCCGGTAAGGCCGGTGTGGAAGCCGGTACGGAGAGAGCATGGGAGTTCTGTGAGAAATATGAGATCCCTCGTGTATTCTTTGTGACAGATATCGACGATGACAATGCGGATTACGCAAAGATCGTGGAAGATCTGCGTGCTTTATATGGCAAGAAGATCGCTCCGTTCCATCTGCCGGTGAAAGAAAACGGCAAGTTTACAGGTTATGTGAATGTTGTTAAGATGATGGGACGCAAGTGCACCAGTGACGGCAACAAGTTTGAGGATGTCGCCATTGAAGATATGAATTTGTCCGATGAGCTTACCGCAGAACTGGAGCCATGCCGTGAGGCGCTCCTTGAAGCTGTTGCAGAGACAAGTGAAGAATTTATGGATCGTTACTTTGAAGGTGAAGAATTTACACTGGATGAGATTATTGATGCGCTGAGACAGAATGTCAATGAAGGCAATGTTGTGCCGGTACAGTGCGGTTCCGGTCTGTATAATATCAGTGTTGAGAACCTTGTCAAGACCTGTGTGGAATTTTTGCCGTCTCCGATCAGGGATAATGTGAAGATTTTTGGTAAAGATCCAAGAACAGAAAAAGAATATAATGTGGACTATGACTCCAGACGTCCGTTTTCCGCCTATGTATTCAAGACGATCGTTGACCCGTTTATCGGCCGTTATTCTCTGATCAAGGTTTGTTCCGGTGAGTTAAAGGCTGATTCTGTGATCTACAACTATGAGAGGGAGACAGAAGAAAAACTCAGCCGTCTGTATATGCTGCGCGGTAAGGAAGCCATCGAAGTGCCTGAACTGAAGGCCGGTGATATTGGTGCCATTGCCAAATTGTCCAACACAGAGACAGGCGATACTTTATCGCTGAAGAATGATCCGCTTGTATTTGAGAAATTCGAACTGAGCGCGCCATATACATACAAACGTTATGCCGCCAAAAATAAAGCCGATGTGGATAAGATTTCCCAGGCCCTTCAGAAGATGATGGAGGAAGACTGCACATTGAGAACGTTCAATGACAAGGAAAACCGCCAGCTTCTGATCTATGGTATGGGCGATCAGCATCTGGATGTTGTTGTCAGCAAGCTGCTTGCGAAATATAAAGTTGAGATCACACTTTCCAAACCACGTGTGCCATACCGCGAAACGATCAAGAAGAAAGTGGAAGTGCGTGAAAAATATAAGAAACAGTCCGGCGGACATGGTCAGTACGGCGATGTTGCCATGGAATTTGAGGCCTCCGGTGATCTGGAGACACCATATGTCTTTGCGGAGCGTGTTGTAGGCGGTGCGGTTCCGAAGAATTATTTCCCTGCTGTTGAGAAGGGTATTCAGGAATCCGTTGGTAAAGGCCCTCTGGCCGGATATCCTGTTGTTGGTGTGAAAGCCACATTGTTTGACGGTTCTTACCATCCGGTAGATTCCTCCGAAATGGCATTTAAGACCGCTGCAAGACAGGCATTCAAATCCGCTTTCATGAAAGCCAATCCGGTTCTACTTGAGCCGATCGCTTCTCTGAGCGTGATCGTGCCTGACAACTATACCGGTGATGTTATGGGCGACCTGAATAAGCGCCGCGGTCGTGTACTGGGTATGAATCCGGCCGGCCATGGCAAGACAGAAGTTGTCGCCGATATTCCGCTGGCTGAGTTATATGGCTATTCAACAGATTTACGTTCCATGACAGGCGGTCGCGGTGTTTATTCCTATATGTTTGACCGTTATGAACAGGCACCATCTGATGTTCAGGCAAAGGTTATTGCCGATAATGCGGCTGAAGCTGAGGAATAGGTCATTTTTCAATAATATATTGTGTATGAGCAGAAGAATGTGATACAATAAATGGGAATATTTTGCGGGAAACCGCGAAATATTCCCTTTTATAATGATTGGATTGGAATGAAGGAGCTGAGATGATGAAACAGTTTGAAGTAAGAAGTGAACATGATCCTGAAACATGGCTGAAGCTATGGAACCGCCGGGTCGTGCCATTAAGTTCAGAGAGTAAATCGGCCTATGGCGGTGAGAAATGCTTTTTTGGAACTATTAAAGATCAAAAACTGATGGTCTATTTTCATAAGGATTATGCCAATGCCTACCTGACAACCCGTTTTATGGGACAGATCGAGCCGGATGGTGACGGCAGTAAAATCAGCGGTGTCATCGGCAAAATGCGTTCAGCCGTCATTTTCCTGTGGTTTATGTTTTTTGCCATGGGTATCGGCGGCATTGTACTGATCACACAGCAGCAGTATCAGCAGTCCATACCTTTATTTGTCCTGTCACTGATCGGGCTGGCCTGTGCGCTGATCACACCGGCGGACGCGGCGGTGCGGCTGGAGAAGCTTTTAAAGACCATATCAACGGACGAATACACAGAGGAAATGCCAGAGCAGGAAGATGAATAGCTATTTAGAACCGGAGGAGACGGAATAAGGCATTGACTTTCTTTTCCATTATGGTAGAATAAAAATTAGTCTAATTCAGGGTTAGTGTGCTGTATCACTGATGCCCTTTAAGGAGGAAATATAAAGCAATGAAATATGATTTTGCGAAGGTAGAAGCGAAGTGGCAGAAGAAGTGGGCCGATGCCGACCTTTTTGCTGCTGAGGATAAGAGCGATAAACCGAAGTTCTACGGACTGGTGGAATTCCCGTATCCAAGCGGCGCGGGTATGCATGTGGGCCATATTAAGGCATATGCGGGACTTGAGGTTGTATCCCGCAAGCGCCGGATGGAAGGTTATAATGTATTATTCCCGATCGGGTTTGACGCTTTTGGTCTGCCTGCCGAGAATTACGCGATCAAGACGAATACCCATCCACGTATTGTCACAGACCAGAATATTGAACGTTTTTCCAACCAGTTAAAGCGTGTTGGCTTTTCATTTGACTGGAACCGTGTGATCGATACGACCCAGGAAGATTATTATAAATGGACACAGTGGATTTTCCGCAAGTTATTCGACAAGGGACTTGCTTTTCGTGACAAGACGCTGGTGAATTACTGTCCATCCTGTAAGGTCGTTCTGTCCAATGAGGACAGCCAGGGCGGTAAATGTGATATCTGCCATAGTGACGTTATTCAGAAATCCAAAGAAGTATGGTATCTGCGTATTACAAAATATGCGGATAAGCTTCTGGAAGGACTTGATCAGGTCGAATATCCTGAAAATATCAAACAGCAGCAGCAGCACTGGATCGGAAAATCCACAGGTGCCTTTGTTGACTTTAAGCTTGATAATGCGCAGGAGACACTTCGTATTTATACGACACGTCCGGATACATTATTTGGTGTTACATTTATGGTTATTGCACCGGAACATCCGCTGATCGACAAGTATGCAGATCAGATCACCAATATGGATGCCATCATGGCTTACCGCAGTGAATGCGCGAAAAAGAGTGAGTTTGAGCGTATTGAGATCAACAAGGATAAGACAGGTGTGAAGATTGAAGGCATTCAGGCTGTGAACCCGGTCAATGGTAAGAAGATTCCGTTATATATCGCTGATTATGTAATGATGGGTTATGGGACAGGCGCTATCATGGCTGTACCGGCCCATGACCAGCGTGACTATGATTTCGCAAAGAAGTTTGGCGAGGAGATCATTGAGGTTATCAAAGGCGGCGATATTTCCGTTGAAGCCTATGCCGGTGACGGTGAGATGGTGAATTCCGATTTCTTAAACGGTTATACAAACAAGAAGGATTCCATTGCCAGGATGCTGGAGTTCCTTGAAGAAAAGGGTATCGGTGAGACTGGCGTACAGTATAAGATGAAGGACTGGGCTTTCAACCGTCAGAGATATTGGGGCGAGCCGATTCCGATCGTTCATTGTCCGACCTGTGGCATGGTCGGTGTGCCTTATGAAGAACTGCCATTACGTCTGCCGAAGGTTGAACATTTCCAGCCGGGCGAAGATGGTGAATCACCGCTGGCTAAGATCGACAGCTTTGTCAACTGCAAGTGTCCGAAGTGCGGCGGCCCTGCAAAGCGCGAGACAGATACAATGCCTCAGTGGGCCGGTTCATCATGGTATTTCTTGCGTTATATTGATCCGCACAATAATGAAGCACTGGCGGATCCTGAGAAGTTAAAATACTGGATGCCGGTTGACTGGTACAACGGCGGTATGGAGCATGTCACAAGACATATGATCTATTCCCGTTTCTGGCACCGTTTCCTGTATGATATCGGTGTTGTCAACACACCGGAACCATACGCCAAACGTTCCGCTCAGGGCCTGATCCTCGGTTCCGATGGCACAAAGATGAGCAAATCCACAGGCAATGTCGTTGACCCGCTGGATGTTGTGGAAAAATACGGTGCGGATACATTGCGTACTTATATTTTATTCATGGGCGATTATGGCGCTTCCACACCATGGAATGACAATTCCGTTAAAGGATGCCGCCGTTTCCTTGACCGTGCTTACCGGATTGCTGATAAGCTGTGTGAAGAAGATGTGCCTGCACTGGATAACGCCCTTCATAAAGCCATCAGCAAGGTCAGCTTCGATATTGAGGATATGAAATACAACACGGCGATTGCAACCCTGATGGCGCTGTTAAATGACTTTGAGGCC
>CAYURX010000057.1:0-15700 GCA_964447245.1 uncultured Coprococcus sp. | reverse complement strand
AGTTCCGGCCGGCCCTCCAGAATTCTGACCATATCCAGGTAGCCGTCCTGGGAGGTTGGTGATATGCGATGCACATAAGGGTGGGAGGTCGGCATATTATGGGCCCGCAGCGCCTTATAGTAGCCGTCGGCACGTTCGTTGAAGTTGCTGATGGCTACTTTGGAATGAAGATAGCCGACCTTTTTGTGCCCGCATTGAATGAGATAATCCGTCGCAATGAAGGAACCCTGAATATTATTGATCAGGACACAGTCAAAGTCCAGATTGTCATAATAGGCATCCAGCACGACGATCGGAATCTTAAAGTTTTTAAACCAGTTAAAATCTTCGGGAGACATTTCGGTGGCCAGCAGAAGCAGGCCAACACAATTCACTTCTTTTAACGCTTCGATCTGTTCCCGCATATCATATTTTTCATGAACATAGGAGACATGCAGCGCACAATTCTGACGGAGGCATTCCTGGGTGATGCCTTCAGTTAATTCTGAAAAGAACGGTGTGTTTGCAACGACCTGTCCATGTTTTTTGTAAGTGACCAGTTGGATAATGGAGGCTGGCGCGCTGACCTCGCTGTTCTTTCTGGAATCGTAACCGTACTGGGCGGCCGCTTTGAGTACCAGTTCTCTGGTGGCGGTACTGATGCCGGGTTTGTTGTTGAATACCATTGAAACAGTTGCAGGTGATACGTTGATCTTTTTGGCCAGTTCTTTAGCTGAAATATTCATAGTCGTCTAATCCTCCGTTATGCATGTCTATCATTATTATTGAATTTTATCACTAAATTCATAATAAATCAAATAAATATTCAAAATCACATAAAAATCTTTAAAAATGTTTGCTCTTTCAGAAAATCCTTGTGCGAATTGAATATAAATAAATATTTAACAGGCCATTTTTTATTAAAATTAAATTGACAACCGCTGCACAATTTAGTAAAATATACTTAATTTATAATTGAATATTTTAAAAATATTCAATTGAATTAAATAAAATAATTCAGGAGGTATCACATGAAGAAGGTTAAGATAGGTTTTGCGCCTACAAGAAGGAGCATTTTCAGCGCGCCGGATGCGATCAAATACGCCAATCTGACGAGAAAGAAACTGGAAGAACTGGGCGTTGAATTTGTTGATATCACAGATATCAATGAGGAAGGGCTGTTCTATGACGACACCGACAGAGAGAAAATTGCGAAGAAGTTTAAAGAAAACGATGTGAAGGGCATTTTCTTCCCGCATTGCAATTTCGGTACGGAATATGTCTGTGCGAGACTGGCCAGGGAAATGAATGTGCCGGTTCTTCTGTGGGGCCCGAGAGATGAGCGCCCGGATGAGAAGGGGATACGTTTAAGAGACAGCCAGTGCGGTATTTTCGCAACGGGTAAGGTGTTCAGAAGATTTTGTGTACCATTTACATATATGACCAACTGCAGACTGGAGGATGAGGCATTTGCCAGAGGTGTCTTCAATTTTCTGGCGGTCTGCAATGTCGTAGATACATTCAGACATACCCGCATCCTGCAGATCGGACCGAGACCGTTTGATTTCTGGTCGACCATGTGCAATGAAGGCGAATTGCTGGAGAAATTTAACATTCAGTTATCACCGATCCCACTTTCTGAACTGACATCCATGATGAAGAAGGTGCAGGACGAGTGCACGGGCGAGGTGCAGGAAGTGGTGGATTACTGCAATTGCAGTATGAATGTCTGCGTGAAACCGGAGGAATTGCAGACGGTTGCCACCCTGAAGGTGGCTATGCGAAAACTGGCTGATCAATACGGCTGTAATGCCGGTGCCATCCAGTGCTGGAATGCGCTGCAGACCGAGATCGGCATTATGCCATGCGCTGCCAATTCTCTGTTGAATGAAGAAGGTTTTCCTGTTGTCTGTGAGACGGATATTCACGGAGCCATTACAGCGTTGCTGGTGGAGGCGGCCAGCTTAAATGGAACAAGAAGTTTCTTTGCTGACTGGACCGTCCGTCATCCTGATAATGAAAATGGAGAACTGCTGCAGCACTGCGGCCCATGGCCGATTTCCGTAGCACAGGAAAAACCGACCCTTGGCTATCCGCTGGCCTTTGATTATCCGGGCGCTGTTGAGGCTCAGGCAAAATTCGGTGATATTACGCTGGCTCGCTTCGACGGTGATAACGGCGAATACTCCATGCTGATTGGCAATGCCAAAGGTATTCCGGGACCATATACAAAGGGAACTTACCTGTGGGTAGAAGTGGAAAACTTAAAACGGCTGGAAGCAAAACTGGTAGAAGGCCCTTATATCCATCACTGCGTGGGTATCCATGAAAATGTGGTGCCTGTATTGTATGAAGCATGTAAATATATGGGGGTTGCTCCTGATTTGTATGATCCGATCGAAGAAGATGTCAAAGCTTATTTAAGGGGTGAGTGATTTGTATAGCAATAAAGAACTGGCGAAATTGGCATTTAAACTGCGTAAAAATGCTGTGGATATCATCATGGCCGGCAAAGCCGGACATATCGGCGGCGACATGAGCGTCATGGATATACTTGTTCAGCTTTATTTTAAACATATGCATATATCGCCTGAAAATATGGACGATGAGAACAGGGACCGTTTTGTCATGAGCAAGGGTCATTCTGTGGAAGCTTATTACGCGGTGCTGGCGGAGAAAGGTTTCTTCCCGCTGGAAGAAGTACTGGCAAAATTTTCAAAATTTAACACAAAGTTTATCGGCCATCCGAATAATAAGCTGCCGGGTATTGAGATGAATTCCGGGTCTCTTGGACACGGCCTGCCGGTATGCATCGGTATGGCGATGGCGGGTAAAATGAACGGGAGTTCCTACCGTGTCTACACAGTGATGGGCGACGGCGAGCTGGCGGAAGGTTCCGTATGGGAAGGCGCCATGGCCGGCGGTCATTACAGGCTGGACAATCTCTGCGCCGTTGTTGACAGAAACCGGCTTCAGATTTCCGGTTCCACTGAAGATGTCATGCGTCAGGACAGCCAGACAGAGCGCTGGTCGGCCTTTGGATGGCATGTCATTGAGGTGAATGGCAATGATATGGATGAACTGGATCGGGCGTTCACGGAAGCAGAGCAGACAAAGGGACAGCCGACGGTGATCATTGCCAACACAACAAAGGGATATGGTTCTTCCATTATGGAAAATAAGGCGCCATGGCATCATAAAGTGCCGAGCGCCGAAGAATACGCAACGATCGCTGCCGATTTAAAAGCGAGAGAGGAGGCGCTGTAATCATGAATAAAATTGCCAATAAACAGGTTATTTGTGAAGTGCTGATGGACCATGCGAAGGAAGATAAAGATATTGTGGTACTTTGCAGCGATTCCAGAGGAAGCGGGTCCATGACGCCTTTTGCGGACCAGTTCAAAGAACAGTTTGTTGAGACGGGTATCGCGGAACAGAATCTTGTGAGCATTTCAGCGGGGCTTGCGAAGTGCGGCAAGAAACCGTTTGCCGTATCACCGGCCTGTTTCCTGTCCACAAGAAGCTATGAGCAGGCAAAGGTGGACTGTGCCTATTCTAACACGAATGTGACCCTGGTCGGCATCAGCGGCGGCATCAGCTACGGCGCTTTGGGCATGAGCCATCATTCCGCTCAGGATATTGCAGCTATGGCAGCCATACCGAATATGCGCGTTTATCTGCCAAGCGACCGTTTCCAGACAAAGAAACTGGTGGAAGCCCTTTTGCAGGATGAAAAACCTTCCTATATCCGTGTGGGGAGAAATGCGGTTGAGGATGTTTATACAGAGGAGAATGTACCGTTTGTCATGGATCAGGCAACGGTGGTTGCGGAAGGCACGGATGTGCTGATCGTAGCCTGTGGAGAGATGGTAGCGCCGGCCAAAGCGGCAGCGGCTATTCTTAAAGAACAGGGTGTTTCAGCCGGTGTGCTGGATATGTACTGCCTGAAACCGCTGGATACAAAGACCCTGGTCGCACAGGCATCAAAGGTAAAAGCGGTGCTGACCGTTGAGGAACATGCGCCTTTTGGCGGTCTTGGTTCCATGGTGTGCCAGGTCATTTGCCGTGAGTGTCCGAAGAAAGTTGAAGTCATGGCGCTGCCGGATGAACCGGTCGTATCGGGTACATCAAAGGAAGTCTTTGATTATTACGGGCTGAATGCGGAAGGTATTGCCAAAAAGGCTATGGAGATTTTGAAATAAATGAAGAAAGAATATGTCATTGGCATTGACCAGAGCACCCAGGGAACGAAGGCGCTGCTGTTTGATGGCAAAGGGAAATTAATAGCCAGAAGCGATCTTTCCCACCGGCAGATCATCAATGAGCAGGGATGGGTATCTCACGATTTAAATGAAATTTATGAAAATACGCTGAACGTGACCAAAATGCTGCTTGCAAAGGCTGAAATAATGCCTGCGCAGGTGGCGTGTATCGGTATCAGCAATCAGCGGGAGACGACCTGTATGTGGCACAAAGGCACAGGCGAACCGTTCGATGATGCCGTTGTCTGGCAGTGCAGCCGCGCAAAGGATATCGAGGCGGAAGTGATGGCGGCCGGAAAGGCAGCGGAAATTCAGTATAAAACGGGAATTCCGTTGTCAGCCTATTATCCGGCCTGTAAAATGGCATGGCTGCTCAGGCATCATCCGGAAGCGGAGCGGGAGCAGATCTGCCTGGGAACGATTGACGCATGGCTGGTGTGGAAACTGACGGAAGATCACGCGTTTAAGACGGATTATTCCAATGCGTCGAGAACCCAGTTATTGAATATACATACACTGAGCTGGGATGATGAATTGTGCGGTCTGTTTGGCGTACAAAAACAGATGCTGCCGGAAGTGAGTGATTCGGACGGATTGTTTGGCTATACGACCATGGATGGACTGTTTGAAGAAGCAGTGCCGGTCCACGGCGTGCTGGGCGATTCCCACGGGGCCTTATTCGGACAGGGATGCCACAGGCCGGGCATGGTCAAGACAACTTATGGTACCGGTTCTTCCATGATGATGCATATTGGAGATACGCCTGTCATGAGTACCCATGGCATGGCCACTTCTCTGGCCTGGAAGATGAACGGACGGGCGGAATATGTACTGGAAGGCAATTTGAATTATACGGGTGCTGTGATCACATGGATGAAGGATGATTTACAGCTTATAAAGTCTCCGGCTGAGACAGGGGAACTGGCAGAAAGTGCCAACCCTGCGGATAAAACCTATCTGGTGCCGGCCTTTTCGGGCCTTGGCGCTCCTTACTGGGATTCGGACGCGGTGGCCATGTTCTACGGCATGAGCCGGACAACGAGACGGGCGGAACTGGTGAAGGCCGGACTTGAGAGTATCGCTTATCAGATCACTGACCTGGTGTGCGCCATGGAGCAGGATACGGGTATTCATATAGAAGAAGTCCGTGTAGACGGCGGTCCGACGAAAAACAGTTACCTGATGCAGTTCCAGAGTGATCTGTTTCAAAAAAAGGTTGCGATCCCTGAGTATGAGGAGCTGTCCGGTATCGGCGCGGCTTATGCGGCAGGCATCGGCTGCGGCGTTTACGACTGTGAAAAGCTTTTTGAGGGCGTTTCCCGGACGGTCTATGAGCCGAAGATGGCAAGAACCGTCAGAAATGAAAAATATGCCGGCTGGAAAACGGCTGTTGGCAAGGTGCTTAAAGGAGATTTGTCATGAGAAAATGGAATTACGATTTTGATGTGCCGGATGCGAAAAAGGTGCGGATGATTGTTTATACGGACGCAAAAAATGAGGCGGATGACCAGTTTGCCATTGTGCATCATCTGATGACGCCGAAATTTATTGTCAAAGGGATTATTGCGGGACATTTTGATTTTAATCCTCAGGAATACGGCAAGGGACATACGGCGGCGGCCAGTGCCGCGGAGGTCCATAAGGTGCTGGATCTGATGGGACTTGAAGGCGCTTATCCGGTGTATACCGGCGCTGAGACAGCGATGCCGGATGAGCAGACGCCGATGGTATCGGAAGCTTCGGAATTTATTATTGAAGAAGCAATGAAGGATGATCCGCATCCTCTCTATATTGCCTGTCAGGGATCTATTACGGATCTGGCGGCGGCCATTCTTCAAAAGCCAGAGATATGCAGCCGGATGACAGCCATCTGGATCGGCGGCGGTATCTATCCTGAGGGCGGATTTGAATTTAATCTGATCAATGATATTGCGGCAGCCAATGTGCTGTTTCAATCGGAAATGCCTGTATGGCAGGTGCCGAAGAACGTCTACAAGCAGATGGCTGTATCGTTGGCGGAGCTTCAATACAATGTGAAACCGCATGGACGTATCGGCGCTTATCTTGTAAAGCAGATGATCGATTTCAATAATAAGACAGGTCATATTTCCCATTGGCCGCATGGCGAGATCTGGGGACTGGGTGATTCGCCGACCATCGGCCTTTTGCTCAGTGAGACGGAAAAGACGGATATGTATGATGAAGTTCCCGCGCCGTGTTTTGATTATGAAACGATGCATTATATTCATGGGCAGAATAACCGGAAGATCCGTGTTTACAAGGATGCGAACGCACGTCTGACACTGGCGGACTTTTATGCAAAAATAGCACTGAATTATCCGGGAAAAGATGATTAAATTCAGTATTATTGTATATAAGTGACAAAATGCACAAACTCACAAAAAAGAATCGCAAACTATATTGACAAATAGCAATATGGGCGCTATAATTAAACAAGAAATTCAGTAAATTCAATAGAATTTAACTGAGAAGATGTATAAAACTTATATTTTTCAATTGATAAATCGTTAAATGGATAGCAATATGAACATTTTGATTGAGGAATCAGATAGAGGATGTTTAAACTAAAACTAAATTATTTAATGATTTACTGAATTTGAGGGGCAGAATGGGTAGGATAAAGTCAGTTAAGCCTTACAAAGACCGGGATCGGGAAATGATTCGTGAACGGTGGGCGACGCTTGGTTTGTCAGAAAAATGTCGATACATATGGTTTTATTACAGGGCTTATATCATAATATGTCTGATATTGGCAGCGTTTGCGGTTTTTTTTATCCGGGATATCAGAGAAAAGAAACCGGATGAAGCATTTTATGTGATGGTGCTGGATCATGCGCTGGATGAAGCAAAGGTCGAAGAAATGACCCTTGAACTGGCAAAATGTCTGGGGATCGATTTATCCCGGACGGCCTGTGTGATCGAGACAGCATATTCCGGCGGCAATAATATGGAGAGCGCGGCGACAGTGTCGGCTTATATGCAGGCCGGACGTGTGGATCTGCTCATTGCGCCTGAGGACAAGTTCAATACGTATGCGGCGACGGGGTTTCTGGACCCGCTGACTCTGCAGATGTACGAAGGACTGACTGAAGGGATGGATGGAGAAAGGCTTTTTTACGCGTCTCCTGTTGATTACAGTCAGGGCGGCGCCGTTCGGGAGATCCCTTTCAGACCCCATGAACAGAAGGGGGATGCCTGTTGTTATGGCATTTATCTGACAGATGGCGTATTTGAAGGCATGGTGGCTGGCGTTATGGCCAATGGCTCTCACAAAGAACGTGTGATGGCCGGTATGGGTTATTTTTTGCAATAATTTGTATATAAAGTGTATTCACTTATATAATAAAAATTTTTCTTAAAATGAAAGGAGAAGAAAAAATGAAAAAAACAAAGAAGTTTTTTGCGGCTGCATTAGTTGGTTTGATGACAGTGAGCATGCTTGCTGGCTGCGGCGGCGGTTCAGACGCTCCAAAAGAGACACAGGCGGCAGGCGAGACAGAAGCTGCAGGTGAAACAGAAGCTGCAGGAGGCGAAACAGAAGCTTCCGGCGATGACGCAATGGCAGCATTAAAGGCTATTGCAGATGTAGGCTATGACGGCGAACCGGTCAATCTGACATTCTGGGGTCTGTCCACAAGACAGGATGGCCTTGAGGCGATGACGGCTGCGTTCAACGAAGCAAACCCGAACATCAATGTCACAGTATCTTACTATGATACAGACGGTATCAAAGACGCATGTAAGACAGCCGCTCAGTCCGGCTCCATGCCTTCCATGTGGTTTAACTGGGGCGGCGCACTTGGCCAGTATTATGTGGACAATGGCGTGACTTACGATCTGACACAGTATTCAGCAGACAATGGCTGGACAGATAAGTTCAACGAAGGCGCCCTTTCACTTTGTACATTGAGCGGCCAGGTTTGTGGTTATCCGACTTCCTACAATGTGCTGGGTATGTACTACAGAACAGATATCTTCGAGCAGTACAATATTGAAGTTCCTACGACAATGGATGAATTTACGCAGGCTTGCGCAACATTGAAAGAAAATGGCGTGACACCTATTTCTACAGCCGGCCTGAACGGATGGCATGTCATGCGTCTGATCGAGCAGTATATTGAGTATGAAGCAGGCGCTGAACTCCATGATCAGTTACAGGCTCTTGAAACAAGCTGGGATTGTGAAGCTGTTGTCAACGCTCTGACAACTTATCAGGAATACTGCCAGAACGGTTATTATCCGGATGGTTTCGTTACAGCCAGCCCGGACGATACAATGATGGCTTTCGGTATGGGTTCCTGTGCAATGGATATTCAGGGTCAGTGGTATGATGGTACATTGAATAACAATGGTATCACTCTTGACAATGTGAGCTGGTTCCCATTCCCGAATGGTACAGGCCGTATGTCCGCTTTTGCTGAAATGGTACAGTTCAATAAGAACCTGACAGATGATGAGCTGAAGGCTGCTATGCTTTATACAAGCTTTATGAACACACCGGAAGCTGCTGCAGCTTATCCGAACTGCTTCAATCTGCCTCTGCCAACAGCAGATGCCGAGATGCCGGATGCTTCCATTCAGCCAAACGTTGCTTCTATGATCGAGTACAGTTCTGAGAACGGTACATTCACAATTACAGACCAGGCTTTCCCTGTAGAAGTTGCAGACGTTCTGTTTAGCTGCCAGGATGCCATCGCAGGCGGTTCAATGCAGCCGGCTGAAGCAGCCAAGAAGATTCAGGAAGCCATTGATGCTTACAAAGCAAAATAATTTGATTTTCAGTTAAACACAACCATCTTTCTCAATAAGTAAAGTTTTTCACATATGGGAGAGGGGGTGAGGATATGCGGCGTATA
Source organism: uncultured Coprococcus sp. (assembly GCA_964447245.1). Taxonomy (GTDB): domain Bacteria; phylum Bacillota; class Clostridia; order Lachnospirales; family Lachnospiraceae; genus Coprococcus_A. The sequence goes on along the minus strand of CAYURX010000057.1, from coordinate 6,582 downwards.
AAACGGATACGGCCGCATATCCTCTATAAGGTTTATCGCAGAGGAGGTTGTGTATCGAATGGATAGAGAAAAGAGAGATTTTTCTCCATATTTGTTTATGCTGCCGGCATTTATTATTTACATATCTGTCATTGTTTTTCCGGTATTCTACTCATTGTATATCAGTTTACACAGTGGTACAGGTATCGGCAGTATGGACTTTGTCGGGCTAAAAAACTATTCTCAGTTGGTCAAGGATCCGATTTTCTGGATGTCTCTGAAACACACAGTTATCTGGATCGTCCTCACAGTTTGTGTGACGATGACCGTATCCCTGATGTTTGCCGTATTGCTGAATAAAGAATTCAGAGGAAGAACATTCTTCCGTGCGTTCTTCTATTTCCCTAGCGTTATCGCGATTATTGCGGTTGCTATTATCTGGCGTTGGATTTATAATCCTCAGATCGGTTTTATCAATCAGTTTTTCAAGGTACTTGGAATTAATTATTCCCAGACATGGCTGTCCACTGAGAGTACAGTTATTATTGCCCTGTTTGTGGCAGCACTCTGGCAGGCCGTGGGCCAGCCGATGATTCTGTTTCTGGCCGGTTTGCAGGGGATTTCTCCTGAGGTTATGGAGGCCGCAGCCATCGACGGCGCCAATGGTGTACAGAAGTTTTTCCGTATCACCATTCCGCTTTTGAAAGATACTTTTGTAACGGTTATCTGTACACTGGTCATTGCGGCCATGAAGGTATACGATATCGTCAAAGGTCTTACGGACGGCGGTCCGAATAATGCGTCGCAGATGCTGGCGACCTATATGTACAGTCAGGTATTCCAGTATAATAATGTCGGTTATGGTACAGCTATTGCAATCGTTATGGTTGTTATCATGATGTTTGTTATCGTGCCATATCTGTCCTTTACAGCAAGAGAGAAATAGGAGGTGGAACAGAATGAATGCAAAATCTAAAAAAATCGCAGGAATGACAGCAAGATATGTGATTCTGATCATTCTGGCACTCCTTTGGATCGTTCCGGTCATTACGCTTGTTTTGACGGCAATAAAGGCACAGTCTGATTTCTTCAGCGGACTCAGTTTGTTCCAGCTGCCGGAGAATATTGCGTGGAGCAACTTTCAGAATGCTGTAACAAAGGGACGTTTATTTCTTTATATGAAGAATGACCTGATTATCAGTTGTCTGAAGGTGCCGCTTGGTATTTTCGTATCAGCCATGACCGCTTTTGCGCTGACAAGGCTGAATCTGAAAAACAGGACTGCATGGCTTATTTTCTTCCTGCTTGGTATGATGCTGCCGATGCAGATCGCCCTGGTTCCGATCAGTATCATTTACAACAAATTGCATCTGATCAATACTTACTTTGGTCTGTTCTATGTTTATATCGGTTTCGGTGTATCTTTCATGATATTGATCCTTCATGGTTTCTTCAAGGGTATTCCGAAGGATATTGACGAGGCGGCCTATATTGACGGCGCTTCCAAATGGCAGACTTTTATACGGATCATTCTGCCGATCGCGAAACCGGCCCTTGCAACACTGCTGATCACAGACTTCCTTTCCACATGGAATGAATATCTGCTGGCTTCTGTTATTATCAATGATAATGCGTTGAAGACAGTACCTGTTGGTCTGATGACCTTTGTTGGCGAGCATGGTACAGATTATGGTTATCTGTGTGCAGGCGTGCTGGTATCAGTGATTCCGGTAATGGTTGTCTATCTGGCATTCCAGAGATACTTTGTTGAAGGTATGGCTGGCGCTGTTAAATAAAATTTTATGCAAAGGGCTGCATTTTCGGCCGTGTACCGGGTGATCAGATGCAGCCCTCATTATTATATAATAATAGAAAGAATAGAAAATAATATAGGATTGGAAAGTTTTTATGAATATGCTTATAAATGCGATGAATTCAGTGGAAAAATGGGGAACTTTTGAGGCCGCTTTTCATGGTAAGAGCGACGGGAATCCGTATGTTGATTATGAAATTAAAGGCGAGTTTACGGGGGCAAACGAGCAGAAATGTGTGGACGGTTTTTATGATGGAGACGGTGTATACAGGATTCGGTTTATGCCTTCTTTCGAGGGCGCCTATCAGTATAAAGTGTGGGGCTCTTTTTCGGAAGAACCTGTTTATGAGGGAACGTTTTTTGTAACGCCGGCGGGCAAAGATAATCACGGCCCTGTGCGTGTGGCCAATACGTTCCATTTCGCCTATGAGGATGGCAAACCTTATTATTCCATCGGTACCACATGCTATGTGTGGGCGCTGCAGTCGATGGAATTGCAGGAGCAGACATTGAAGACGCTGAAAAACAGTGCCTTCAATAAGATACGTTTCTGCATTTTTCCGAAACATTATGACTATAATCTGAACGAGCCCTACAGCTATCCTTATGAAGGAACGCCAATGGACAGTTCGGTGCTGACGCCGGATAATTTTCACCAGTATATCGGGTGCCCGAAGGGCAATGACTGGGACTATACAAGATTTAATCCAAAGCATTTTGCCCATCTGGAAAAGCGGATCCAGGATCTGATGGCGCTGGGGATCGAGGCGGATCTGATCGTGATGCATCCTTATGACCGCTGGGGCTTTTCCATGATGACAAAAGAGCAGGATGATCTGTACTGGAAATATGTGATCGCGAGATTTTCCGCCTATCGGAATGTCTGGTGGTCGCTGGCTAATGAATATGATCTGATGCCGCAGAAATCTCTGGAGGACTGGGAGCGCTTTGCCGCGATCATCTGTGAAAAAGATGTGTATCATCATTTGCGTTCCGTTCACAATTGCAAAAAAATCTATGATTTTAAACGGCCGTGGGTGACGCACTGTTCGATCCAGCGCACCGATTTGTATATGTCCGGTGAGCGGGTGAGTGAATGGCGGGAAACTTACCAAAAACCGGTCGTATTGGATGAAATCGTCTATGAGGGCGATATTCAGCATAACTGGGGCAACATCAGCGGTGAGGAGATGACCCGCAGATTCTGGGAAGGCGCCATGAGAGGCGGCTATCCGGGACACGGGGAGACGTATCTGGCCGAGGACAGAATACTCTGGTGGTCCCATGGCGGTGTACTCAAGGGCAGCAGTCCGAAGCGTTTCAAATTCCTTTTGCAGATACTTGAGCAGACGCCGGGGCATGGCCTGAAGCAGATTAAGCGTCCGGGCGAGGAAGAAATCATTGCAACGGTTGACAGCGTGATGGAAGTGCCATATTATATTTATTATTACAGTTTCCGGCGTCCGGCTTTCAAAGAATTTTATTTTGATGACAGCAGAGAATATGAAGTCGAGATTCTGGATACATGGCACATGACAATGACGAAATGCGGGACTTATAAAGGCAGATTTAAGATCGAACTGCCGCGCAGATCCTACATGGCTGTCAGGATTTATGAGAAAGGCTTGCTGAATTCATGAGATTATTTTTTAACATTGACTCACCCATCTGGAGAGTCATGGGGTTTATAGGCGATCTGGTCATATTGAATCTGTTGTTTATTTTGACATCCCTTCCGGTTTTTACCATCGGCGCCTCCATAACGGCGCTGACTTCGGTTGAATTTCGGATGATCGAGAAACGGACTGATTTTGTGGCCAGGGATTATTTTCGGGCGTTTAAGGAAAACTTTAAGAACAGCACGGTGATCTGGCTGGTTTACGCGGCTTTTCTGGCGGTGTGCGTTTTGAATTTTAATCTGGTCTATAACACTGATCCGGCCAATAGAAATATCATTATGATCATTCTTGGCATTGCCCTGTTTTTTGTGACGATGACGGCTATGTACAGTCTGGCTATGCAGGCCCGCTTTGTCAATAATCTGGCGGATACGGTGGTCAAGGCGTTTATGATCGGTCTGTCAGGATGGCCTTACACGATCGTGATGCTGCTTCTGATGATTGTCAGTGCTGGCGTCAGCGTGCAGACGGTGGGGTCGATCATTATTGCCGTGCCGGTCTGGCTGCTGATAGGTTTCAGCGGTATCGGTTATTTGTGTAATATCATGTATCTGAGAATTTTCCGCAAAGTAACCGCTAAGGAAGATATGCCGAAGGATGGGCTGAACCGTCCGGCGGAGCGGGAGTATTACAATGACGGCGACAGGAAACGTGACAAAAAGAGAAGAAGCCGGAAAAATAATCATGAGAAATAATGCTTTGAATAAACGGGAGGTATCACCATGGATGTGAAACAATTGGTAAAAAACATGACACTGGAGGAGAAGGCGTCGCTTTGTTCCGGGGCGGATTTCTGGCATACAAAGGCTGTTAAGCGGCTTGGCGTTCCGGCGATGATGGTCAGTGACGGCCCTCACGGACTTCGCAAGCAGGATGAGAAGGCCGACCATCTGGGAATGAATGAAAGTATCAGGGCGGTCTGTTTTCCGGCAGGATGTGCCATGGCAGCATCCTTTGACCGTGAATTGATCGGAAAAATCGGACAGGTCATCGGGAATGAATGTCAGGCGGAATCTGTGGGCGTTGTGCTCGGACCGGCTATGAATATTAAGCGTTCTCCGCTGTGCGGCAGAAATTTTGAGTATTTCAGTGAAGATCCTTATCTGACAGGCGAGATGGCAGTCAGCCATATCCGGGGCGTGCAGAGCCAGCATGTGGGAACCAGTGCCAAGCATTATCTGGCCAACAGCCAGGAACACCGCCGGATGTCTGCGGATTCCAGAATGGATGAGCGGACCATGCGCGAAATCTATATGCCGGCCTTTGAGACGGCAGTCAAACAGGCGCAGCCATGGACGGTCATGTGCTCTTACAACCGTTTTAACGGAGAATACGCATCCGAGAATCACAGGACTCTGACAGATATTCTTCGCGGCGAATGGGGCTTTAAGGGTTTTGTTGTCTCTGACTGGGGCGCTGTGAATGACCGCGTGAAGGGCGTGGCGGCCGGACTTGACCTTGAGATGCCGTCTTCCGGAGGCATTAATGACGCGAAAATCGTAGCGGCGGTGAAGAACGGAGAATTGGATGAGGCCTGTGTGGATCTGGCTGCAGAGCGCATTTTGAATATTGTTTATGAATTTATTGAAAATCAGAAAAAGGACGCCGTATGGGACAAAGAAGCCGATCATGCCTTTGCCAGAGAAGCGGCCGCTGAGTGTATGGTACTGCTGAAAAATGAGCGGCAGGTATTGCCGCTGAAAAAAGAGAGCAAAGTCGCTTTGATCGGTGAGTTTGCGATGAAACCGCGTTTCCAGGGCGGCGGCAGTTCTCATATTAATTGCTTTAAGGTGGATTCTGCGTTTGAAACGGCCAAAGATGTCTGCAAGGTGACTTATGCGAAAGGTTATTCCCTTGAAAAAGATATTGTCGATGAGGCGCTGATCGCTGAGGCCGTGGAACTGGCCAAAGTATCTGAAGCAGCCGTTATCTTTGCCGGTTTGCCGGATGCCTATGAATCCGAGGGCTACGACAGAACCCATATGCGTATGCCGGAAGGCCAGAATGAGCTGATCCGCCGCGTGGCGGCTGTCAATGCCAATACGGTTGTGGTGCTTCACAACGGATCACCGGTGGAAATGCCATGGGTGAATGATGTGGCTGCCATTCTGGAGGTCTACCTGGGCGGTCAGGCCGTGGGCGCCGCAACGATCGATGTTTTATATGGCGATAAAAATCCGGGCGGCAAATTGCCTGAAACATTCCCGAACAAACTGGAGGATAATTCTTCGTATTTATACTATTTGGGTGAAGGCGATGTGGTTGAATACCGTGAAGGTGTTTTTGTCGGTTATCGTTATTATGATAAAAAGAAAATGGATGTGCTCTATCCGTTTGGCCATGGCCTGTCTTACACAACTTATGCTTACAGCAATCTGAAGCTGGATAAGCGCAGTATGTCTGACAGAGACAAGCTGACGGTTTCAGTGGATGTGGAAAATACAGGTCATGTGGATGGCAAAGAAATCGTGCAGCTCTATGTGGCTCCGCAGACCGAAGGCATCATTCGTCCGGTCAAAGAATTGAAGGGCTTCGTCAAGGTAGCGTTAAAAGCCGGCGAGAAGAAGACAGTGACATTTGAACTGGACGACCGGGCCTTGGCCTACTGGAATATGCAGATCCATGACTGGTATGTTCAGGCCGGCGATTATAAGATCCTGATCGGCAAGTCTTCAAGGGATATCGTCTGCGAAGATACGGTAAGCATTCAGTCCACAAAGGTGATACCGGTCCATTATGATGAAAATACCCTGTTCGGCGATCTGATGGCCGATGAGCGTGCGGCCAGAATTCTTGAGCCGTATATGACTGTCATCGCAAAAGCTATTGGCGGCGATTCGAATGACGAGGACAGTGCGGCCAATGCGGCGATATCAAAGGATATGATGATGGCCATGCTGCGCTATATGCCACTTCGCGGCGTGCGTTCCTTCTGCGGAGATGCGCTCACCGAAGACGCGTTCCAGGAAATGCTGAAAATGCTCCAGGCATAAAGAAACAGGACGCTATTGCCTATTTAAGATTCAAGAATAAAGAAGGCTGCCATACCGTACAGTCGCTTGTTTGCCCGGCGGAATTTCTGACAGTCATCACTGTGAAACACGTTCGCAC
>CAYURX010000056.1:0-15777 GCA_964447245.1 uncultured Coprococcus sp. | reverse complement strand
ACAACAGATAACAGTTCATGGTACAGAGGTACGGCGGATGCCATGTATCAGAATATTGATTTTCTGAAAGAGAGCCATGAACCTTACGTGATCATTACTTCCGGTGATTGTGTCTACAAGATGGACTATAACAGGATGCTGGAGAGCCATATTGAGAAAAAAGCGGATATTACGGTGGCTTATACGAAGCTGGGTGCCAATCAGGATGATCCGACGAGATTTGGTATTCTGAGTATTGATGAGGATGGAAGGATTTTCGGGTTTGAGGAAAAACCGGTCGTTACAGACAGTTCCGTGATATCAGCCGGTGTTTATATTATCAGGAGACGTCTGCTCATTGAGCTGCTGGAGAAAGCCAATGCAGAGGGACGTTATGATTTCGTCAAAGATATTCTTGTCAGATATCGTGAAACGAAAAAGATTTATGCTTATGAATTGCAGGGACACTGGAATAATATTGCGACAGTTGAGTCCTATTACAAGACGAATATGAATTTCCTCAGGAAAGATGTACGGGATTATTTCTTTAACGGATACGCAAGCATTTATTCCAAGATTGAGGATCAGCCTCCGGCCAAGTTCAATCCGGGTGCTTCTGTGAAGAATGCGCTTGTGGCCAGCGGTTGTATTATCAATGGTACGGTTGAGAATTCTGTTCTTTTCAGGAAGGCATATGTAGGTAATAATTGTATCATCAGAAATTCCATCATTTTAAATGATGTTTATATTGGTGATAACACAGTGATCGAGAATTGCATCGTAGAGAGCCGCGGTACGATTCGTGCGAATGAAACTTACAAAGGGGAAGACGGCAAGATTAAGATCGTTGTCGAAGAAAACGAAAGATATATCATCTGATTATCTCAGGCATAATCGGAAATACAGGGGGTTTACAACATGGAAATTACAGATGTAAGGATTCGCAAGGTGAATAAAGAAGGCAAGATGAAAGCGGTTGTCTCTATTACGATTGACGATGCATTTGTTGTACATGATATTAAAGTGATCGAAGGCGGTTTTGGGTTGTTTATTGCGATGCCAAGCAGAAAATCCGTTGATGGGGAATACAGAGATATTGCACATCCGATTAACTCAGAGACGCGGGATCGGATACAGCGGGTGATCCTTGAAAGATATGAACAGGCTGTAGCCGAGGATACAGAAGAATAAATCATTGATCAAAAGAATGATCGAAAAAACGGCAGGGTGTAAAACTCTGCTGTTTTTTTGGAGTTTCTTTTTTAGTTAATTAGGTATTCCTGTGATTGACAAAACCATCTAAAAATTTTATCATATCATAAGACGGAAGGCAGGAAGAACGATATGCATATTATAGTAGGACTTGGTAATCCGACAAAGAAATACGAGGGAACCCGGCACAATGTGGGTTTTGAGACGATCGACAGGATCGCGGCCGATTGCGGTATTGCCGTTGATACAAAGAAGCATAAGGCTTTATGCGGCATGGGTTTTATGAATGGTGAAAAAGTCATATTGGCGAAACCGCAGACCTATATGAATCTGAGCGGTGAGAGTGTGCGTGAACTGGCAGATTATTATAAGGTGGATGCGGAAGATATTATTATTATTTATGATGATACGAGCCTGAGTGTGGGGCAGCTCCGCATCCGGGAGAAGGGAAGTGCCGGCGGGCATAATGGTATCAAGAGTATTATTGCGCATTTGGGTACGCAGATATTTCCGCGTATCAAAGTCGGAGTGGGCGAGAAGCCACAGGGTTGGGATCTGGCGGATTATGTGCTTGGACGATATAATGCGGAGGACAGAAAGTTGATCGATGAGGCGCAGAAGGATGCGGCAGAAGCTGTAAAGTTAATGGCGGCCGGTGATATTCAGACGGCCATGAACCGTTTTAATACAAAAAAGAAAGTCTGATCAGGCAGGGAGGTTCGTTGGATGAAGGCGTTGACACAGCCCCTATATGAGTTAAGTGAATACGAGCAAATGGTTCGGGATGTTTCAAAGCGTCATACTCCGATTCATATTGACGGCTGTATCGATTCGCAGAAATGTCATCTGATCAGCAGCCTTGGAGAAAAGTATCCGCTGAAACTGATTATTACTTATAACGAAATTAAAGCAAAAGAAATCTACGAAGATTATCAGTTTTTTGACCGGAGAGTCTGTTATTATCCGGCCAAAGATATTATTTTTTACAGCGCGGACATTCACAGCAATCTGATCGTCAGCCAGAGAATGGCCGTTATGCGGCGTTTATTAGACGGGGAGCCGGTGACGGTCGTGACGACCATTGACGGACTGTTTGACCGGATACTGCCTTTTGAGCAGCTTGGAAAGCACAAGCTGGTTTTTAAGCAGGGCGATATGCTGCCGATGGAGGCATTGCAGAAAAAGCTTGTGGGTATGGGCTTTATGCGGGTTGTGCAGGTGGAAGGGCCAGGCGAGTTCGCGGTTCGCGGCGGTATTCTGGATATTTACAACCTGTCCGATGAAAATCCATACAGAATCGAACTGTGGGGAGATGAAATTGATTCGATCCGCAGTTTTGACGCACAGACACAGCGCTCTATTGAGCCGTGTGATTCGGTGACGATCTATCCGGCATCGGAATATGTTTTCAGTCAGGCGGTGCTTGACCGCGGCCTGAAGCTGATCGACCGGGAAATGAAGCAGCAGGTTCAGAAATTGAAGGAAGGCGGCGATCCGGAAGGGGCATCGAGACTCCGGCAGATCGTTGGTGAACTGAAAGAAAGTATGGAGATATGCAGCAGCGCTGTCAATATCGACAGTTATATACCATATTTTTTCAGTGATACCGTATCCTTTCTGGATTATTTTGACCGGGAGGACAGCCTGATCATCATGGATGAACCGGCGAGGATCGCTGAAAAAGGTGAAGCGGTCTCCGCTGAATACCGGGAGAGCATGTCGGGAAGACTTCAAAAGGGGTATGTACTGCCGGGGCAGATCGAGGCGGTGCAGGATTATAAAACCATACTGGCCAGGGTGGCCGGGATGCGAAGCGTACTTCTCAGTACACTGAGTTATACGGTTCCTTATATGTCTGTGAAAAATAAATACAGCATGACCGTGAGCAGTATGCATACCTACCGGGGAGATTTCGAACTGTTGGTGAAGGAATTGACCCGCTGGAAAAAGAATAAATATAAATTGATCCTGGTCTGTCAGTCCGAGATCAGGGCCAGACGTATGGTCCGTGATCTGGCCGAATATGAGCTGACTGCCTTTTATTCCGATGACAGAGACCGGGTGCTGCAGCCCGGTGAGATCATGATCATCCACGGCAATCTGCATCGGGGAATTGAATACCCGATGATTAAATTTGCCATCATTGCGGAAACGGATATATTCGGTGATGAGAAGAAAAAGCGTCAGAGACGCAGAAAATCAACGGCCGAAGGTGAAAAAATCCGCAGTTTTAAGGATCTGTCCGTTGGTGATTATGTGGTGCATGAAAGTCATGGCGTCGGCATTTACCGGGGAATTGAAAAAGTCGAAGTGGATGGCGTGGCCAAGGATTATATCAAGGTTGAATATGGCGAAGGCGGCAATTTGTATGTTCTGGCGACTCATCTGGATATGATCCAGAAATTTGCCGATAAAGATGCCAAACAGGTGAAGGTGCATAAGCTGGGCGGTCAGGACTGGCATAAGACAAAGACAAAGGTCAGGGGCGCGGTCAAAGAACTGGCCATGGATCTGGTACAGCTCTACGCGGCCAGACAGTCACAGAACGGATATGCCTGCGGTGAGGATACGGTCTGGCAGAAAGAATTTGAAGACATGTTTCCGTATGAAGAGACGCAGGATCAGTTAGATGCCATTGCGGCAGCGAAGCAGGACATGGAGAGTACGAAGATCATGGACCGGCTGATCTGCGGCGACGTTGGTTTCGGTAAGACGGAAGTTGCCATTCGTGCCGCCTTCAAGATGGTGCAGGAGGGCAAGCAGTGCGCCGTGCTGGTACCGACGACCATTCTGGCTCAGCAGCATTACAATACGTTTCTTCAGCGGATGAAAGATTATCCGGTCAATATCGGACTGCTGTCAAGATTTCGGACGAGGGCCGAGCAGAAGGAAACGCTGGCATCCTTAAAGGCCGGTCGGGTGGATATTGTGATCGGCACGCACCGGCTGCTGTCGAAAGATGTGGCATTTAAAGATCTGGGACTGCTGGTAGTGGATGAAGAGCAGCGATTTGGCGTGACGCACAAGGAAAAGATCAAAAAGATAAAAGAAAATGTGGATGTACTGACCCTGACAGCAACGCCGATCCCGAGGACGATGCACATGAGTCTCATTGGCATCAGGGATATGAGTATTCTGGAGGAAGCCCCGGTAGACCGTCTGCCGATCCAGACCTATGTGATGGAATATAACGACGAGATGGTTCGTGAGGCGATTTTGCGTGAAATTGCCCGCGGCGGACAGGTGTACTATGTCTATAACCGGGTCAACGGCATCGATGAGGTGACGGCCCGGCTGGCGGAGCTGGTGCCGGATGCGGAAGTCGCCTTTGCCCATGGACAGATGAAAGAGCGTGAACTGGAGAAGATCATGTATCAGTTCATTAACGGGGAGATCGATGTGCTGGTGTCTACAACGATTATTGAGACGGGCCTTGATATCCCGAATGTCAATACAATGATCATCCATGACGCGGATAAACTGGGCCTGTCCCAGCTCTATCAGCTCAGGGGACGGGTGGGGCGCTCCAGCCGCACGGCCTATGCGTTTTTAATGTACAGGCGGGATAAAGTGCTCAGGGAGATCGCGGAGAAAAGACTGTCCGCCATCCGGGAGTTTACGGAGCTTGGTTCCGGCTACAGGATTGCCATGCGTGATCTGGAGATACGGGGGGCCGGCAATCTGCTTGGCGAGCGTCAGAGCGGCCATATGGAGGCTGTCGGATATGATCTGTACTGCAAGCTGTTAAATGCGGCGGTACTGGAAGCCAAAGGCGAGCAGGTACAGGAGGATTTTGATACTTCCGTTGAGATCGAGATCGACGCCTTTATTCCGGCCACTTATATTAAAAACGAGTTCCAGAAGCTGGATATGTACAAAAGAATTGCTTCAATACAAAATGATGAAGAATATGGAGAAATTCTTGATGAACTGATCGACCGTTTCGGTGAGCTGCCGAAACCGGCGGGCAATCTGCTGCTGGTGGCGCTGATTCGGGCCAAGGCCCATGCGGCCGGGGTGGTCAAGCTTGTACATAAGGATAAAGCGACCCGCATTGTGATGCATGAGAGGGCGGCCGTGGATGTGGCGGCTATTCCTGATTTTATGAATGTGTACGGGCGGCGGATAAAATTTACCGCAGATACAAAGAATCCTTATTTCAACGTGGATATGAAGGGTTTTGCAGGACAGAATCTTTTAGTGGAGGAAAAGCAGATCATGGATCATATGCTGCGGATACTTTGTCATCAGGAGGTTGATGTATGAAACGGGAAGGTGTGAAAAGGCTGCTGGCCGGTCTGTGTGCAGGAGTGATCGCGGGTCTTATGTGCGGTTGTTCGGCAGTGGAAAGCGTCAGTCATGTGATGCCGGAGAAGACAAAAGAAGTCAAAACGGTGATGACGGTGGGCAATGAGCCGGTAACGGAGCCGGAGGCGTATGTTTATCTTTATCTGATGCAGAAGCCTTATGAGTCCTGTTATGGGACTGGCATCTGGCAGAGCCGGCGGCCGGATGGGGAAAACTGGAAAGACTGGCTGCTGGACGAAGTGCACAGTCAGATATTGGAGATTGAGATTTTGTCACAGCGGGCCGGGGCGGCCGGAATGACCCTGACAGATGAAGCGGAGGAGGAAGTGCAGCAGGGTGTCAGGACACTGATGGATGCTCTTGATGAAAAGACGGCCGCAAAGTATGGCATTACGGAGGCGTCTGTGACGGAAGTTTATGGCAGGAGCGCGCTGGCAGGTCTGTATTATCAGTCTGTGCTGGATGGCTATGATCTGCAGTTGTCGGAAGAAGAAACGGCGGCATGCGAGGCGATTTGTGTGCGGCAGATATTTATTGGCGCAGAAGATCAGACCCATCTGTCCGGGGGCCAGACACAGGCGCAGTTAGCAGAAAGTCTTTGCAAACGGGCGGAAGAAGGCGAAGATTTTCAGACACTTGCAAAGGCATATTCTTCGGAGAATGCGCAGCTTGAGATGATTTTTGACAGGGAAGGTTATGTTTTTGATACGGATGGCTGGCTGGAAGATGATTTTGTTAAGGAAGCCTGGAAACTGGAAGCCGGAGCTGTCAGCCCGGTGATTCAGTCTTCTTATGGGTATCATGTGCTTCAATGCGTGGCGGTCAACAGTGATGATCTGAAGGCACAGGCTCAGGAAGTTCGTCTGCGGGAGAAGAAGCAGGCCGCTTTTTTGACAGAATATGAAAAATGGCTGGGCGATACGGCGTATACAGATGAAGCCTGGCAGCAGATATGTGTGATGGAGGGAATATAGGATGAAGGTACAATTTATTGATCATAGTGGTTTTGTGGTGACAACGCAGTCAGCGGTACTTGTTTTTGATTATTATCAGGGAGACCTGCCGGATTTCGATTCGGAGCTTCCGGTTTATGTGTTTGTGAGTCATACGCACCGGGATCATTTTAACCCGGTGATCGTGGATAGGACAGCGCATTTAAAACAGGTAACCTATGTTATGTCATTTGATATTCCGATGAAACTCAGACAGGCTATTGCCGAAAAAACAGCGCCGGGGCAGCATCAGGTCATCTATATGGATGCGGATACCGAAGCTGCGTTTCCTGAATTGTCTGTCCGTACTCTGAGATCAACGGATGAAGGTGTTGCTTTTATAATAGAAATTGGCACCCAGCGGATCTATTTTGCCGGGGACCTGCACTGGTGGACATGGCCGGGGGAAGTCGAGGCGATCGATCAGATGATGACGGATGCCTATATGAAAGAAATGGACAAGATCAGAGGAATGAGCTTTGATCTGGCTTTTCTTGTATTAGACCCGCGTCAGGAAGACCGTTACTGGTGGGGATTTGATCATTTTATGAAAAATACCGTGACGAAATGCGCGTTCCCGATGCATATGTGGGGACGGTTTGACCTGACAGAACGTCTGATGGAACGGGAGGAATCAGCCCCTTACCGGTCAGCCATTGTTCCTGTTCATGAAACCGGAGAGATATTTGATGTTTCCGGGTACTTTGATGAGCCATAATTCAAAAGAAATAGTATACTGCTTACTTACAAGCCCCTTTTTGATGCGAATACGTCAAAAAGGGGCTTTTCAATCATTTGATATTGTATTTTTCTAACTTCATGTAAAAACTCCGTCTTGAAATCCCGAGCATCTTAATTGCCTGCGAGCGATTTCCGTTTGCGATATTCAGTACGGCCCGAATCGTTTCCCGTTCTGTATCTTCCAGAATCTTTTGAAGGTTATAATCCATATGGCGTGCCTCAGGAAAGTCGAATGTTTTAGAATTGCGGATCTGGGAAGGCATCCATTCAGTAGAAATCTGGCTGGTAGTGGACAATATGCTCATCCTTTCAACAACGTTTTTCAGTTCTCTTATATTTCCCGGCCAGGAGTAACAGCAAAATTGTGCCAGCGTTTCTTCTGAAAAATATTTTTCTTCATTGTATTGTTCGTTCAGACGTTTTAAAAAATACTAAGAAACGCAAATGGAACGCCGATTTATGTTGTGCTTCTGATGTGGGTGATCGCGATCCTTCCGGTTGTTTTCAATTTCTCACTGGATACGATCGTTTCCTTTATTACAGCACCGGGCTCACTGGTCAATGTATTTGCGGTGGCGCTCAGTTATCGCTTGCCGCAGAGGTATCCTGAACAGTGGAATGCATGTGGTATGAAATGCCCATATTGGCTCTATTGTGTGGCTTGCAGGTGCATTCTGTGACATGGGAAAATGGAGGATCTGGTTATGGATCATTTTTGCTGTGGATATTGCGATCACAGCGGCAATTATCATTCTGTGCCCGAAGGAAACAAAAGAACAGGAGCAGAAAAGAGTATCTGCGGCAAAAGCAGGATTTGATTTTAAAGGTGTGGTTTTGCTTACCATAGCATTTCTGTCACTTGGACTGGAACTTCAGTTATCCGGTTCTTACTGGAAATGGACTTCTGGAATTTCCATCGGATTAGTGGTAATATTTATAGCAGCAATCGTTGTTTTTGTGATCCTCGAAAGGAAAAGAGAGGCGGAAAATAAGTCTGTGGCATTCCAGGTTAGCCTGTTTAAGAATAAATTGTTTGTGCTGTCCGCACTTTCAGGATTATTTATTACGATATCCACAAATGGATTTTCTACATATTTGCCTAGCTTTACACAGGAAGTTATGAATTTAAGCGCAACAGTCTCCGGTCTGGCAACGGCGCTGACCAATATTGCGGGTCTGGTTTCAGGACTGGCAGTGGGATATGTTTACGGGACAAAGAGATGGTTTAAATCCTTTACCGCAATTGCGGCTGTGATCGCAACTTTGGCGTCATGGGCGTTATTTGGACTTGGAGATAAACTGACGCCGACTCTTTTCATTATACTTACCGTATTCGGACGTGGACTCTGGAATACTTTCCTTGCAAGTATCAGTATGGTAGTCGTACAGACATTTGCAAAGGAATCTGAACTTGTATCTTTTACATCAGGAATCGGAACGCTGACTGTGGTAGGCGCTTATCTGGGAATTGCAGTAAATTCCGCAATTATCAACCTGACCGGCTATGCAGGCATGTTCATTACGGCCGGGATCGTAACATTACTTGGGCTTTTATGTATTCTTGTGATCCGTATACCCAAGCAGGAAGAACTTTCATAAAAAGGAGTAGAATATGAGCCAGTATATTGATATGCATTGCGATACATTGATGATCGCATATTTAACAAAACAGCCGGATATCTATAAGATATCCCAGAGTATGGTGGATTTTGAAAGAATGCAGAAAGGACAGGCTATGGCACAGTGCTTTGCCATTTTCATGCCGCCTGAGGAGATGTTCCAGTATGTCCCTCTGGATCTGCCGAAGGAAGATGACCGGTATATTCAGGCGCTCGCTGCCATTTTGAGGGAAAGCACGGCGCTCCATCCGGAATTGATCGGGATGGCTTATCATGCGGAAGATATCAGAAATCACGCCAAAGAGGGCAAGATGAGCGCTGTTTTGACAATTGAAGATGGAAGGGCTGTGAACGGAAGCCTGGAAAAGATCGATGCTTATTATAAAGAAGGTGTTCGAATGATGGCGCTTACATGGAACAGTGCAAATTGCTTTGGTGAGCCGAACAGTAAAGATCCGGCGATCATGCAGAAAGGACTCACGGATTTTGGAAAAGAGGCCGTCTGCTATATGCAGGAAAAGGGTATGATCGTGGACGTCAGCCATTTGTCGGACGGCGGATTTTTTGATGTGGCTTCTCTGGCAAAGAAACCGTTTGTCGCATCACATTCCAATTGCAGAAGCGTCTGCCCGCACCAGAGAAATCTGACAGATGAAATGATACGGATTCTGGCGGAACATGGCGGTGTGATGGGCATCAACTTTGCGCCGGAATTCTTAAATGCGGATTGTGTATCGAAGGAAAGTACGGTCGAGCGTATGGTCCTGATGGCGCAGCATGCGAAAAAGGTCGGAGGTATCGAAGTGGTTGCGCTGGGATCGGATATGGACGGAATAGAAGGCCAACTGGAAATTGGCAGTTCGGATAAGATGCAGATACTGGCCGACGGTCTCTCAAAGGCCGGATTTACAGCCGGAGAGGTTGACAAAATCTTTTATCAGAATACTTTGCGCGTATTTGAAGATACCCTGTAAAAAATGGAAAGGATAGGAATAGGATCATGAAATATAATTTTGATGTATTACCGGAACGAAAAGACAGATATAGTATTCGATGGGAACTTGAGATGCTGGGACCGTTTATGGGATTGGGGGACCTTCCGGCAGATGCGCTTCCTGTCTTTAACGCAGATATGGATTTTCCATGCGCGGAGCCAATTGTGGAAGCACTGCATGAGATGGCGGATAAAAGATTTTTCGGTTATCACCTGATTCCTCCGAACAGTCCGTATATGAAGGCGGTTACCGCCTGGTTCAAGCGGCAGTTCGACTGGGAAGTGAGCCCTTCAGATATCTTTCCGGGAGGAAGTGTACTGGACACGATCAGGCGATGCTTAAATGGTCTGATCGAACCAGGCGATGGTGTGCTGATCCAAAGACCGGCGTATAATGGTTTTCCGTTTATGCTGACCTCCGCAGGAGCAGTGATCGTGGAGAGTCCGCTTCTGAATGACGGAACCGGATACTACACGGTTGACTGGGAAGATTTTGAAAAGAAGTGCGCGATGCCTTCCACAAAAGTATTTCTGCTTTGCTCACCGCAGAATCCGACGGGGAGAGTATTCACCGAAGAGGAGCTTAAAAAGATGGCGGAAATCTGCCGCCGTCATCAGGTGGTGATCATTGCGGATGAGATTCACGGAGAGTTGGTAAGAAAAGACCAGAAATTTATCCCGATTGCAAAAGCGGCGGGTCCACAGGGGATCATTACCTGTACGGCACTGAACAAGACGTTCAGTATTGCGGGAATTGAAGCATCAAATATGATCATTGAGGATCAGGAACTTAAAATGTCGATCATTCAGCATATTTTTGCATATCCGAATATGGCTGCTATCTATGCGACGGTCGGCGCGTACAGTGACGGCGGGGCCGAATGGCTGGAGCAGTTGAATGCGTATTTGGATGAGACGGTGGAATGGGTGATGAAAGCCGCGGCGGAGAAATTGCCGAAGGTCGTTGTAAAGAAACCGGAAGGCACTTACATGCTGTGGATGGATTTTTCGAAGACCGGACTTACGGAAGATGAAATTCATGACCGTATTTATAATCAGGCACATGTGATTCTGGAAGACGGAAAGGCTTATGATGAGACTCGCTGCAGATTGTTCCAGAGAATGGCACTGTGTTCACCAAGGTATATTCTGGAGGACGCCTTTGAAAGACTGGGAAAGGTATTTGCGGATGTGATGTAACAGGAAAATCAGAATATTTTTTTAAAGGAAAAGGGGCATATCAGTGACGGGTATGTCCCGTTTTTCGATTCTTTTGCAGATATTGTTGTTGGATTTGATGTCCTTGGACTTGATTCAGCAGACAGAATGGTGTAAAATAAATTATTGAGAATAATTAAGAAGATAAGGAGAAGGACAGAATGGCTAGAAAGAAGAAGAATGATTTCTGGGATGATGTTGATGATACAGAATTTATCGGCGACGAGTCCGGGAAGAATCAGACTGAGAAGTCAATAGACGATGAAGAATGGTCCGCGGTGAAGTGTCTGCCTTTGAAGGTCATCGTGCGTATACTGCTCATGATTGCCTGTCTGGTGGCGCTGGGTTCTGCCTATATAGCTTATGAATATGTGGGAGATCGTTATGCTGGCGGCAGTTATAGTACGGATTATTATAACAGCAACAGTTTTGCGAAAGAATACAATAAGAGCATGGATCAGTTGATGCAGCTTGTGCAGGCCATGGAGGCTGACCCATCTGTGACGCAGGCGGGCAATGAGGAGATTTTGACCACTCTTGTTGAGAATTATATGGGGAAGGATACCAATTTTTCCTTTATTATTCTGGATCAGGATGATGTGCCGATCGTCCGCAGTACAGAGGACGCGAAGACGAGAATTGAGGCCAGCCATCATTATGTGGTCGTTTCCAATGTGGACGGCGAGACGGCGACCCAGAGTTCGATCCCGGGCAAGCTGCTGAACAAGGATGACTGGAGCGAAGTGCTGTCGGAAACAAGCAATACATACAAGATCTATTCGGCTGTTTCTGATGAACTGACACAGACGGATGCCTACTATAAAGCCAATCAGGCTTTTGAGAAGATGGAGAGTTATTTCGGTATTGCCAGATTTGTCGGAATTATTGCTGCTGTTATTTTTGTGATCTGCCTGATCTTCTGTATTATGTCTACAGGAATGAAGCGGGGCTATGATACGGTTTGCCTTTCCTGGTTTGATAAGATATTTACAGAGATCGCACTGATCATCATGGTTGGTGTGGCAGGCGCGCTTGTGTTTGCGATCCGCAAACTGATGACCATGGAGGGTGATTTGTACCAGTATGCCTGTCTGGGTCTTGTGGTTGTGACCTATGGATGGGTGATCCGTTCTTATTTCAGTATTGTCAGAAGGATCAAGGCGGGACGTTTGCTCAGATGCTCCGTGATCGGAACGATCATCGGCGGTATAGCCCATGCCATCGGCAAATTGCCTTCGCCATTGAATATTATTGTCGGCGCGATTTTGCTGATTGCCATTAACGGCGGTCTTGTTTATGGTGTGATCTTCCTGCGCCAGTATACGGTGAAGGAAATTCCGATTATGTTTATTGTGGCGCCGGTCGTTTTCATTATTGAATTACTGGCCCTGCTTGTACATGGCAGCGGCAGCGATGAGGACGAAGCGGAGGATGGCGAGACGGCAGCCGCTGACAGTGAAGTGACAGATGATGCCGTGGAAAAGGGTCCTGAAGATGTGGCCGGCGAACCTGAACCGGCGACACGCAAGCCGGTGATGGATGATAATGACCAGCCGGATTGGGAAGCGATGGATTTAGGCAAAGCGATTGAAGCAGCAGAGAAAAGTCATGCGCAGCAGGTACAGGAGACAGGGGACGGTCAGTCTGACCGAATGGCTGCGGAGGATTTAAAGGCCAGTACCAGAACAAAAGTCAATACCAATTTGAGTTCGGATATGAATGCGCGCGCAAATGCGGATGCAGGTACTGGTATCAGTACGTCGAATACCGCACGGAAGACATCTGCCAGACAGAAAACAGAGATCCTTTCTGTAGAAGATGTGGAAAAGGCGATCCGGGCATCAGGTCTTACGCCTCAGGTTGATGATGGCTATGCGGATGGTGATGTGCCTGAAGCCGCTGCTGAGGTGAAGCCTGCGGGTGAGACGGGTGAAAGAATTGTTGAGCAGACCGTTCGCAGCGCGTTTGTCGGCGATGAACCGGTCAAAGAGGAAACGATCGTACAGACGCCTGCTCGCAAGCCGGAAGTTCCGGAGGCGGAAGATGACGGCAGGGTGAATTTTGTACAGCTCAATAAAGATGTGCGCAAGGAATTCAGAGCAGCCCTGAAACGCAAGGGTGTGACGGTAACGGTCCGCGCCCCTGCAAAACCGGTCATTATTGATATTGACCGCAGCAGCCTGCGCATTATTATTTCAGATATTTTCAGCCAGATCGAAAGACTTTCGGCACCTGATACAAGAACCTATGTGGAAGTCTATGTACAGGGCGGCAAGGTCGTGTATATTGTTAAGATCCCGGTATCTGACGAGGCTTTGGCCAGCGCACAGAAGGCCGTATCGGGAGACAGCAGTTTTGAGGCGGCCAGAAAGATTGCCGAAGCCAACGATGGTAAATTCATCGTGACGATGGATGGCAATGTATTGAAAGCAGGTATGCTCATCGACGCTGCACAGTAAATCGATGATTAGAAATATGGGAATATGCAAAAAAGCCGCTGCACGGGACTTGTCGGTCTGTGCAGCGGCTTTTTCTAATCTTCTTCAATGACCTGAATTTCCAGATAGTCAAAATCAATACTGTCGATAAAATTGTCCTGCCGGAAGCGGGTCTTGCTGTTGCGTTGAAAATCTTTGATATTCATATCGAGCCAGATCGGCTCGGACAGGTCAAATGCCTGGCAGATTTCGGTGACAGCGTGAAAAACTTTGGCAGTACGGGATTCATTCCGGTCATTGCAGACCACCATATCATTCACCAGTCTATTATTCAGAAATGTTTTCGCCCATATTCGGAACATGCCAAAACCTCCATCTTTATAACGTTTATTAATACGATGTCTCAATCTTAGCCGATAGAATCGGGGATGTCAATGCTAATGTGACAGTTCAGCCTGTCATTTTGAAGCACAATACGGACAGTCTCTACCTGTAAAACCCGTTCTCACAGCGACTTTGCTAAGCTCATCCTTCGTAAAACTCGGATTCGCTAAGCGCCGCTGCACGCAGGAAGTTACCGAATCAGCTTCGCTCCGGTGGAGCTCGCTTCTTCGACTTCCATGGCGTCGGAGAAAAACGCAGCGGATACTAAGACTTTTTGTTCACACAGCTCCAAAAAGTCAAGTACCGGCGTTTTTCTACGGTTTTCAGGTAGAGATCTGCCGTAATTGTGCGAACAAAAATGACAGGGCTGAACTGTTTTTTGTTCTTGTTAGATGTAGATTTTCCGGCGACTTTATGGTATCATTATGAAACGGGAAAATTCGACATGGTTTGATATGACGAAAAAGGAGCAGATATGGAACAGTATATTTACATAAATTATGCCTATGAAGATCAGCAAATGGTGATGCCAGTCATTCGGCAGATACAGGATGGCGGATTAAAAGTTCATTATGGGAATGGCAGTGAGGAGAAAGTGGCTGGTAGTGTCTGTGTGATCCATTTGTGTACGGCGGCTTCACATACTTCCAAAAGCTACAGGAAGATCATGAATTATACGCTCAAACATGAGAAGGACAGCATATTATTGCATATGGACGGAGAAAAAGTAATCTCAGATATTGAGACGCAGATGGATATTTTATATACATTATTCAAATATAAATATCGCGTATGTGCAGCAGATACGGCAGCAATATCCGTTCAGCCTGAAAAGGAAAAACGGCCTGAAAAAATTGAGCCATCGGTACAGGAACCAAAAGCAGAAAAAGATGAATCAGTAGTGTCAGAGGCAAAACCTGTATCAGTTGAACCAGCAGCGCCGGAACCGAAGGCTGAAATGGCTGAACCGGCATCGGTTGCGCCGCCTGCGAAGCAGCCGGAAGAAATGACCAGGGATGAATTGTTTAAAGAAGGCCGCAGATGGCTGACGGGTGACGGCTGTGATGTGGATGAAAGAAAAGCATTTGTCTGCTTTAAGCTGGCGGCCAATCAGGGCCATACGGAGGCCCAGTATCAGTTAAGCATCTGCTATGACAGGGGCATGGGTGTGCGCCGCAGTATTACGGAAGCGGCCAAATGGTGCCAGATGGCGGCTTATGGCGGTCATGCACAGGCACAGAGTGAGATCGGTTATTGTTATGAGTACGGACAGGGCGTTGTACGTAATATCAAAGAGGCGGTCAGGTGGTATCAGATTGCGTCGGAACAGGGGAATATCGAAGCCAAGAATAATCTGGCCTTCTGCTACCAGAAGGGCAAGGGCATTTTGAAAAATGTGAACGAAGCCATCCGTTTATATCAGGAGGCGGCCGATGCCGGTCATGCCAGCGCCCAGTATAATCTTGGATTCTGCTACTGGTACGGTGAGGGAATCGAATCCGATAAGGCAAAAGCCATAGAACTTTTCAGGCAGTCGGCAGCCAATGGCAACGCAAAAGCCAGCCAGATGCTGAAAATATTGAACCAGCGCGCGTATCTGCGAAAGTGATCAGAAGCAGAAATTTACTTGGCATTTATACCATCCAGGTGTATAATAGAAGAAGATTTGAAATCATAGAGTTTGAAAAGATGTACATAAGATAAAAGGATGCTGTTCATCCTGGCGCGGTTCTTTCTGCGATTTGGGTATATAGAAGCAGCGATTGTATATTCCAGAAGAAGCAAACAATTTGAAACAGTTCAGTCTCAGCCTTTTTATTGCGGAATTTTCTGCAGGTCATCACAAGTGAAACCCTTGAAAAACGCCGGTACTTGGTTTTCTGGAATGGAAT
>CAYURX010000055.1:0-15930 GCA_964447245.1 uncultured Coprococcus sp. | reverse complement strand
GGTATCATTAATGTGCAGTTTTGAAGGTACATCTAATTAAATAAAGGGGTATAGTTTAATGGTAGAGTATCGGTCTCCAAAACCGCTGGTCCGGGTTCGAATCCTGGTACCCCTGCTTCTAAAGTCCTTGTATTGACAGGGACTTTTCTTTTTTGCGTTGCATTTTGTGCTGCATATTCATTAGAAAGTTAAATGGTCAGATGACACATAACAAGACAAATAAGGCATAGATATGTATAGAATATAAGCATTAGACATATATAAAATCGAATATTAAAATATAAATATAGATACAGATTAACGGTGAATGGATGAGGAGGTTTTTATGGGAAAAATAGTTCAGATAGCAGGACGGGATGGCCTTGGAGAATTTGCACCTGATTTTGCGCATTATAATGATGATATTCTTTTTGGTGAGAACTGGAACAATGAAGATATTGATCTGAAGACACGCTGCATTGTTACGGTGGTTGCAATGATGGGGGCAGGATCCATTGATTCTTCAATGAAATATCATCTGACGAATGCTAAAAATAACGGTGTCACGAGAGAGGAAATTGCGGCAATCATTACACATGCCGCATTCTATGTTGGATGGCCAAAGGGATGGGCGATGTTCAATATGGCAAAAGAAATCTGGACAGATTAAAAAACGTATAAAAATGAATAATAAAACAGGGTATCGACTTAAAACCGGTACCCTGTTTTTTTATGAGAATTTGTGATGGTGAGGTGAAACGATTATTGATTGATCTGTTATTCTGCTTTGGCTCCGAATACGTTAACGCCTAACCAGTCAGAATACATTCTTACGAATTCTCCCATATCAAGAAGGTTGTCATCGCCGTCAGTTGTAGGGATACACCATTCCTGGAATGCAGCCGCACATACAGGGGCGGATACACGCATATCTTTTGCGATCTGCTCAAAAAGAGCAACATCTTTACGGATCATCGCCAATGTAAAGTTAAACTTTTTGCCCGGAAGGACAACATTAGGAAAACGATCAGTGGATACTAAGGTACGGCCGCCTGAACAGTTGATCACTTCAAGTGCCTGATCAAGGTCAACACCTGCTTTGACGGCAGTACAGATCGCTTCTGTTGCACTGGCAACATTAACGGCCATCATACAGTTGTTTGCAACTTTGATAACATCACCTGAGCCGCTTGGTCCCATATAGAAAACATGCTCAGGATTACCGAGTATATGAAGAATAGGGAGCGCACGGTCAAAAGCTTCTTTCTTACCGCCTACCATAAGTGTCAGCGTCTGTGCAATTGAACCTTTTGTACCGCCGCTGACAGGAGAATCAAGCAGGTCAATGCCTTTGGCCTCAAGTTCTTTGGCGAGAACTCTTGTGCTGGCCGGATCGGCAGTTGTAAGGTCGATGACAAGTGTTCCGGCTTTTGCGTTTTCAAGAATACCGCCGTTGCCGCGAACAAGCATTTCAACCTGGCGGGATGTCGGCATGCTGATACAGATGACATCAGCTTTTGAAACAAGCTCTGCCTGGTCAGCAGCAGCGACAGCGCCGTCTGCGATCATTTTGTCAATCAGCGCCAGTTTTGTGTCGAAGTCAGGAGCAATTTCAGAATATCCTGTCTTACAATCTTCTTCTTTGCGGTATGCAGGAAGAATTACCTGATAGCCATCTTTGTGAAGTCCGCAAGCCATTGGAAATCCCATTGAACCCATACCAAGGAAACCAATAATTTTGTCTTTCATTTTAAGTACCTCCTCAAAATTTTGTAAAAGCTTTTTATATGATACATTAAGCAATTATGATGCCAACATGTAAAAAACATATAAATCATAAAAAAGTGTTTCAGATGTCCATAGATGCAGGTGAAACATTGTCTCACCATGAAACAACTGTGACATTTTTTTCGTGTGACACCAATCGTGTCTCATGATGAGACATAGTGAGAGTGACAATTGAGACGTTAAATTAATTATAAATAAACTTTTTGGACTAAAAACAAAAAATATTGAAGGATATCCTGTTATTTTAAAAGGTGGCATTGTTTGTGCTTATATATGGTTAAGATAAAAAACAGGAGGTTTTGAAATGGCAGATAAAAATGATTTTGGTATGGTTGTCACACCTACCAGGGAAAATATTGATGCCTTATTAAAAGGCAGCATTGATATGCATGTACATGTCGCTCCGGATGCAACAGTCGTACGGCGATGTGATACGATTGAGACTGCTTTGGCAGCACAGGCAGCCGGACAGAGAGCATTTGTGGCAAAGAGCTTTTTTTATCCAACAACAGTTGTTGCGGCAGCATGCAAACATGCGGCGCCGGATGTTAAAGTGTTTGGCTCTGTTGTGATCGGATATGCAACAACAGCAGGTCTGGACAATGCGGCTCTTGTAATTCGAACACATGCGGAACTTGGATGTAAAGTTGTATGGTTCCCTGCTTTTGATGCGGAAAACTGCAAGAAAGGTCTGAAGCAGGAGGGCGGTATCAACATTCTTGATGAAAATGGCAAGCTCAAACCTCAGGTATACGATATCCTGGCTGTGTGCAAAGAATATCATATGGTTGTCTGCAGCGGACACATGTCATTTGCTGAGACGGAAGCTCTTTTTATGGCCTGCAATGAAATAGGTATTACAAAAATGGTTGCGACCCATCCGCTTGTTCAGATCTGGCCGCGCTTTACATATGAGCAGATGCACAGATGTGTGGAACTTGGCGCAGTCATTGAGCATTGTTTTGTCAATACACAGCCAAGAGCAGGTTCCTATGATCCGATGCTTTATGTGAATGCGACTCATGAAGTAGGCGCTGAGAATTGTCTGATCAGTACAGACTTTGCTCAGATCACGGATCCGACACCGGCAGAGGGCATGCGATCATTCATTGCAATGATGCTTCAGTTCGGATGTACACCGGAAGAAGTAGAATGGATGTGTCAGAAGAATCCAGCGAGACTTCTGGATCTTGATGAATAAATCATAAAAACATTATAATAAGGAGGAATTTCAAATGGTAAATGAGAGATTAATGAGACTGAATGAGGAAAATGTTAACCAGAGCTGGCAGCCAACACCTGATGATTACAGAGCAATTGCTCCGGCAGAAGAACAGCTTAATTTCAAAATCAATTATGCGAAGCTTCTTGACGGTAAGGTTTGCCTTGTAACAGGCGCTTCTGATGGTATGGGTTATAAGATCGCTGAAGTATATGCTCAGCATGGTGCAAGACTGATTATTACAGCCCGCCGTAAAGAAAAACTTGAGGCAGCAGCCGATGAGATCCGCAAGAATGTCCCGGGAGCAGATATTGTCACCTATCCTTCAGATGTTATGGATGTAGAAGCTACAAAAGCCCTCTTTGCATTCATTATGGAGAAATATGGCCGTCTTGATACAATCGTCAACAATGCAGGCGGCGGTGACCCGGCGCGTGCAGAGACAGCAAGAGATGACGAGATTGATTTTTATGTTGATTACAATCTGAAGGCGCCGATGCGTTATTGCAGAGAAGCCCTTAAGATTATGCTTCCTCAGAACTATGGTAATATTGTAAATGTTGGTTCCATTAATGGCACAAGACCGCTTTGCGGTTCTATCTATTCATCAGCTAAAGGTGGTCTGAATACACTCACGAAATCAATTGCGATCCGCTGCGTCGGTACAAATGTCCATGTAAATGCGCTTTGCCCGGGCTTTACAGTGACACCGCAGGCTTTAAATCAGGAAGGCAATAAAACACCATCCGGTGATGGTAATGCCCCAAGAAGTGTCGATTACTTAAAGATCCTTCATGCAAGATCCGTAAGAAATGTTCCTACATTCTGTGTGGATCAGGCAAATCTGGCACTGTTCCTTGGCTCTGATCTGTCAAGATGTATTACAGGTCAGGTTATCAACTGTGATAACGGCCAGTATTTATAAGATATTTTGATAAATATTTTTCGAGAATTGCAGGCAGAAATTCTGCCTGCAAATTTTTGCGTTAAAAAAGTCCAAAGACGTTCCTTTTTCGTAGTATTTTTGGTAAAATAATTAAAACGGGAGTATGATTGGGAGGGAATGGCGTGGATGTTCGAATATTGCGATATTTCCTGACTGTGGCACAGGAAGAAAATATTAGCAGGGCAGCAGAGGTTCTGCATATTACACAGCCCACATTAAGCAGGCAGATCGCGCAGCTTGAGAGTGAGCTGGGTGTTGTTTTGTTTAAGAGAGATACAAGAAAACTGACCATGACCAGTGATGGCCTTCTTCTCAGGAGACGCGCGGAGAAGATCATAGAACTGATAGATAAGGTAGAAGATGATTTTTCCGGCAATGCCAGGATGATGGAGGGAAAGATTTCTATCGGGTGTGGCGAGCTGGCTTCGGTGCAGGAACTGGCACGAATTCTTAAGCAATTCCATCGGATGTATCCCCTTGTTGTGTTTGATATTTTCACAGGGAATGCAGATACTGTTGCGGAAAGGATCGACAGAGGAATTATTGACCTTGGACTTTTTCTGGAACCCGTTGATAAGAGTAAATATGAATTTGCCAGAATGACGGTCAGGGAACGATGGGTGGCAGTCATGCGCTCCGATGATCCGTTGGCGCAGAAGGATGTGGTGACAGTGGATGATCTGAAGGACAAGCCATTGATTTTACCGAGACGTCTGAGTGTTCAAAGTGAATTGGCGAACTGGTTTGGCGATGATTTTAAATCTATTGGACGGACATCTACCAGTAATCTGAATACGAACGGCGCGGTGATGGCATCTGCGGGACTTGGATATAACCTTTGTATAGAGGGGATGTTATATAACTGGAATGACCGCCATGTTACCTATCGGCCGCTTTACCCTGTGTTGGAAGCAACCAGCGTTATTGCCTGGAAAAGGCATCAGCCGCTGAATCAGCCTGTCATGATGCTGATCGATTTCATTAAACAATCGCTTCATGTATCGTAGAAACGAATATCAACCAATCAACCAATGTATCGTTTTCATGTTTAAAACATATGAGACATACATTGGTTTTTTTTGTCCCGGATCCAATTGGCATCAATTGTGCTTATATATGGGTAAGTGGTATTTTAATACAACCTAATACTTATATTTAAGGAGGAATAACAATGAAGAAACCATTGGAAGGCGTAACAATTTTGGATTTTTCTCAGTTTTTTGCCGGTCCGATCGCGACATTATTGATGGGTGATATGGGGGCAGAAGTTATCAAACTGGAAAACCCGCCTTTAGGCGACACGACACGTTACAGCACAGCGATTATCAATGAGAGCAGCACAAACTTTACAACACGTAACAGAGGTAAAAAAAGTGTTGCAATGAATCTGAAAGATGAGAAACAGAAAGCGATTTTTATTGAGATGCTCAAGACGGCTGATGCGGTTGTGGAAAACTTTAAGCCGGGAACTCTTGAAAAATATGGTTTAAGCTATGAGTTTATGAAATCAGTCAATCCAAGAATTGTTTATACATCTATCTCAGGATATGGTCAGTATGGCCCGTATCGTGACCATGCAGCGTACGACGGCGCTGTTCAGGCCGAGGCAGGTATACTGAGTATTACGGGTAATCCGGGTGAAACGCCTGTAAAATGCGGTGCGGCCATTGCGGATGCCACGGCTGGTCTTGTTGGTTGTATTGGTACTCTGGGCGCATTATTTGACGCGAAACAGACAGGTGTTGGACGAAGGGTCGATGTTTCTATGATGGATTCAATTATCACGATCATGGAAAACATTAATAGTGCGTATATGGCAACCGGCAAGATCCCGACTCCTACAGGCAACAGAATGTGGACGGCATCTCCGTTCAACAGCTTCAAATGCAAGGATGATCAGTCGATTTATCTTGGTATTTCCACGGATTCGCAGTTTGCGAAATTCGCGAATATTGTAGGACATCCTGAATGGCTTGAGGATGAGAGATTTGTGGGGGATGCCAATCGTGCTTCTCATGCCGATGATCTTGAGCCGCTTGTCAGTGAAGCATTGAAGAATGTGGATGTGGATGATCTGGCAAATAAACTTCAGGAAGCAAAGCTTGTTTATGGTAAGATCAATAATATCGCTCAGGTCATGGATCATCCGCAGACAAAGGCCAGAAATATGATCGTAAAGGCTACATATCCGGATGGAACAGAACTTAGGGTTCCTGGATGCCCGATCAAGATGAGTGATCTGGAGGAAAAAACAGAATTTACCGCATCCTATATGGGTGGCGATACATTTGAGGTTCTCAGAAAATATGGTTATTCTGATGAACAGCTTCATGAGGTATACGATGAGACATTAAAAATTGCAGAAGAAACAAGAAAAAAGAAATATAATCAATAAATTGTCTCAAGTGAGACAGTTCCTTCTGTTGTTTCAAAAATCTGGAGAAAGGAAAAATTCAATCACGGAAGGATTGGATGGTTTGGGAAGACGATGAACTTTAAAGATAATATCGCGCCGGATAAGGATCCGGCAGGCAGACTGGCGGAGTTTGTTGCGGATCTGAGATATGAAGATATTCCGGAAGAACATGTGGATTATGTGAAAAAAGATTTGCTTGATGAAATCGGTTGTATGATTGCGGGAAGTACGGGACCTACAATTAAGGAATTGATCGAGCATGTAAGAGAATACGAGGGTGAATGCAAAAAGGGCGGAAGAATTGTTGTCTATGGCGATCGGGTGTCTCAGCCTTCTGCCGCTTTTGCGAATGGAACGATTGCGCGGGCCTGTGACCTTGGTGACACCCATAATGAAGGCGGCCATATTGCGGAATGGGTTGTACCGGCAATGGTCACCGGTATTGAAATGTCTGAGGAACGCATCAGCGGAAAGGATCTGATCACGGCATTTGTTGCCGGGGCTGAGTGGGGTTCCCGTGAGCAGATGACATTCCATCTGCAGTATCATTGTAACGTTTCCCCGGGAGAGAGAGGCGGAGCCAGTTACGCGACAGCGTCTCTTGCAAAGCTGCTTGGTCTGAATAAGGAGCAGATCTGGGCGGCCCAGGGCATGTCCTATGGCGCAAGACCACAGAGTGAGCAGCAGAAATATAATGAAGGTTCACCGATGGTAAGACTGCAGCATGGTTTTGTTGTGGAAGACAGCTTCCATAGTGTTGATCTGGCCAGGAAAAATGTTCCGGCCATTAAAGGTATTTATATGGGCGAGGGCGGTCTTCTTAAAAATATTATTCATGGGGATATTATGGATCCTGATTTCCTGACAGAAGACCTTGGCAAAAGATGGGTCTGGCGTGAGCAGGTGACGATGAAACCATATGCCGGATGTAAGTACAATCATACACCTATTTACGGAACACTTAAATTGATGAAAAAAGAAAACTTCACATGGAGAGATATTGAGAGTGCCCATTATACAGTCAGTGCCGGTGCGATTGTTACAATTGCGCCAGCCGAAGTCAAGTGGAATCCTCAGACCTCTGCGGAAGCCCTTTTCAGTAACCCATACTCGGTGGCTTATGCGCTGATCAATGGCGACTGCTTTTTGGATGCTTATGAAGCGGAGACGGTAAAGGCGAATATGATTAATCCTGAATTTACAGAATTAATGGGAAGGCTTCACTATGATCAGGATCTGACTTTACCTGTTTTCGACGATTATCCAATTGAAATTGTCCTTAAGGACGGAAGAAAGTTTTCATTTATTGAACGTGAATTGGCCGGAAACATTATCAATCCTATGAGCTGGGAAGAAGTTGAACGTAAATTTATGAATTGTACAAAGTATTCCGCCGTTGATCTTGGAGAGGAAAGATACAGGAAGATAATTGATTTCTGTAAAAATCTTGAAAATATGGATGATGTAAAGCCGCTTCTTGATGCGCTTTGCGGTGAGTAAGTTGGATGAAGGAGACATTATGTATAAGATTTTAGAAAGCAGAAAGCTGGCAGATAAGATCTATGAAATGATCGTCGAAGCACCGGATGTAGCCAGAAGATGTCTGCCGGGACAGTTTCTGATCGTCAAAATGGATGATCTGGGAGAGAGGATCCCTTTAACAATCTGCGATTATGACAGAAATGCGGGTACGGTTACGATCGTATTTCAGACAGTAGGCGTATCGACAGAAAGAATGAAGGACTATCAGGCCGGCGATTCATTTCAGGATGTTGCGGGACCTTTGGGGCGCGCATCCGAGCTTATTGAAACAGATCCGGTAGAACTGAAAAAGAAGAATATTCTGTTTGTGGCCGGAGGTGTTGGTACGGCGCCGGTTTATCCTCAGGTAAAGTGGATGCATGATCATGGTGTTGAAGTTGATGTTATTATTGGTGCCAGGACAAAAGATATGCTGATCCTCGAAGATGAAATGAGAGCCGTAGCGGGACGCCTGGTGGCTTGTACAGACGACGGCAGCTATGGAGAGGCAGGTATGGTGACATCAGCGCTTGAGAAGCTTGCAAAGACAAAGAAATACGATGTATGCGTTGCCATTGGACCGATGATTATGATGAAGTTTTGCTGTATGACAACAAAAGCGCTTGATATTCCGACAATCGTTTCCATGAATCCAATCATGGTGGATGGAACAGGAATGTGCGGCGCATGCCGTCTCCAGGTAGGCAGCGAAGTGAAGTTCGCATGTGTAGACGGACCGGAATTTGATGGGCATCTGGTTGATTTTGATCAGGCAATGAAACGTCAGATTATGTATAGAACGGAGGAAGGCAAGGCAATGCTCAGACTCCGTGAAGGAAAAACGCACCATGGCGGATGCGGAAACTGTGGAGGTGACGAATAATGGCAGCAGATATGACAAAGAGAATCCCTGTTAGAGAACAGGCGCCGCAGGTCAGAGCACATAATTTTGACGAAGTATGTTATGGTTACAATAAAGAAGAAGCAATGGCCGAAGCAGCAAGATGCATTGGTTGCAAAAATGCGAAATGTATTGAAGGCTGTCCGGTTTCCATTGATATTCCCGGATTTATCGCACATATTAAGACAGGGGATATAGAAGGGGCCTACAAAGAACTTTCTGCCTATACGTCACTGCCTGGCGTATGCGGGCGTGTATGTCCTCAGGAAACACAGTGCGAAGGCAAATGTATCAGGGGAGTCAAAGGCGACCCCGTTTCCATCGGCAAACTGGAAAGATTTGTGGCAGATACAGCGGCTGCCGAAGGCTACACGGCCAACGAACCGGCAGCGCCGAACGGACATAAAATTGCAGTGATCGGTACGGGTCCTGCAGGTATTGCGTGCGCCAGCCAACTGGCCAATATGGGCTGCGATGTGACAATGTTTGAGGCCCTTCATCAGCCGGGCGGCGTACTGAGATACGGTATACCGGAGTTCCGTCTTCCGAAACAGCGTGTGGTTGCGAAAGAAATTGAGAATATTCAGAAACTTGGCGTTAAAATCAGGACAAATGTGATCGTCGGTAAGTCGATTACCGTTGATGAACTGATGGAAGAAGGTTATGAGGCGATCTTTATCGGATCAGGTGCAGGTTTACCTAAATTTATGGGTATTCCCGGCGAGAATGCCAATGGTGTGTTTTCAGCCAATGAGTATCTGACAAGAAATAATTTAATGAGCGCATACAGAGAAGAATACGATACGCCGATTATTGGCGGGAAAAAGGTTGTTGTTGTCGGCGGCGGTAATGTGGCAATGGATGCAGCCAGGACAGCGCTCCGTCTCGGCGCGGAAGTACATATCGTGTATCGGAGAAGTGAAGAAGAACTGCCTGCAAGAGTGGAAGAAGTCCATCATGCGAAAGAAGAAGGCATTATCTTTGATCTGCTGACAAATCCGGTGAAGATACTGGAAGATGAGAACGGATGGGTTCAGGGGATCGAGGTTGTCCGGATGGAACTGGGCGAACCTGATGAATCAGGAAGAAGGAGCCCTCATGCAGTGGAAGGATCAAATTTCACCATTGAATGCGATACGGTTATTATGTCTTTGGGGACCTCACCGAATCCGCTGATTTCCTCCACGACAGAAGGTCTTGAGGTCAACAGGTGGAAATGCCTGATCGCAGATGAGCAGACGGGTAAAACAACAAAAGAGGCTGTTTACGCGGGCGGAGATGCCGTAACAGGCGCAGCTACGGTAATCCTTGCCATGGGCGCCGGTAAAAACGCCGCGAAAGCTATTTATGAGTATGTGACGAATCGCTAAATGCCTTTGTCTCCCGTTGGAAAAAATAAGAGTGGTGTTAATATTCATAGAAAAGAGTGATTGAGCTGAGAAGATCAATGAATATGCTGGAGGGAAGTCTCTGGAACAAAATCTTAATATTTGCATTGCCGCTTGCCGCAAGCAGTATTTTACAGCAGTTGTTTAATTCTGCGGATGTGGCCGTTGTTGGGCGATATGTGGGCAGCGAAGCGCTGGCGGCTGTTGGTGTGGATGCGATCGTCATTAACATGCTTCTCAACCTGTTTGTCGGACTGTCAATAGGCACAAATGTGGTTTTATCGAATTACCTTGGACGGAAGAATGATAAGGCCGCGTCTGCTGTCGTGCATACATCTGTTGTGCTGTCATTATTATGTGGTGTGATACTTGGTGCAGTGGGTATTTTTATTGCCAGGCCGATTCTTAAATTGATATCAACACCTGAAAATATTATGGACCTTGCGGTTTTGTACCTGAAAATATATTTTGCGGGTATGCCCTTTATCATGCTCTATAATTTTACTTCTGCAATATTGAGGAGTAAGGGAGATACAAAACGGCCGTTGTTTGTGCTGCTGTTTTCCGGTGTGCTGAATCTGTGCCTGAATCTGTTTTTTGTGATTGTCTGCAGGATGAGCGTTGATGGTGTGGCTCTGGCCACTGTCCTTTCAAATGTATTCAGTTCCCTGACACTGACCTATTTCATCTCCCGTGAAAGCGGCGCGTTGAAATTGGAGATCGGGAAACTCAGGCTTCACAGGCATTTTTTAAAGCAGATCTCCAGGGTGGGTATTCCAGCAGGGTTACAGGCACTGATGTTTTCCCTGGCGAATGTGATCATACAGTCAGCGCTTAATAAGCTGGGATCAGATATCGTTGCGGCAAGTGCCGCGGGGATGAATTATGAGTATTTTACATATTTCCTGATCAATGCTTTTACGACGGCCGCAGTCACCTTCATCAGCCAGAATTATGGAGCAAATAAAATTGATCGATGCAAAAAGTCAATGTGGCTGTGTATAATGATGGGAGAAATATTCTGTGTGGCGATGATTTGTGCATTTCTGTCAAGAAGTGCGGCTTTTGCTGCGCTTTTTACTGAAGATCAGGTAGTGACTGAATATGCAGTAATGAGAATGAAAATAGTCCTTCCTTTTGAAATTGTTAATGCATTTTTGGATATAATGTCAGGTGCCCTGAGGGGATATGGCAGATCCCTGGAACCGGCATTGATCTGTGTCATTGGAGTCTGCGGTATCAGGCTTGTATGGTTATGTACAGCATTTGCCGCACATCCGACATACTTGATGCTTATGTGGGTTTATCCGATTAGCTGGATCGCCACAGCAAT
This sequence comes from uncultured Coprococcus sp., assembly GCA_964447245.1. Lineage (GTDB taxonomy): Bacteria > Bacillota > Clostridia > Lachnospirales > Lachnospiraceae > Coprococcus_A. The sequence goes on along the minus strand of CAYURX010000055.1, from coordinate 4,436 downwards.
AGGCTTGAGTATTGCTTATCTGATCTTCAGAAGAAAATTAAGGTGTATCACGTGAGACACTCATAAGTTGGCATGAGATGTGCTATATATAAAACAGGCAAGAGATTTAGTCCGAATCCGGCTAAATTCCCTTGTTTCATATAAACTCCCTTAGGTAAAAGCTTTCCACGTCCCTCCCTGTGGAAAGCTTTTATGCTTTGAAGGCATAAGTACTCCTAACAATATGAGTATTGGACATAAATACCCAAAGCGAGGTAAAATTATCCTAAAGAAAGGTGTTGAATGAATATAATTTGTGAATAATTTATAAATTATTCCACAAACAGGATTTGTTATTCAATGGGGAGGATAAAAAATGGCAATGAAAATGTTATTTAATCAGCAACAGGAACAAAAATTAATTCTTTCACAGACAATGAAGGAATCTCTGTCTGTTCTTCAGATGGCACTTCCTGAATTAAGGGATTATATTCAGGATAAGGCGCTGTCAAATCCTATTCTGGAAGTGGAAGATACAGGCGCGCAGATGATGTTTGAGAGTCTGCCGTGTGCGGTAGGCGGAGAAGATATGTATGGCAGTCCGGGAATGTTTGTAAGGGAGCCCGGAGAGTTCTGTAAAAGCGCGGGTATGTCCATAAGAGATAAGGATGAGACATCTGGCAATCTTCATATCAGAAGTTTGAAACATCCGTCGGATGAAAATTATTCAATTGAAAATTACGCCGGACCCCAGGAAAATTTCTGTGATTATCTGATCGAACAGGTCCACAGTATAAAGTCGCTGGGGAAAAGACAGATCGCGCTTTGCGAGTATCTGATTTATTGCCTGAATGAAAGAGGCTATATGGATTGTGAGATAGCAGATATATCTGAAGAATTAAGGGTATCTTATTATGAGGTGCAGGACGCGATCCGGATCATCCAGTCATTAAAGCCGACAGGCGTAGGCGCGGGATCATTGAAGGAATGCCTGGTCCTTCAACTGAAAGAGAAAAAAATGTTGAATTTTATGACAGCGGAAATTGTGGAAAACGGGCTGCAGCTTTTGTCAAGAAATAATATCTGCGGTCTGGCAAAAATGATCGGATGTACTGAAGATGAGGCCAGGAGTGCTGCAGCGGTCATTAAATCTCTTGAGCCGATTCCTTCCAGAGGTTTTGATAATGGCAGACGTGTCGGATATCAGATCCCTGAAGCGGAAGTGTTGATTGATAATGATACAATCGTACTTGAGATGAATAATCGTTTTTTGCCAAAACTCTCATGCAATAAAGAAATTATATATCTTCTGCGTTCGACCAATGACAAGAGCAGCGGTGAATATTTGCAGAGAAATCAGCAGGAGGCAAAGCATGTGATCCGTTGTGTGGAGGCCAGAAAAGCAACAATGGAGAGAGTGCTGCAAAGCATTATCCGCCATCAGACAGGATTTTTCCTTCATGGAGAACCATTAAAGGCAATGACAATGGCAGAACTGGCCAGTGAACTTGAATTGAACAGAAGTACTGTGAGCAGAACGATTCGGGATAAAAGTATTATTTTCAAAGGCAAAGAAATCATGCTTAAAGATTTCTTTACCAATAAACTTGTCAATGAGAGTGGGGAGGATATTTCTTCCGACAGTATTAAAAAGCAGGTTCAGCTGCTGGTTGATGGAGAAGATCCTAAGAATCCGCTGTCAGATGAAAAAATAAGGCTTATGCTTGCGGATATGCATATTCTGGCGTCAAGGAGAACGGTTTCAAAATACAGAGAAGAACTTGGGATTCCATGTTCTTTAGTCAGAAAACAAAAATGAGTACAGAATCAGCTTAACCGGCCACTTACATAACCAAAGACCCGGAGTGTTTTGAACACTTCGGGTCTTTTTGCGGCAGGGAAGGAAGATTTACTGATAAGCGATAAGGCCATTGCTCAAAAGCACTTTGCCTTCCGTGTCAAGCAATTTGAAGCAGACAGTTTCCGGTTCAATTTCCCATCCCTGGAATGTGACATTCTGGCCAGGATTTGTCACGGCACGCATCTGAGCCTTGATCGTTGTTACGCGCTCCGGTTCATAAGGAATGATTGCCTGGATACCCATGCGGGCTGCAAAGCCCATGGTGCCAAGTCCCTGCATAAATGGCATGCTGTAGCCGAATTTTCCGGATACCTCAGGGTTGATATGCACATCATTTGTATCACCCATGAGACGGTATAAAACAGCCTGATTGTCATTCAAATATTCTGTCACCTGATAATCAGGCGTTCTGTCAGGGAACTTTAAGGCGCCTGAGTCAAATTTAGGGCCGCCAAAGCCGCCAAAAGCGCCTATGTAATGTTTGCTTCGCAATGTGCATACAGGAAGCCCTGCCTGATTAAAGATATCCATTTTAACGCCGGCAACGATGCCCTTGCCTTCGCCTCTGTCATAGATAGCTTCAAGTTCATCATGCATCAGAAGAACGCCGCCGTATGGATCGATCGGATGATGGATCTCCATTTCCATGCCCATATGGAGACAGTTTGGCACATGGCCATCCAGCAATTTGATCACATAGTCACGAAGTATTTCGTTTGGCGCGCAGGTGCAGTGTGTTGTCGGCTGCACAAGAATTGAGTTCAGATAAGGCACCAGTCCAAAGGTTGGAATGGTTTTAAAATTTGGATCTTTCTCAAAAATATAAGGCAGATCATTTTTGCCGGCGCCGACTGTAATGGCGTATAACGCAACATCCCGCCATGTATATGGCATTGTGCGATGTCCGAATCCCTGACCGATCAGGTGATCAAACATATGTGGATTTACATTGACATCCATAGTATACCTTCTTTCTTTCTCTTTATTTCATGTTACTTTTCTTTAAGCACAAATCTTGCCAAAATCGGATGAGACAATGTGTCTCACCTGTTTCTGGCAAGATTTGTGCTTAATAAAATATAGAATAAAAAATAAGGAGGGATAATCATGTACGAAGTAACAAATGTACGAGAAGGCGTATATGCCATTGAGGACGAAAGTGTCCGCATGTATCTGATATGCGGAACAGAAAAAGCCCTGCTCATAGATACGGGATTCGGATCAGGCAATCTTCCTGAGAAAGTTGCGTCATTGTATGATGGCCCGGTCATTGTGGCACATACGCATACGCATTTTGATCACATCGGCGGAGATCATTTTTTTGATGCGGTTTATGTGAATGAGGCAGAATGGGATTGTCTCAGGGAGCAGGGGGCAGACAATCAACTGCTGCCGCTGAATGAAGGTGATACATTTGATTTGGGAGACAGAGTGATCACGGCTTATGAGACACCCGGACATACAGAAATGTCCATGTCGTTTCTCGATAAGGCCAACAGATTATTTTTTACAGGAGACAATGTCTCAGATGCGACAGTTTACATCTGTCTCCCTGGAGCAGATATTGAAAAATATGAGGCATCCGTCAAAAAAATTATTGCAATGAAGGATGCTTATGATGTGCTTCTGGGCTGCCATGGCAGCATTGAACAAAGTGCGCGGCAGGCACAGAAGATGCTTGATTGCATTCAGGCGATCCGAAGCGGCACAGCTTCTTCGGAAATAGTGAATGCATATGACGATTTCTGGTTCGACAGAAGAAGTATTGATGGCGCATCCATATTTCTTCCGGTCAAAGAAGACAGATAAGAAAAAAGTGGATAATTGATGAATAAATGTTTTTGCGGAAATGGCAGGCTGATAATGATTCAAGACGTATAGAGCATTGGTTGATCGGTTTTTTACTTGTATATAAATGATACTAACAAAACAGAAAGAGAGGAAAAAAGATTATGGCTATATTAGGTCTTTTTCTAGGTGTTATTGCACTTATCGTATTATTCTTTATGGGATTTGCATCGATCCCTGTTACTATTGTAGGTTCTTTGATTTTGGGTCTGTTTAATGGCTTCGGTATCTGGGAGACATTATCGACCTACTATGTTCCGGGATTTACGGCAGCCGTACAGAACAACTTTCTTGTACTTGCTTTTTCCTGTGTATTTGCGAAAACCCTTGAGAAAAGCGGATGCGCAAGAGTTATTGGTACAAAGGTCGTTAAATGGATGGGGCGTGACAAGGTTCTTTTAATCTGTATCATCGTACCTGCGATCCTGACATTGTCCGGTATGACAACATACTCCTGTATTTTTGCTGTTGGACCGATTATGTACACATTATTTGCCGAGGCAGATCTGGACAGAAGACTTCTTCCGGGTATCTATACGTTTGCAACATGTACGTTTTCTATGACAATGCTTCCTGGCGCAGCCCGTGCAGGTAACCTTGCACCGACATACTATATCGGAACGACATTAACAGCAGCGCCTGTATTAGCCCTGATCTGTTTTGTCATCACATTTGTAGTTGGATGGAGATACTTTGAATTCTATGCAAAGAAATACAGAGCGGCAGGATGTCACTGGCAGTGGCCGGC
>CAYURX010000054.1:7055-15998 GCA_964447245.1 uncultured Coprococcus sp. | reverse complement strand
ATCTGGGGTGGTTCTGCTCCATCTATGCCATACACAACCAACGAAAAGGGTCAGGGTCCTGCATGGTGTAACTCACTGTTCGAGGATAACGCTGAATTTGGTTTAGGTATGTACATGGGCCAGAAACATCGTAGAGAAGCACTTGCTGCTAAGGTTAAAGGCCTCATCGAACTTGGTGTTGCTGCTGACGAAGCAAAGGCATGGTTAGACACTATGCAGGAAGGCGACGCTTCCAAGGCTACATCCGCCGCTCTGTTAGCTGCTGCTAAGGCTTATGATGGCGACAACGCTGAAGCTAAGGCTATCTGTGATGAAATCGTTGCAGGTTATGACTTATTAGTTAAGAAGTCACAGTGGATCTTCGGTGGTGACGGCTGGGCATACGATATCGGTTACGGCGGCTTAGACCATGTGCTTGCTTCCAACGAAGATATCAATGTATTCGTTGTCGATACAGAAGTTTACTCCAATACCGGTGGTCAGGCTTCCAAGTCCACACCTGTTGGCGCAGTTGCTAAATTTGCTGCTTCAGGTAAGAAGACAAAGAAGAAAGACCTTGGTATGATGGCTGCTTCCTATGGCTATGTATATGTAGCTCAGGTTGCTATGGGTTCAAACATGAACCAGTTCATCAAAGCTTTGAAAGAAGCTGAAGCATATCATGGCCCATCATTAATTATTGCTTACGCTCCATGTATCAACCATGGTATCAAGGGTGGTATGTCAGGTGCTCAGACAAGAATTAAGAAGGCTGTAGAGTGCGGTTACTGGTCATGCTGGAGATACAATCCAGAACTCAAGGCTCAGGGCAAGAATCCATTTATCCTTGACTCTACAAAGGAACCGAAGGGTGACTTCAGAGCATTCATCATGGATGAAGTTCGTTATGCTTCCCTGAAGAAGGGCTTCCCTGAAACTGCTGAAGCATTATATGCTAAGACAGAAGCAGATGCTAAGGACAGATTAGCCGGCTATATCAAAATGGCTGAATAATCTCAGATAGAATTTGACAGGCCCCGGCGCATTGGCGTCGGGGCCTTTTTCTGCTATTATTGACCGGCGCCCGTAGATTCATTGGTGCCATTGGTCATACCGCTCTCAGCGTTGGTATTGTCCGTGCCAGTCATATTGCTGCCCGTGCCATTCGTGTTGGTATTCATATCATTGGATGCGCCATTTTCGCCGCTTGTTGCATCATTGACTGTGCTGTTGTCTGTTCCCGGTCTTTCAAATATGTTAAATAAGGCATCTTCAAAATTGTCGGCATCTCTGATAAATGCAGACTGAAGCACATCATCCTGATAACGGAGGACGGCTGTTGTGCCATCGGCCAGGCTGTACACGTCAAAATCCTCTTTGCTGGCGAGGGCTTCATCATTTTCTCCAATCAGATCAACCACATCTGTTCGTTTCATTCCGGAACTTAATCCCTCAAGATGTTCCCTTGTCAGATCATTTCTTGTCTGAACGGCCGAAGCGGAAGGCTTTGAGCAGGCCGCCAGGGAAGACAGGATCATTGTGAAGCATAAGCAAAAGATTAGTTTTTTCATAAGAACCTCCATAAAATAGAATTTTGAATACAGCAATAGTTTGCGCAAAGTCTTTGCTAATATTCAAGAATATAGTATACTAAATCATAAGCGCAGTTTTATGTGTTGCATGGATATGCCCGCATGAGCTGAAATGATGATGAGAAATAGAGAAAGAGTGAAAAAATGGTAAAAACGTATCATTTAAAAAATGGCATCCGGGTGGTTATGGAATATATGCCGTATTACCGGTCAGTTTCTTTTGGTGTGTGGGTGAAAGCCGGTTCTGTCAATGAAAACATCAGAAATAACGGGATGGCCCATGTCATTGAACATATGATGTTTAAAGGTACCGGACGGCGGACAGCTAGAGAAATCGCGGATGCGATGACAGAGATCGGCGGAAATATGGATGCTTATACTACAAAGGAATATACCTGTTATTACGCGAAAACATTACATGAACATTTAAATTATGCCATTGATATTCTGGCAGATATGCTGACAAATTCTCTGATCAGTGAGGAAGATTTACAAAAGGAACTTGGCGTGATAGCAGAAGAAATTGATATGTACGATGATTCGCCGGAAGATATTGTTCATGAACAATTACAGAAAGCCATATGGAAAGATCATCCGCTTGGCTATCTGATATCGGGAGACAAGCCGGTGGTCCTTAAGTTCCATCGTGAAGATGTGATTGATTTTATGGCAAAATATTATACCGCCGACAGGATGGTCATCAGTTTGTCCGGCTATTTCGATGAGGCTGAGACATTGCGTGTTCTGGAACAGGCATTTGAGACTGTGCCTGCGGGAAATACAGACAAAAGTATGTGCAATGCCAGCTTGTCAGAGGCTGTCTATTATCCGGCTCTTTACACACAGCATAAAGATATTGAACAGGTGCATATGATCATGGCCTTTAAAAGTATTCATTATTTTGACCCGGACCGGTATACGCTGAGCGTTGTGAATAATTTGCTGGGCGGCAATGTAAACTCCAGATTATTTCAGACGATCCGGGAAGATATGGGACTGGCCTATGCCATTTATTCTTACGGCGGTTCCTATGAAAAGGGCGGATTATTTCATATTTACGCGGCTGTTCATCCTGAACAGATCCGGCCTGTTGCCAAAGCGGTGGTTGATATCATCAAAGATTTAAAGTTCCATGAAGTATCGGAGCGGGAACTGCGGATCGTCAAAGAACAGATAAAAACAGAATTGATGATTTCAGAGGAAAGCACTTATAACCGGATGAGCACTTATGGCAAATATCTGATCCATCAGGAACCGATCGTGCCGATAGAGGTTGTGACAGAAACGATAGAGGCGGTGACGCCTGCCGATATCCGGCGCTTTATGAATGATCATTTTGATATTCGGACGCTGAGTTTGTCGCTGGTGGGAGATTTAAGCCTGATGCCGGAAGAACAAAGAGAACGATTCTGGGAGGAAATACGGGGAGAAGGGATGTAAGTTCATGAAGATAACATTGATCGCCGTTGGCAAAATAAAGGAAAAATTTTATGCGCAGGCCGTTGATGAGTACACTAAGCGGTTAAGCCGGTATTGCAAACTGGAAATCATCGAAGTGGCTGATGAAAAGACGCCGGATCATGCCAGCGATACGGTGGAGCGCCAGATCAAAGACAAAGAAGGCGAAAGAATTTTAAAGGCGTTAAAGGATGACAGTTATGTCATTGCGCTGGCCATTGAAGGCAAGATGCCAGATTCGGAGCAACTGGCGGCAAAAATCGACGGTCTCGGCATTTCCGGGCAAAGCCATATCACCTTTATCATCGGCGGGTCTTTGGGATTATCGAAAGAGGTTCTTGCGCGTGCGGATGAGAAGCTGAGCTTTTCGGCCATGACCTTTCCCCATCAGTTGATGCGGGTGATATTGCTGGAGCAGGTTTACAGAAGCTACAGGATCATTCATCATGAACCGTATCATAAATAAGGAGGATGAATCATTGTATCAAACATGTATTTTTGATTTATATGGGACTTTAGTGGATATTCATACAGATGAGGAGCAGGCGGTTCTCTGGCAGAAGCTGGCACTTTTTTACGGATTTTATGAGGCGTACTACAGTCCCGGTGAATTGAAGCGGGCTTTCAGAGAGACGATCGATGTCATGGAAGAAGGAAAAAGAGGTATTCGTAAGGACGGCCATGAAGCTTTTCCGGAGATACAGATCGAGCAGGTGTTTCTGGCGCTTTTTGCAAGAAAGGGCGTGGCGGCGGACCGGACATTGGCCATTCATACGGGACAGTTTTTCAGGATATTATCGATGGAATATCTACATCTCTATGATGGCACGGAACAAATGCTGGCGGCATTGAAAGATAAAGGAAAGAAGCTGTATCTGTTGTCGAATGCACAGCGGATTTTTACGGAATATGAGATGAAAGCGCTTGGGATTTTCAAATACTTTGACGGTATCTTTATTTCATCTGATTACGCGTACAAAAAGCCGGATATCCGCTTTTTTAAAGCGTTGCTGGATACCTGTCATATTCCGGCAAAATCAGCGATTATGATTGGCAATGATGGAATTTGTGATATCCAGGGGGCGAAGGCAGCCGGACTGGCGTCTCTTTATATCCATTCCAATATTTCACCGGACGAGCCGTGGCCGGAGGCGGATTATATTCTGGAAAAAATGGATATGCGGCGGGTGACAGAGATTTTAACACGAGGAGAATAAAAGGATGAACAGAAATCATTTATTATTATATGCGGTGACTGACCGCTCATGGCTGAATGGCCGGACTCTTGCGGAGGATGTGGAGAAAGCTTTAAAGGGCGGGGCGACGATGATCCAGCTTCGGGAAAAGGAATTGGATGAGTCAGCATTTATTGAGGAGGCAAAACAGATCAAGGTGTTGACGGATCGTTATCAGGTGCCGCTGATCATCAATGATAAGATTGATGTATGTCTGGCTGTGGACGCATCGGGTGTCCATGTTGGACAGAGTGATATGGCAGCCGTGGATGTGCGAAAAAGAATCGGCCGGGACAAAATACTGGGCGTAACGGCCAAGACGATCGAACAGGCACAGGCTGCAGAGGCTGCAGGAGCCGATTATCTCGGTTCCGGTGCAATCTTTGGTTCAAAGACAAAAAAAGACGCAAAATTGATGACAAAAGAAATGCTTCAGTCGATTGTGGCATCGGTAGATATTCCGGTGGCGGCGATCGGCGGCATTGACGCAGGGAATATTTTAGAATTAAAAGGGCTTGGCCTGGCAGGCGCCGCGATTGTATCGGGTATTTTCGCGCAGCCGGATATTGAAGCGGCCTCACGCCGGCTGAAAACTTTATGTGAGGCCATTGCCAGGATGTAAAGTGCAGAAGGCTAGGAACCTGAATGGATGGACAATGATAAAATGATAAATCGTATAGAATGCCCGGGGCCATCATAGAATAAATAAAAAATGGTGGTAGGGTGGATGTCGGCCAAAAGGGAATTAATTAAGGGCACGATGATTTTAACGGCGGCCGGTCTTATTGCCAGAGTCCTTGGTCTCTACAACAGAATCTATCTGGCGAATCTTATTTCAAATGCGGAACTGGGGCGTTACCAGTTGATTTTTCCCGTTTTTGCTCTGTGCATGGCCGTGAGCGGCGCGGGCATACAGGTGGCCCTGTCAAAAATGGTGGCGGAATTTCATGCATCCGGCAGAAAAAGGGAGATGTGGTTATCGGTTATTTTGGCGATGGCCTGGTCATTGGGCCTGGCACTCATTTGCAGCGGTATTCTGTGGATGTTTGCTGATCGCATTGCCGTGGACCTATTACAGGAAAGTGCCTGCGGGCCTTATCTGAGAATACTCGCGGCGGCCATACCTTTTGCCGCGTTACATACGTGTGTCAGCGGTTACTTTTTCGGATGCAAGCAAACGGCTGTACCTGCGGTTACCCAGCTGCTGGAACAGATCGCGAGAGTGGGCTGTATTTATGGATTGTCTGTTTTATGGTATGGCGCCCATCCCGCGGATGCATCCATTGCCGTTTATGGCCTTCTGGCCGGAGAGTCTGTTTCCTGTATCGTAACGCTGATCTGTTTTGGCGCCGATATGAGCGGACGGCAATTATTGGCAGTCCGTCCGGGAAGAAAGATGATCGGCGGGAAGCTGCTGGCTGTTTTGTGGCAGTATGCGGGATGGCTGACCGTCAACAGAGTGTCGGTGACATTACTGCAGAGCGCGGAAATGATATTAATACCCATGATGCTGGCGAGATATTGCGGGGATTCGGTAACGGCCCTTGAAATTTTCGGCGTAATGACGGGTATTGTCATGCCGATCCTGTCCTTTCCAACGACGCTTACGAATGCTCTGTCAACGATGCTGCTGCCGACCATATCTGAGGCAGAAGCTGTGCATAATTATAAAGGGATTGCCGATACTTTTGAAAAGAGTATTGGTTCCTGTATGATGATGGGGATATTAATGTGCATGATCTTTGCCATTTACGGCGGAGATATCGGCATCGTTCTGTTTCATGATGCCGAAGCAGGGCAGAATATAAGGATTTTCTCTATCATCTGTCCGCTTATGTATCTGCAGTCGCTTTTTGCCAGTACACTGAACGGATTTGGGAAAATGAATGAGACATTGATGCATCATGTGATTGCTTCGGGTATACGGATTGCAGGTATTTTACTGCTGATACCAAAAATCGGAATGATGGGGTATCTGGTTGGTATGATGGCCGCCAATGGCGTTGTATCAATCATTGCGTCGGTTCGTTTGCATCAATTGGCAGGGGTGCGTTTCCATGGAGCGAGAGACATATTGCTGCCGGCCTGTGTGGGTGTGGTCAGCGGCGCTCTGTCGAGGCTGGTAAGTCCGCCGGTATTTTTACAGCTTCTGCCGGGCAGTGAAATGCTGTGGCAGCTTTTCTGGCAGTGCGGATGCATGACAGTTCTGTTTGCGGCAGGGATGTTTCTTTGGTTATTGTATATGAAAAGCAGACGATAAAAAACGGACTTGATTTTTATGATATCTGTGATACAATGTGTATAACAAATATCATAAGAGAAGGTGGATGCATGATACTGGAGATAGATTTTAACAGTGATGAAGCATTGTACATTCAGCTCCGCAATCAAATCGTGATCGGAATTGCCACATCGCAGCTTGTAGCAGGAGATTCCCTGCCGTCTGTCCGGCAGTTGGCAGATCGTGTTGGCATTAATATGCATACAGTGAATAAGGCTTATACAGTGCTGAGGCAGGAGGGCTATGTCAAGCTGGACCGCCGCAAAGGCGCGGTTGTTGCCATTGATTGTAATAAGGCTTCGGCTAAGAACAAGCTGCTGAGAGATCTGCAGGTGATCCTGGCCGGGGCCATGTGCAAGGGGATCGCCCGGAATGAAGTGCATGATATGATAGATTTGATCTATGATTATTATGAACGGCCGGCGGATTATTCGGAGGAGGAATAGCATGATTTGTGACAGATGCCATGAGAATGAAGCAGTGATTTGTTATACAGAGATTATAAACGGTGTCAGGAAGGAACTGCATTTATGTGAGGCCTGCGCGGCAAAAGAGACGGGAATCGACCATACATTGGTCTCCCTGACGGACACCTCTTTTCTGGCCAATCTTCTGGCCAGTGTGCTTGGACGCCGGCAGGATGCGGTGAACGATGACAATTTGAGAAAGACCAATATCATATGTCCATCCTGTCAGATGACATACAATGAATTTTTGAAATACGGCACATTCGGGTGCCCGGAATGTTATAAGACTTTCAATTTCCTGCTGGACGGATATCTCAAGAAAATACAGGGCAATTGCGAGCATACGGGGAAGCATCCGGTCTGCGGCGGGGAGACGGTACATATTCCGTCCATTACTTCTGATATGAATGAACATGATGATATTGCGTTCATGGTTGACGAAGGCTCCACGGAGGATGAATTGCGCGCGGCGCTCAAACGGGCTGTGGCCAGGGAAGAATACGAGGAGGCTGCACGCATCCGTGATATTATCCGGGCCGGCCAGGGAGGAGCAGGAGAGCATGCGTAGATGGTATGAGTCAGAAGAAAGCAACAGGGGGATCATAGTCGGCGGACAGGTGTACTTTGTCAGGAATGTGGAGGGTTATCCCTTTGAAGACAAGATGAGTGAAGCACAGCAGCAGGAACTTGCAGAGACTGTGTGCGATGCGCTGAGGGAAGCGCAGGATGGTCTTCCTGTGAGATTCCGCTATTTTAACCTGACAGAGATGAAAGGTTATGAGCAGCAGGCGATGATCGGCCGGCTGGCTGTTCCGCCGCTGATGTATGTGAAGGGCCATCAGATGGGACTTTTGTTGTCCGAGGATGAATCGGTGAGCATCCTGATCAATGGCAAAGAGCATATTTGTATACAGGTATCATGTGCCGGCGCTCATATTCAGGAGGCTGTGCGGATAGCCAATGATGTGGATGACAGACTGAATCAGCATAGCCGCTATGCTTTCAGCCGGAAATACGGCTATCTTACGGCCAGTCCCCTGTATACAGGTACAGGTATGTCGGCCTCTTATCTGCTGCATCTGCCTTATCTTGAGAAGAAACAGCTCATCGGGCAGTTGGAGAAGGGCCTTGGACAATACGGATTCTCCCTCAGAGCCCAATTCCACGGGCAGACCGGGGCGCCGGGCAGCATTTACCGTGTGAGGAACAGAAAGACCCTTGGACTTTCCGAGAGCGAGATCATCTCGGCGCTGGAGCATCTGACCGGTCAGACAGTGGAGCAGGAGCGGAAGGTGGCCGAACAGGTGCTTAAGGGCAGCAGACTCCAGGAGGAGGATCAGATGTACCGGGCCTATGGTCTGCTCAAATATGCCAGAGATTTGAATTATGATGAGACAATGGAATATCTTTCGATTGCGCGGACCGGAGATTTAAATGGCGTCTGGCATTCGGACCGTCCTGTCGGTTCATTTGCCATGATGGTGGATGTGCAGGATGCTGTTTTGTCTTCGGAGGCCGCTTTTCAAATCAGCGGTTCCCAGCAGGGCTGTGCCAGGGCTGAATATATACAGCGTCATCTGACAGAGATAGGTCAGGAATAAAGATCAGGAATAAGCGCAATCGCAGAATTCTATAGCATACAGGAGGTTTATATTATATGCAATATAGATTTACACAGATGGCGGCCAATGTCATGCAGTATTCGCAGGAGGCGGCCGCAGAGCTTAACCACAGTTATATCGGAACAGAGCATATACTGATCGGGTTATTGCGGGAACAGGAAGGGCTGGCCTGCCAGGTATTGGAAGATCACGGCGTGACCGAGGAAAAAGTCATGCATTTGATCAGCCAGCTCATTCATGGCAATCATACGGCTGTGGCTGAACCGGAGGAATATACGCCGAGAAGCCGGCGCATTCTGGAATTGAGCA
>CAYURX010000054.1:0-7045 GCA_964447245.1 uncultured Coprococcus sp. | reverse complement strand
GGGCCATGCGTTTCCGGGCTTCAGCCATCGGGACGGAGCATTTGCTGATAGCTATTTTGCGGGAGAATGATTGTGTGGCCGCACAGCTTCTTGCTTCCCTCGGCGTGCAGGCCCAGAAGGTTTATCAGGATATCGTCCTTGGGATCGGCATGGATGCCCGTTTGACGAAGGGGGATATTGGTTCCATGAAAGGCAGATCCAGAAAGAAGGATAACCTGATGGTGGATCAGTACAGCCGTGACCTGACCGCCTATGCCAGAGAAGGCAAGCTGGATCCGGTCATCGGACGGCATGATGAGATCCAGCGGGTGATTCAGATATTATCCCGCAGAACCAAGAATAATCCGTGTCTGATCGGTGAACCGGGAGTTGGAAAAACAGCCATTGCGGAAGGTCTGGCAGCGAAGATCGTCAGCGGCAATGTGCCTGAGACGATCAAGGACAAGCGGGTCTTAACCCTTGATATATCCGGTATGGTAGCCGGTTCCAAGTACCGCGGCGAATTTGAGGAACGCATCAAGCGTGTGATCAGCGAGGTGCGTGAGGACGGCAATATTCTTTTATTTATTGATGAGATTCATACGATCATCGGCGCAGGCGGAGCCGAAGGGGCCATTGATGCGTCCAATATTTTAAAACCATCCCTCGCCAGAGGCGAACTGCAGATCATCGGCGCTACGACGATTGAGGAATACAGAAAATATATCGAGAAGGATGCGGCCCTTGAACGACGTTTCCAGCCCGTTGTTGTGGATGAACCTTCGGAGAAGGAAGCAATCGAGATATTAAAGGGACTGCGAAGCGCCTATGAGAATCATCATCATGTACAGATTACCGATGATGCGCTGGCGGCGGCCGTTCATTTATCGGCAAGGTATATCAATGACCGTTTTCTTCCGGACAAAGCCATTGACTTGATCGACGAAGCCTCGTCAAAAGTGCGTTTGAGTACTTATACGGCCTCACCGGAGATTAAGGAACTGCAGAATCAGATCGCGGCGCTGGAAGATGAGAAAGAGGCGGCCATCAAAGATGAGGCCTATGAGCGGGCCAGTGAGATCAAGCGCCAGCAGAAGGCATTGAATGAGCAGGTGATCCGTCTGAACAGTGAATGGGAGAAAAAGCGCAGCAATGTGCAGCTGATCGTGGGTGAGGATGAAGTGGCCGATATTGTGGCAAGCTGGACCAAGATTCCGGTCAAGAAACTGGAAGAAGAAGAATCGGAACGTTTGAGAAAGCTTGAATCTATTCTCCATGAGCGGGTGATCGGACAGGAAGAAGCGGTCACAGCGGTCGCTAAAGCCATCCGCAGGGGCCGTGTCGGATTAAAAGATCCGAAGCGTCCGATCGGTTCTTTCCTTTTCCTTGGGCCGACAGGTGTCGGCAAAACGGAGTTATCCAAGGCTTTGGCGGAAGCCATGTTTGGCAAGGAAGAAGCCATGATCCGCGTTGATATGTCAGAATATATGGAAAAGCACAGCGTTTCCAAGCTGATCGGTTCACCGCCGGGATATGTGGGTTATGATGAGGGCGGCCAACTGAGTGAAAAAATCAGGAGAAATCCGTACTCTGTCCTGTTATTTGATGAAATCGAGAAGGCCCATCCGGATGTTTTCAATATATTGCTGCAGGTATTGGATGACGGTCATATTACGGATTCCCAGGGGCGCAGGATCGATTTCAAAAATACTGTGATCATCATGACCTCCAATGCGGGAGCGGCCAATATTGTTGCCCCGAAAAAGCTGGGCTTTACGGTGGGAGATACCCATGAAGCGGATTATCAGAAAATGAAGTCAGGAGTTCTGGATGAGATCAAACACCTGTTTAAACCGGAATTTCTGAATCGTATTGATGAAACGATCGTCTTCCATCCGCTGACCAGGGAAAATGTCAGAGATATTGCGGGCATTATGCTAAGGACCATACAGAACCGGATTCGGGAGCAGTTGACGATTGAGATGGTCATCTCCGAAGAAGTGCAGGATCATCTGGCGGCAGCAGGATTTGATGAAAATTATGGCGCAAGGCCATTGCGGCGGGCGATCCAGAGTGAAGTGGAGGACGCGATGGCAGAGGAATATCTGGAAGGCCATGTTCACAAAGGAGATACTGTCCTGCTTGAAATGGAAAATGGTAAAATTAAATTCTGTTGTCAGGGCCAGTGATTTCATGTATAATAGAGTTACAGAAACAAATGATGAAACATGCATCAAGTATGCGGGAGGATAATAACATGGCAGTTGTTGCAGAATTAATTCGTATTGAAGGCGAAGATCAATTAAGCTTCGGTAACTATACACTGGACAGCAAGACAAAATTGTCCAATTTTGAATTTAACGGAGATATTTATAAAGTCAAATCATTCAAAGATATTACGAAATTGGAGAAAAATGATTTATTTGTCTATGAATCCGTACCGGGAACCGCTGTATTTAATTTTACAGAGACAGAGTCGAAGACAGAGTTTCTTGTAGAGGGATTTGAAGATACACAGATTACCCTTGAACTGGAGGCTGAAAGAGAATACGAAGTCTTTGTGGATGACGTGAATATTGGACGTATGACGACCAATCTGGGCGGCAAGCTTGTATTGAGTGTAGAACTCGGAACGTCGTCAAAACATGTGAAAGTGGTAAGCGTATAATTGCGGTTTTTATAGCGCATGTTCAGTGGCAGAGGGGTTGCTGCACAAGTCATGATCTGTGGTTGTGCGGCGGCCCTTTTTGCTGCTATAACAGATGGAAAGGAATGAGACGGAAGATGGCCAGGGGAAAAAGTATATTCTATTGCCAGGAATGCGGCTATGAATCAGCCAAGTGGATGGGGCAGTGTCCGGGATGCAGGGGATGGAACACCTTTGTGGAGGAACCGGTTTTAAAAAAAGGAACATCAATTAAAAATGGCGGGCATGATCTGAAAACTGCGGAGCCGGTCTATTTGTCGTCTGTCCATTCCGGCGAAGAAAAACGCCTGTCAACGGGGATTTCTGAACTGAACAGGGTACTGGGCGGCGGGATCGTCACCGGTTCCCTTGTGCTGGTGGGTGGTGATCCGGGTATTGGCAAATCAACGCTTTTACTTCAAATGTGCCGCTGCCTTTCAGAGAAAAACTGTAAGGCGCTTTATGTTTCCGGGGAGGAATCCCTGCAGCAGATCAGGCTCAGAGCCGACAGACTGGGGGAATTCAAACATGATTTGTGGATGCTGTGTGAAACCGACCTGGATACGATACAGAATACGATTTTGAAATATAAACCGGAAGTTGTGATTATTGATTCCATTCAGACCATGTACAGGGAGGATATCAGTTCGGGCGCCGGAAGTGTCAGCCAGGTGCGTGAGGCTACAGGTGTTCTGATGCAGTTGGCAAAGAAAGAGAATATTGCCATTTTTATCATCGGACATGTGACCAAGGAAGGCGTTGTGGCCGGGCCAAGAGTATTGGAACATATGGTGGATACGGTGCTTTATTTTGAGGGAGACCGTCATGCGTCCTACAGGCTTTTGCGGGCTGTCAAGAATCGTTTTGGCTCAACGAATGAGGTTGGCGTTTTTGAAATGCGCAGCGAAGGATTGACAGAAGTAGAAAACCCTTCAGAGTTTATGTTAAACGGTCGGCCGGAAGGGACGGCAGGATCGGTGGTGGCCTGTGCCATGGAGGGCACCCGCCCATTGATGCTGGAAGTGCAGGCACTGGTCTGCCAGACGAATTTTCAATTGCCGAGAAGGACGGCGGCCGGTGCGGACTACAATCGTGTCAATCTCCTGATGGCCGTTCTGGAAAAGCGCCTTGGTCTCAGACTGGCCGGGTGCGATGCCTATATCAATCTGGCGGGCGGTATGCGGTTAAATGAACCGGCCATCGATCTGGCCATCGTTGCGGCTATTATATCCAGCTACAAAAATATGGCGGTCAGTTCAGACACCATCATTTATGGTGAAGTGGGCCTGACAGGAGAAGTCCGTGCCGTCAGCCAGGCGGAGAATCGGGTACGCGAGGCGCAGAAGCTGGGTTTTAAAGTCTGCTGCATACCGGAAAGTAATATCAAATATTTAAAGAACAGCATGGACATCAGGGTCATCGGCATCCGAAATGTCAGGGATATTTATGACTTCATATCCGGTGTGAACCAACAGGCGATGTGATTAAGAAAAAATGAATGTGAAGAATGTATGAAGATTTTGCGGCGGGAAGGTGAACAGAAGATGAGGCGTTTAATTATGACATTGAACGGTTCTGTATACAGGGATATCCGGATCCGGCAGGAGATGGATGATATTATCCGGCAGTTGGATATCGGTGACGGTTTTGAAATGAATGTGACAGAGGGCCGGATGCTGTGCTTTATTGACATGATCGCTCTGTCGGCAAATACGGCGGAAATCAGAGCGCAGATGGATGCGGTGGATGGGATAGAAGTTCAAAAAATCGAAGACCGGGCGTGTACGGGTAATGGTTATGACGTCAGCGATTTGCCAGAAATGACGGGAACGGCTGACGGGGCTTTTCTGTGGCCGGAACAGGCTGTACTGCGGCGTGAAACGCAGCAGAATGATGAGATGTTTGTGAGAGATGCGACTGAGCTGGTTTACCGGATGCATCGTTATGAACAGGGAGCCAGCGGCTGCACTCAGATGCGGCTTTTGAACATTCATGATAGTGGAGATGCAGCAATACCGCAAGATGCGATTCAGTTGGCTTTACACACTCTGATGACAGCTTTTGCAAGGCAAATGCATTGCAGCGAACGGGATGTACAGTTGGTGGATGTACGTTTATCCGGGGAGGATCATTTTCGGATGCGGGTGCGCTCTGTGGCCAACGAGGTATTGGATGCGATTGTGACAGGCGGCGACAGAATTCTGTCATGGGAGCCTGCGGTGCCGGAAGAAGGGCGGAAGATCCGGTGGCTGCATTTCGCAGATTTACATATGAATAAATATGGTGTTGAGACAAAGCGAATGCGCAGAGAGCTGAACAAATTGCTGACAGAAGAAGTGGGTCCCTGCGATTATGTTTTTTTTGCCGGGGATCTGCGCTATGCGAACGGAATGAAGACAGACAGCTATTCTTCGGATGTCATTCCTTTTTTAAAGGACATTTGTAATGCGGCTGGTGTGACGGCAGACCGGCTTTTTGTGGTGCCGGGCAATCATGATGTTTACAGGGATGAAAGCCGCAGAATGGAAGCTATTAAAAAGATTTATCCGTCCAGAGACTATACAGAGGATGGACATTACAGCGAGGGATATTATATGTTTGATGATGGCAGCATAGAAGAAACGGACAGAATGGATCTGGCAGCCGGACAGGAACAGTTTCGCAGTTTGATGCAGAAACTTTATGCGGATGTACCGGGACGGGCTGAGCTTTATCTGGACCGAACACATCCTCATTTTGTCGTAACAACGGAGGATATGAATATCGTCCATTTGGACACGACGCTTGTTTATTCTGAAAATCAGCAGAGAGAGCTGCTGGTGGGAACGGAGCTGCTGCAGCAGGTATTGGATCAGATGAATCCTGAAAAGCCGGCCATTATTCTGACCCATTATTCTTATGATTTTCTGCACCGGGATGAGCAGGAGGAAGTGCTGCGGCAATTAATTGAGCATCAGGTACGGATCTGGCTGGCCGGTCACGAGCATAATATACTGGCCAGAAGCCAAAGAGATTACTTTTATGATTTGCAGTGCGGTAACCTTTATGCGGAAAAAGGTTCCAGAAGCAGTGTGATGGTGGGAGAACTGAATCCGGTGACCGGAGAGGGGCAGGTTCGGGCTTATGTCTGGCATCATGGCGAAGGCTGGGAACTGTATCATGGCCTGAAGCCGGCCAGACGGGAAAAGAGCGCGCGATCCGTCTATGAGCTGCATCTGCATACGCCTGAGGAGCGAGAATCATCTGACGCAAAAAACAGTACCGGTAATGACTGGGCGGAAACAACAAAAGCGCAGCGGATGGAGAATGTCGCCGTTGCCAGAGACTACCAGGACCAGGGGAATAACAGAGACAGAGATAAGAGTGCATGGCTTTGGGCGGATGCCGGTATTGATGAGAATTGTGTGTATGCAGGCAAAATGTATCTTTATATTGGGCATGAACTGGCGTCGCTGGAACTGTTGGATGTCTATATAAAAGAAGAACAGGGGATCGTTCATCGGTTCCTTTGCGGCGACGGTTATTTCCTGAGAATTCATTCTCTGGGTGAACAACTGACGTGGATCGACTGTGGTTATCAGCTTTCGGGGATAAAGGACGTGGATAAACGGCTGCTGTGCTTTCAGAAGATTCAAAAACTGGTGGAAGCAGATTCGATCCGCCTGCGGCCTGAAGGGTATTCGGACAAGGATGAAAATTATCTTATGCTGGCAGAAAGTGAGAGAATCAGAAAATTACGTGAGATAACAGGGGAGTGGATCGACCAGATGCAGCGCCTGGCAAAAATCGAGCAATATTTTCAGATCAAGTTTTCACTGCCGGTGAAACCAACAGAGGAGGAGTTTCAGGCGATCTATCTGTTAAGTGATTCGGTTGATCATATTGCCTGTTATATTCTGCCGCCATTTCCTGCCAAGGCAAATGAACTGGCAGAGGGCAATACGATTCATTTTGATGAGGAAATACAGTTGGGAAAACCGGAAAGGATTGCACCATTGGATTTATTTGATTATCATTTTGTACCGGTCAATGGCTATTTACCAAAATGCCAGCTGATCTGGAATGAAGAAAAGTCCGGCTGGGAGACGCAGGAGGGCGGTGTGCCGCTTGGCGTAGATTTTCAGGTTGAATAACAAGATGACTGACAGAAATTATGATCAAAAATTAGAAGACTGAGCAGTTATAAAAAAGATAAAAAAATGAAAAAAATAATTTAAAATAATTTAAAAAAGTTGTTGACAAATCTTAGAACATCTGGTAATATAAATAAGCTGCTTCGAAAAAATAAACAGCGAGCGGCAAACGAACTTTGATAACTGAACAACAAAACAATCCCGAAAAGATTCCAAAAAGAGAATTTTTAAAGAACAAAAACCAAAG
>CAYURX010000053.1:0-16184 GCA_964447245.1 uncultured Coprococcus sp. | reverse complement strand
TACAGGTAACCAATGTGAGCTGCGGTCCGGTGGTAACGCGTTATGAACTGCAGCCCGATCAGGGAGTCAAAGTCAGCCGGATCGTCAGCCTGTCGGATGATATCAAATTGAATCTGGCTGTGGCGGACATTCGTATAGAGGCTCCGATTCCGGGCAAGGCAGCCGTTGGTATTGAGGTGCCAAATACCCATAAAGAGATGGTAAGACTCCGTGACCTTCTGGAAACGGACAAGGCCAGAGACATGAAATCAAAACTGGCTTTCGTGGTCGGCAAGGATATTGGCGGTCAGCCGGTGGTAGCGGATATTGAGAAGATGCCCCATCTGCTGATCGCAGGTGCGACAGGTTCCGGTAAATCTGTCTGCATCAATACGATCATCATGAGTATTTTGTACCGGGCCGATCCGAATGAAGTGAAAATGATCATGGTGGATCCAAAGGTGGTAGAATTGAATGTTTACAATAATCTGCCCCATTTGCTGATCCCCGTTGTCACAGACCCGAAGAAAGCAGCCGGGGCGCTGAACTGGGCGGTCAGTACAATGATGGAACGGTATAATAAGTTCGCGGAGATCGGCGCGAAGGATTTAAAGAGTTATAATGCCAGGATCGAGAAGGTACCTTATGACAGCGAGCATCATAAAAAAATGCCGCAGATCGTCATTATCATCGATGAGCTGGCCGATCTGATGATGGTGGCCCAGTCAGAGGTGGAAGATGCCATCTGCCGTCTGGCCCAGCTGGCGAGGGCTGCAGGTATCCATCTGGTCATAGCCACACAGCGTCCGTCTGTCAATGTCATTACGGGACTGATTAAGGCCAATGTACCTTCACGGATCGCCTTTTCAGTTTCGTCCGGTGTGGATTCCCGAACGATCCTTGATATGAATGGCGCAGAGAAATTACTTGGAAACGGTGATATGCTCTTTTATCCGCAGGGGTATCAGAAGCCGGTCCGTGTCCAGGGGGCTTTTGTATCTGAAAATGAGATTGGACGGGTGACAGATTTTATCCGTGTCCATATGAGCAGCAAGCCGGCCTATAGTGAAGAAATCAAGAGTAAGATCGAGAGTTCGTCCATAAGTCTCAGTCCGTCAGCGTCCAATAGTGACAGAGATATTTATTTTGCGGAAGCCGGCCGGTTTGTGATTGAAAAGGAGAAGGCGTCGATCGGTATGCTGCAGCGTGTGTACAAAATCGGCTTTAACCGGGCGGCCAGAATTATGGACCAGCTCTGTGATGCCGGTGTTGTCGGACCGGAAATCGGTACGAAGCCAAGACAGATTGTGATGACTATGGAAGAATTTGAACAATTTCTCAGCGAAAATCAATAAGAATGCCTAATAAAATGCATAAGTAAATTTAACTATACTTATCAACAAAAGAATGGTACTATCAGAGAAGATACATAATAATTGCTTTTTATGGCAGGAGGTAAAAAGATGAAGACAGATATTGAAATTGCTCAGGAAGCACAGATGCTGCACATCAGAGATGTGGCAAAGAAAATTGGCGTAGAAGAAGACGATCTGGAGTTTTATGGTAAATATAAGGCGAAATTTTCTGATGAATACTTGAAGAAGGTTCAGTCGCGTCCGAATGGCAAATTGGTGCTTGTAACGGCGATCAATCCGACACCTGCCGGAGAAGGCAAGACGACAACAACGGTTGGCCTTGGCGAAGCCTTTGGCCAGATGGGCAAAAAGGCTGTGATCGCTTTGAGAGAGCCGTCTCTTGGACCGTGCTTTGGTATTAAAGGCGGCGCGGCCGGCGGCGGTTATGCTCAGGTCGTACCGATGGAAGATCTGAATCTGCATTTTACAGGTGATTTCCATGCCATTACATCAGCGAATAATCTTCTGGCCGCAATGCTTGATAATCATATTCAGCAGGGCAATGCGCTGGATATTGATACAAGACAGATCGTGTGGAAACGCTGTCTGGATATGAATGACCGTGCGCTGAGAAATATAGTTGTCGGTTTGGGTTCCAAGATGGACGGTTTTGTCCGTGAAGATCATTTTGTTATTACGGTGGCATCTGAGATCATGGCAATTCTTTGCCTGGCTGATGATATGGAAGATCTGAAACGCCGTCTGGCGAGGATCATCGTTGCCTACAACCGGGCCGGAGAACCGGTGACGGCCGGACAGCTCCATGCAGTTGGCGCTATGGCCGCCCTGCTTAAAGATGCCATTAAACCAAACCTGATCCAGACCCTTGAGCATACGCCGGCCATCGTTCACGGCGGACCGTTTGCCAATATTGCCCATGGCTGCAACAGTGTCCGCGCAACAAAGCTGGCCCTGAAGATGGCAGATATCGTTGTGACGGAAGCCGGATTCGGCGCTGACCTCGGCGCTGAAAAGTTCTTTGATATCAAGTGCCGTATGGCTGGTCTGAAACCGGATGCCGTTGTGCTGGTTGCGACTGTCCGGGCGTTAAAATATAACGGCGGTGTGCCGAAAGCAGAGACAGGCAAAGAGAATCTGGAAGCACTGGCAAAAGGTATTGTGAATCTTGAGAAACATATTGAGAATCTTCAGAAATACAATGTGCCGATCGTTGTAACACTGAATGCTTTTGTTTCAGATACCCCTGCTGAACTGGAATTTGTCAGAAAATTCTGTGAGGAGAGGGGCTGTGAATTTGCGTTGTCCGAAGTATGGGAGAAGGGCGGCAAAGGCGGCATTGCGCTTGCAAAGAAAGTGCTCGAGACCCTTGAGACAAAAGAAAGCCATTTCAAAGTACTCTATGAGGACGATCTGTCACTGAAAGCAAAGATCGAGACCGTTGCTAAGGAAATATACGGTGCAGCCTCTGTCAGCTACTCACCGGCCGCTGAGAAGGCATTAAAGACGATTACAGACCTTGGTTTTGGCCATATGCCTGTCTGCATGGCCAAGAACCAGTATTCCCTGTCTGATGATCCGAAGCTGCTGGGAAGACCGAAGGATTTTAATGTCAATATCCGTGAAGTCTATGTATCCGCCGGCGCCGGATTTGTTGTTGCCATTACAGGGGCCATCATGACAATGCCGGGGCTGCCGAAGAAACCGGCCGCAGAAGGTATTGATGTGAATGCGGAAGGTATGATTACCGGATTATTTTAAGATGATTTAAGAAACTTGACAGCTTGTATACTGTTTTTAGATGTGTTATAGTAAAGGGGATACCTCGTCCGGGGTATTCCCTTTAAACGTTGATAAGCGATCAGTGGGTGCAAGGATGGACCAATGACCGCATGACATATTGAGGAGGTAAATGAACGTGGCGCTTATGATAGACGGCAAGAGGATTTCTGCCGAAATAAAGGATGAATTAAAGGAAAAAGTTGCCCGGATGCGGCAAGAAGGGAAAAAGCCGACACTGGCCGTGATCCAGGTCGGGAATGATCCCGCGTCATCTGTGTATGTGGGCAATAAGAAAAAGGCCTGTGCCTACATTGGCATTGAATCACTGGCCTGGGAACTGCCTGAGGAGACCAGTGAAAAGGAACTGCTGGCGCTGATTGGTGAATTGAATGATCGCAAAGATGTGAACGGTATTCTTGTTCAGCTGCCGCTGCCGGATCATATCAACGAGCAGCATGTGATTGAGGCCATTCATCCGCTGAAGGATGTGGACGGTTTTCATCCACAGAGTGTGGGGGCGCTGGTGACAGGGCAGCCGGGCTTCGTATCCTGTACGCCCGCAGGCATCATTCAGCTTTTAAAGCGAAGCGGCATTGCCATTGAAGGCCGGGAATGTGTGGTTGTAGGCCGAAGCAATATTGTTGGTAAGCCTATGGCTATTTTACTGCTTCGGGAAAATGGAACGGTGACCGTTTGCCATTCCCGGACGAAGAATCTGAAGGAAGTCTGCAAACGTGCGGATATTCTGGTGGCCGCCATTGGCAAGCCGAAATTCTTCAATCATGAATACGTGAAAGAAGGGGCTGTTGTCATTGATGTGGGTATTCACCGCAATGAACAGAATAAACTTTGCGGGGATGTGGATACGGCCGATGTGATGGATCTGGTCAGCGCCATTACGCCTGTCCCGGGCGGTGTGGGACCGATGACCATTGCCATGCTGATGTACAATCTTGTGGAGGCGGTTGGCCTTCAGGAGGATAAAGAAAAGAATGAACAGGGAAAATGATAAGTTAAGTATATTTTTTGTGTCCCTTGGCTGCGACAAGAATCTTGTTGATTCTGAAGTCATGCTGGGGATTTTGAGGGAACAGGGCTTTGAACTGGTAGACGATGAGATGGAGGCCGAGGTCATTGTGGTGAATACGTGCAGCTTTATCCACGATGCCAAAGAGGAAAGCATACAGACGATTTTGGAAATGACTGAGATGAAGCATAGCTGCAAATGCAGGGCTCTGATCGTGACAGGCTGTCTGGCCGAGCGCTATAAGGAAGAAATATTGACGGAGATCGAAGAAGTCGATGCGGTCATCGGTACGACCAGCTATCAGCATATCGCAAAAGTCGTGCAGGAGGTTTTAAAGGGGCAGCGCATTCAGAAGTTTGACGATCTGGGGGCGATGCCCGAGGTGGATGTGAGACGTATTGTAACAACAGGCGGCTACAGCAGCTACTTAAAGATTGCGGAAGGGTGCGACAAGCATTGCACTTACTGTATCATTCCGAAGCTGCGGGGGAGTTACAGAAGTTATTCCATGGATTATCTGCTTAAGCAGGCACAGATGCTGGCTGAACAGGGCGTCCGTGAACTGAA
The DNA here is from genome assembly GCA_964447245.1 of uncultured Coprococcus sp. Taxonomy (GTDB): domain Bacteria; phylum Bacillota; class Clostridia; order Lachnospirales; family Lachnospiraceae; genus Coprococcus_A. The sequence goes on along the minus strand of CAYURX010000053.1, from coordinate 11,456 downwards.
TATTGTTGCCCAGGAGACGACCGTTTACGGTGTAGATTTATACGGCCGGAAAATGCTGCCGGAATTATTAAAATCTCTTTGCCGGATCGAGGGGATTTCATGGATCCGTGTCTTATACTGTTATCCGGAGGAAATCACAGAAGAATTGATTCAGGTGATGAAAGAGGAACCAAAAATCTGTCATTATCTGGATCTGCCGATCCAGCACGGCAGTGACAATATATTGAAACGGATGGGACGGCGCACGTCAAAGGCGGAACTTATGGCGATCATTGGACGGCTGAGAAAGGAAATCCCGGATATTGCCCTTCGGACAACGCTGATTGCCGGTTTCCCGGGAGAGACGGAAGAAGATCATGCAAAATTGCTGGATTTTGTCAATGCGATGCGTTTTGACAGGCTCGGTGTATTTACTTATTCTGCGGAAGAAGGTACAGCAGCGGCCGAAATGCCTGATCAGATCGATGAAACTGTGAAGGAAGAACGGCGGGATGCCCTGATGCTGGCCCAGCAGCGCATTGCTTTTGAAAAATCAGAGGAGATGGTCGGCCGGGTCGTGGATGTCTTTGTTGAGGGACGCCTGCCGGAGGATGATATTTATATTGGCAGAACATACAGGGATGCGCCGGATGTGGACGGCTATGTTTTTATACATGCTGAGGAAGAAATGATGTCCGGTGACATGGTGAAAGTGCGTATCACCGATGCGCAGGATTATGATTTGGTGGGAGATGTGATCGATGAATTTGCCGAATAAGCTGACTGTTTTAAGAGTGATTTTAATTCCTTTTTTTGTCATTTTTCTGCTGGGAGCAGAGTTTATTGGGGCGGCTTCGCCTTATATTGCGCTTGTGATTTTCATTGTGGCCAGCCTGACAGATATGCTGGACGGTAAGATTGCGAGAAAATATCATCTGGTGACCAATTTCGGTAAATTTATGGACCCGCTGGCGGATAAGCTGCTGGTATGTTCAGCCCTGATCTGTTTTGTGGATATGCACAGGATGCCGACATGGGTCGTTCTGATCATTATTGCCAGAGAATTTATCATCAGCGGTTTCAGACTGGTGGCGGCCGAGGGCGGTCTGGTCATTGCGGCCGGTATCTGGGGCAAATACAAAACAGCCATTACGATGATAACGATTATTTTCATGATTCCGAATTTCGGCGGCAGCGCGGTTTATGTGATTGAACAGATACTGATTTATCTGTCCCTCATATTGACGATTGTTTCCCTGATTGATTATCTGGTTCACAATAAATCCGTACTGGCCGGCAAAATGTAGCCGGTCTGCCCGTGTATGCATGAAACAGGAGTGATGCATTTTATGAAGAAACTCAAAAAGATACTCTTGATGGCTGCGGTGCTCATGGTTTTAATGCTGGCCGGATGTTCCGGCAAGTTCAGCAGCATTGCCATTGACACGACGCTGACGGTGGATACTTCGTTTAACGGCAGCCGGGTAATGACGGCTGAGATACCCGCATCTGTCTACAAATACGCTTTTGGCGGCAATGTGGATGCCATAGAAGATGTGATCAGCAAGTATTCGCCGGGAGACATGTATTGTCTGGCGGATGAAAATGAGGATGGCAGCGCCCGCATTGAGATGCATATTGATTTCGCTTCCAGAAATGAATATCAGAAGAAAATTGATACGATCTGCAGCGGTAATAAGAGTGAGACGGCCATCCAGCCGGTGATTAATTTTGATTATTCCCGCTCGATGCTGAAAAACGGCTATACGATTGAGGAAAACTTTACATCCCTGGATTTATTCTACTGGTTGTCTGAGGCGCTGATCACGGAGTATCCGGCGCTTGAGGGAAAGGATATCAGTGAGATATTTGAACTTGGGAAAACGGAAGTTGTCTTCGACGGACAAACACTTCAGATGGACGGAAACATTCAGATATCCAATATTGTTTCCAATGCCTTTGATCGTGTGTCGGTGGCGGCAACACTGAACGAAGATGAATCTATTGAGGCTGAGATTACCTATGTGGTCAGCAACAAAATCGTGGCTTCCCTTGGTGAAAAACTGGAAACGATGATGAATGAACTGCTTCCCGAAGGGGCTGAACTGACCTATCAGGATGACGAAAGCACAAGAACCTATACGATTCAATTTCAGCGGGAGACATTTGATGCCTATATTACCGGTATGAACAAAGCGCTGAGGACCAATAATACGGTCTTTGAAGTAACGACAGAAGGCGATTCGGAATCACTGGCCGCCAAAAAAACGGTGCGGCAGTATTATGACGGCAGCTATTTTCTTGATTTTACCGATGAAAATACGGTGATGGCCTATATTCTCAGGGTGTCGCCGGATTATACGGTCGAGAGCTGCACAGGCGCTTATGGCTATCTGCAGGGTGAGAGCTCCGCTTATGGCCAGAATGCCTGTGAAATTACGATGACAGTGTCATCATCTGATGAGGTAACAACCGTTCTTGGATTCGCGGTGGATATTGATGAAGTCGATATAACGACGAATATTTACAGCGATACACGGATGGAACGGACAATGAATTTCAAACTGTCGGCGGAGGCTGACGCGCTGATTGGCAGCAGTATTGAGGAGAGACTGCAGGCAGCGGCCGCACAGTGGGCGGAAGATGAAAAAATCACGGTCAAACGGGAGACTGTGATCAGTAATATTCAGTACAGTATTTGTATGAAAGCGGATTCAGCGGAAGAAATGACAGCCATGACGCAGGCCATACTGGGCAATTCTTCAGAGGATGAAAATGAAAATGCCGAACTGACAGGTTCATTATTTACGGGAGGCCCTGAAAAGCATACGAATCCATGGCATATGAATTATCATATTGAAGATACATTGAATCTGTCAAAATTCCTGAGAGGTTCCCAGGTGACAAGAGGCATTCAGTACAAGCTGACTTATCCGAAGCATTACCACGCCGCTTTTACAGAAAGCAATATTTTTGAAGATGCAGCAGCAGATGGCGCGGCCATCACATGCAGCACTTATAATAAAGTTCTGACGGTGAAGTCAACGGCTCAAAAGGTAAATCTTGAAGGCAGCGTGATCTTTATTCTGTGGATCGTTTCGCTGATATTGCTCGTATTGCTGGCTGTTATCAATCTGCCGCATATTGTCTATTTCATCAGCAATAAGAAGCCGGATATTGACGGCGCGGCGCTCTTTAAAGGAAGATACCTGCGGATGCTGGCCGTGGCTGTCGTGGCTGTTGTCTGCTTTGTATTTATGACGATCCGCCTGATATTTAAAATCTATTAGTTTATCTGGCATTGTTGTGTTGTTTCACACAAAATACGGGACTGCCTGGCAGTCCCGTTAATTTTATACATAGATACATATATATGTGATTAATAGGTGATTACGCAAATTTTTTGCGCGCAATTTCGGCAAGCAGGGCAACTGTCTGGTCAATTCCAAGACAATTGCTGTCGATCATGAGATCATAGCCTTCATGGTCGCCCCAGCGGTATTCAGAGTAATACTGATAATATCCGCGTCTGACTTTGTCTGCGTGGAGAATCTCCTTGCGGGCCTTTTCAGGATAGGAGATCAGGTAGCGGTCCATGATGCGCTTGATGCGTTTTTCCAGCGGCGCATAGATGAAGACATCCAGAGATTCCGCGTAATTCTGCAAAACCGAATTGGCACAGCGGCCTACAATGACAAAGGATTCTTTCTGCGCTAATGTACGGATGACATCGCTCTGAGCGCGGTAGAGCTGATCAGAAACGGTTGGGGTATATGGAGAGACAATCCATCCGGGTGCCTTTTCATCAGACGAACTCAGGACAGAAATATCAAGTCCGCTGTGTTCAGCAGCCAATTCCATCAGATTCTTGTCATAAAAATTAATGTTCAATTCTTTGGCAAGTTTTTCACCAATTTCATGACCACCGCTGCCAAATTCACGTCCGATTGTAATAATCATTTTCTTTTCACTCATCAATACTCCCCCATTCTTAAGCTTATAAATTCATAATAAATAAAAAATTATTCTATTTATGAGTCTATAATAGCATAGTTTTCTGAAAATTTAAAGTATAAAATCAGAAAATTTCAAAAATTAATTCGACAAAAATTTTTTGCGGAGCCGACGATTTATTGTTAAACATATAACACTTCCGAGGATGATAAGTAGAAAGATCATGATGGCACAGTGCATAAAAAATGTGTCCGGCAATAGGGTGATGACCGGATCCGTCGTCTCATCAAAAATCCAGTAATCGTTCTGAAAGACAATCTCATGAAATGTGACGAAGACACAATTCCAGTTAACAGCTATCATGACACCAAGCAGGACCGGCAGCACAATGCTGATGACACCGGCCAGTCCGATCCACATGTATTGATGATATTTTCGTGTGATAACAATACAGACGATGACGAGAGGCAGGGTGATGAGCGCCATCCATCCGAATAAATCAAAAACTTCTTTGACTTCTTCGAAATGGATCCGTCCGCTCTCAGACATGGCGAGGGTCGGGAAGGACAGTGGTTCATGATTAAACAAACAGTTATAGTCAATGAGCGCGTCATAGTTCTTTCTGATGATTTGTTCTTCATAGCCGGATGTTTCGGCAATCTTCAGTAAATGAATATCGGCGTAATAAAGGGGTCTGAAATTGAGTGTCAACGTTACAGATGTTGAGATCATGAACAAAGCGAGCACAATGGCGGCCGGAATATGAAAAATAAGATGTTTCGGGTTTTTATCTGACATAAAGTTTGTCCTTTGATAATTGTTTTTAATAAAGTATAGCATAGAATACAGCAAAAAACTATTTTTTTATTGTCACTGAAAGTTTGATATGTTATAATGCGTCCAGAGCTTGTGTGCCCCAAGCGGACGTTTGTCGGCAGATGCGGCGCCGGGCGGGAATATTCAGCCATTAAAGGCTAAAAGGAGGATAAAATGGCATTATTATATAAAAGTACAAGAAGCGCAGATCAGACAGTGACGGCATCCTATGCGATTTTGAAAGGACTGGCGGATGACGGCGGTTTGTATGTGCCGACAGAATTTCCGAAGCTGGACGTATCCATGGAGGATCTGGCTAAAATGAGCTATCAGGAATTGGCTTATGAGGTCATGAAATTATTTTTGACCGATTTCACAGAAGATGAATTGAAATATTGCATTGAGAAGGCTTACGATGACAAGTTTGATACGGATGTGATCGCGCCGCTGGCTTATGCGGACGGCGCTTATTATCTGGAACTGTATCATGGACGGACCATTGCTTTCAAAGATATGGCTTTATCCATTCTGCCTTATCTTTTAACAACGTCTGCGAAGAAAAATAATGTAAAGAACGAGATCGTGATCCTGACAGCCACATCCGGTGATACAGGCAAGGCGGCCCTGACAGGTTTTGCGGATGTTGAAGGCACAAAGATCATCGTATTTTACCCAAAGGATGGCGTGAGCCCTGTACAGGAAAAACAGATGGTTACGCAGAAGGGCGCCAATACATTTGTTGTCGGTATCCACGGCAATTTTGATGATGCCCAGACCGGCGTAAAGAAAATGTTCGGTGACGCGGCGCTGAATGCGGAACTGAATGCCCATGGTTATCAGTTTTCTTCGGCCAATTCCATTAATATCGGACGCCTTGTGCCGCAGGTTGTTTATTATGTGTATGCTTACGCAAAGCTGCTTCAGAATGGCGAGATTCAAAATGGTGAGAAGATCAACGTTACAGTGCCGACCGGGAATTTCGGTAATATTCTGGCTGCATTTTATGCGAAGAATATGGGTGTGCCGATTGCAAAACTGCTCTGTGCATCCAATAAGAATAAAGTTTTGTATGATTTCTTTGCGACAGGCAGATATGACCGCAACAGGGAATTTTATGTCACGTCCTCACCATCCATGGATATTCTGATCTCCAGTAATCTTGAACGCCTGATCTACCAGATCGCCGGACAGGATGCCGGAAAAAATGCCAGACTTATGAAGGCACTCAGTGAGAACGGGACCTATACGATTACGGAGGCTATGAAGAAGGAACTGGAAGGCTTTTACGGCAATTATGCCACGGAAGAAGAAACGGCACAGGCCATCCATGATCTTTATACAAGAACCGGTTATGTGATCGATACGCATACGGCAGTTGGGACGGCCATTTATAAAAAATATGTGGCGGAGACAGGGGATACGACAAAGACAGTGATCGCCTCTACGGCAAGTCCTTTTAAATTCTCAAGAAGCGTCATGACTGCGATCAAAGGTGATGTGAGCCAGTATTCAGAATTTGAACTGGTGGATCAATTAGTTGAGGCATCAGGGGTCAGTGAACCGTCCGCTGTGACGGAGATCCGTACGGCGCCGGTGCTGCATCAGACCGTTTGCGAGAAGGATGCGATGGAAGCGACAGTGAAACAATGGCTTGGTATTGAATAAAATTTTAAATAAAAGGCAGACACCGGACTGAACAGATCAGGCGGCGTTTGCCTTTTAATATGTGATCCTTTAAGGCTCGAAGCCCTCGAAGATGATAGCGTCGACTCTGGATTTGTAGCGCTCATAGGCCGGCCGGGCGGGGATAGTCCAGACAACGGTCATGACCCTGAATAGTTTTTGATTCATCCGGAAGGCCAGATTGGATGTATCCAGATACTTGTAAGCGATAAAGTCCGGATGCGTGAAAAAGTTCGTCATCAGATTCGTGATCAGCAGAAGGACAAGATCGCAATGGGGATCTTCCTTGAAAAAATTGCAGGACAATTGCCCCCTGACGACCTGCGGCTGATGGCGTTTGAACCACTGGAGGACAAAAGGATTGAAAGATTCAATACAATAAGTGCCCCTGTATTTTTCAAGCTGCTGCCACACAAGCGGGCAGAGCAGATTCTGATTGGCGTCGTCGACTTTCAATTCGATGATCAGCGGCACCCGTCCTTCCACAAGCGCCAGCACATCTTTAAATAATGGAATATGTTCTTCCGAATCTAAAAGTGTATACTGTTCAAGTTCCGATAATGGCATACGGGCGATTTTTTTATTGACGCCGCACATACGGATCAATGTATCATCATGAAAAACGACCAGTTGATTGTCGGCCGTCAAATGGACATCCAGTTCGATCCCATAGCCATGGTTGATGGCACGGCTAAAAGCCGCCATGGAATTTTCAGGTATCCCTTTTCGGTTATTATAGAACCCCCGGTGCGCGTAGTCCCATCCGAGGAGCGGCTGCCATTTGGTCTTTTTATGAAAACCGGCCGCAGATGTAAAAAAATAAAAACCGGACAGCAGTGAACCGATGTAAGCGGCTGTTCTGGCAAAGTTTTTGATCAACATATTGAAGGCTCCTTTATCCTGTTGTTCTCTTATCTATTCTCCTGTAAATCCGATATTATTATACAGCGATAAAGGGCAGTTTGACAAGAGGACAGCAATGATTCAAAAAAGTTGATAAGGGCTTTGGGTTGTGGTAAGATTACAATATAGTTTCGGTGATTGATGCTATGGGATGTGTGACCTGTGGTAAATCATCCGATTGTGAAAAGAGGTGTGCGGATATGGATGCGTGTATGGACAAAAAACTTCCAATAGGCATAGAGAATTTTGAAGAAATTTGTACGGAAGGCTTTTATTATATTGATAAGACGGGGTTAATTAAAGAATTGCTTTGCAACTGGGGAAAAGTGAATCTGTTTACACGTCCGCGGCGTTTCGGAAAATCATTGAATATGAGTATGATGAAAAGCTTTTTTGAGATCGGTTGTCATCGAAAGTTGTTTGATGGACTTGATATTTCAAAAGAGACAGCGTTATGTGAAAAATATATGGGGCAGTTTCCAGTCATTTCAATCAGTTTAAAGAGTGTGAATGGCAGTAGTTTTGAGATGGCCTGCTCAATGATGCGTTCAGTGATTGGCAATGAAGCGATGAGGTTTTATTTTTTGCTGGAAAGTGAACGGTTAAACGACAAAGAGAAGAAGCTATATGAACAATTGATTAACGTCGATATGAGCGGGCGGGAGAGTTTTTCTATTCCTGAAGACGTGCTGATGGGAAGCCTGAAGCAGCTTTCGTTTTTGCTTTACAAGCACTACGGGCAAAAGGTTATTATACTGATTGACGAGTATGATGTGCCGTTGGCGAAGGCGTTTGATCATGGATATTATGAACAGATGGTGCTGCTTTTGCGAAATATGTTTGAACAGGTACTGAAAACGAATGACAGTCTGTATTTTGCTGTATTGACTGGATGCCTTCGGATTGCAAAAGAAAGTATTTTCACTGGTCTGAATAATCTAAAGGTTCTGTCAATTACGGATGTAGCCTTTGATGAGTATTTTGGTTTTACAGATGTGGAAGTAAAGAAGCTTCTGGAATACTATGGGCTTTCCGGATATTACGATACTGTCAAAGAATGGTATGACGGCTATCGTTTTGGTAATGTGGGTGTCTATTGTCCATGGGATGTGATTTGTTACTGTGACCGGCTGAGGCAGGATAAAAATGCTGAACCGGAGAATTATTGGTCAAATACAAGCAGCAATGATATTGTGAGACATTTTGTCCGTCAGGCCGGTACAGGTATGGCAAGATATGAGCTTGAAAAACTGGTTGAAGGCGGAATCATTGAAAAAGAGATTCATCAGGAATTAACCTATAAAGATTTGTATGACTCCATTAATAATATGTGGAGTGTTTTGTTTACAACAGGTTATCTGACCCAACGGGGAAAAGCCATTGACGGGCTGTTTCAATTGGTGATTCCGAACATGGAGATTCGGAAAATATTTACCCGGCAGATTATGGAACTGTTTAAAGAAGATGTCAAAAAAGATGGAGATGCTCTGGACAGGTTCTGCAAGGCGTTGGCGGCCGGAGATGCAGAATCGGTTGAGATGCAGTTTCATGCATATTTGAAGAAAACAATCAGTATCAGGGATACCTTTGTGAAAAAAAGCATGAAGGAGAATTTTTACCATGGTATATTGTTAGGATTGCTTGGGTTTAAAGATGCATGGTATGTATCATCCAACAGGGAAACGGGTGAAGGCTACAGTGATATTTTGGTGGAAATAGAGGATGAAGAAACAGGAATTATTATTGAAGTAAAATATCCTGATAATGCCGATCTTGATGAAGGCTGCCGCATGGCGCTCGACCAAATAGAGAAGAAAGACTATGAAGCACAGCTTCGGGATGATGGGATGCGGACAATATTAAAATATGGTATTGCCTGTTATAAAAAAAGATGCAGAGTCCGGCTTCAATCAGGACAATAGGTGTGCAGACAAGAAAGGTTGGAATTTCCTCTTGAAATACACAGGAGTATATTGTATAATACCCATTAGAAACTTATCTGGAATGTGCGATAATCCGCAATTTTGAACCTACATTATTTTGACAGGGAAACTGCGTGTTCAAACTATGCCAGGCCGTCATTTACGCAGCGGAAGGCAGAAAAATGAACCAGGTTACCCACCTGGCTTGAGGCTAGGCGTCAAAAATGCGGGTAACGGCATTCTGGAGGTTTCTTTTTAGTTTATTGAACGGACCTATTGGATGACGAATATAAAATAATGAATATTTTTATTGGATAGTTTGCATAAGCCTGTCCCTGACGGCATAAATTTTATTATGAAAAACAGGGAGTAGGGCCATGCGAATTATCAGACCGGCTATCCTGCTTCTGGCAGTGATGGCTCTTTTTTTATTTGGGAAATGGTATTTGAACGAGCGTGAGGATGAGTGCGTGACAAGGGCGCAGGCAGCCAGAATGCTGGCCTACGCCCTGCATGGCGGTGCACAGATGCACGGGGAATCGAAGGAACGGCAGTTGATCGATGTGGAGGATGAACTCTGGTACAGTGATGAGATTCAGACGGTCGTGGCCGATGGACTGATGGAGACGGATGGTGATCTCTTTCATCCAACAGATTGTCTGACTTATAATGAGGCGAAGATCATCGGACAGCAATTGCATGTGGAGATGGAGGTTCCCCTGTTGAAGGGGAATCAGTCGATTCCTATGACCAGGTGGCTTATTTTATATGATGCGGTCATTGCGGGAATGAAGACGGTCGATGTGAAAATATTGACGGTGGAAGCCGTACCGGCTGTGTCGGAAGAACTGAAAGCCTGGCAGGCGCAGACAAGTGATGGGCTGTATCAATGTGAAGGTGTGGTGCTTGATACGCTGGTGGGACACCAGGTGAGGGCCTATGTGAGCGGTCAGCAGCTTTTGATGGCAGTTCCTCTTGATGAAGATACAATCGATACTGTCAGTACAACCGATACGGCAAATAGAACAGAAAATGATGAATCGGATACCGTTGAGAATTCAGATCAGGAGGGTGCATTGACAGTGGCGGAAGCCGGAAGGGATGTGCGGGTATGTCTGATGACAACAGGTTTTACTTCCGAATATCATGATAAAGTGACCCTGATGGCCGATACGGACTGGTCGATGACTATAGGGAATGAGATCCGCCAATATCAGCCGGGAGAAACGGTGACGCTGACAGCAGATGATTTGACTGAGGATGGCAGTGAAGCGGAATTTTCATCGGATGGACAGGGAAAACTGCAGGTGCTGAGTATAGAACGGGACTGCGGCGCGCCCTGTTATGAGGGAAAACTGATTGTGAAACGAAGCGGAAGCCAATTATTGCTGATCAACGTCCTGCCGCTGGAAAATTATTTATATGGCGTTGTGCCGGGTGAAATGCCGGCGGGCTATGCCGGGGAGGCATTAAAGGCCCAGGCTGTTTGCGCCAGAAGCTATGCCTGTCTGGCTATGCAGTCTCCAAAATATGATTTTGCCGACCTTGATGACAGCACTTCCTGTCAGGTTTATATGAATCAGGGGACGGATGAGCGGTGTACGGAAGCGGTTGATGAGACAGCGGGACAGGTGTTGACCTGTGGCGGCAGGATTGTCACGGCCAAATATTTTTCCACTTCCTGCGGCAGTTTGTCGGACAGCAGGGATGTGTGGCTTGATCAGGAAGAAACAGAGGAGAACGGACATCTTTTGCCGAAACTGGAAACACAGCCGGCGACCAGGCCGGAATTGGGTGATGAAGCTGCATTTAAAGCATTTATAGACAGTTCCGGAGACGGATACGTAGAATGCGATGAACCGTGGTTTCGGTGGCAGGTGACGGTAACACTGGAAGATATAAAGGCAGCGATGGAAAAATATCTGAAACAGAGGATGGCTGTCAACCCAAAGCATTTTACAGTGCTGTCGGCGGACGGAACCATTGATACTTCCGATGTGACCGGAGTGGAGATCCTGGAGAGGGCGGACAGCGGAGTCGTGAAAAAGATAAGGATCAACGGGAACAATCAGACCCTGACGGCTGCAGGGGAATATAATATCCGCTGCCTGTTGTCAGGGTCGGAAAACTGGACGGTAGAGCGTCAGGACGGCACGGAAGCGGGAGGACTGAGCCTTTTGCCCAGCGGTTATTTTTATA
>CAYURX010000052.1:3317-16184 GCA_964447245.1 uncultured Coprococcus sp. | reverse complement strand
AAAGTCTTAGTATCCGCTGCGTTTTTCTCCGAGTGAGAACGTGTTTTACAGGTAGAGAATGTCCGTATTGTGCTTCAAAACGATGGAGGCTGAACGGCTATATTTTTTGCAGCTATTCAAAAATTTTACTTCTATAATTTCCTATTATTTGTTATACTAGATACCGTATATAAAATTAAAGAGTTAAAAATGCATCATGGTGAAGCGGCAGCTTGCACAGTTTGCCTGAATGATAAGCAGGAGGTAGAAAAAATGGCGATTACAGATGCAACGATTGAATATGTTGCGGCACTGGCCAAGCTTGATCTGACCGAAGAGGAGAAGATGCAGGCGAAGGTGGATCTGGGAAATATCATCAGCTATGTGGATACAATGAACAAGCTGGATACGACCGGAATCGAGCCTATGTCCCATGTGTTTGCTTATAATAATGTTTTTAGAGAAGATATTGTGACAAACGGTCCGGACCGTGAAAATATTCTGGCCAATGCACCGGAGGAGAAGGACGGCGGTTTTAAAGTACCGAGGACGGTAGAATAGGAGGTCAGCATATGGAAATGACATCGTTATCGGCCCTGGAATTGGGTAAAAAAATAAAATCGGGTGAGATAAGGGTTGCGGACGCGGTTCGGGCGCAGCTTGAGACGATCAGGGTGAGGGATGGCGTCTACAATTGTTATGTGACAGTGATGGAAGAGGAAGCGCTGAAGCGTGCCGAAATCGTACAGAAACAGATTGATGCCGGTGAACTGGCGGATTCGCCGCTGGCTGGTGTTCCGGTGGCCATCAAGGATAATATTTGTACAAAAGGTGTACTCACAAGCTGCAGTTCCAAAATTATGAGTAATTTCAGGCCGCCTTACGATGCGGCGGTGATTGAAAAGCTGGAAGCTGCGGGAGCTGTTATCATTGGAAAAGTGAATATGGACGAATTTGCCATGGGCAGTACAACGGAAACTTCCTATTATGGTGTGACAAGGAATCCGTGGGATGAAAATCGCGTACCGGGCGGTTCATCGGGCGGTGCGGCGGCGGCTGTTGCGGCCGAAGAAGCATGGTATGCCCTTGGCTCCGACACGGGCGGTTCCATTCGCCAGCCAAGTTCTTTCTGTGGGGTGACCGGGATCAAACCGACCTATGGCAGTGTTTCAAGATATGGGCTGATCGCTTATGCTTCCTCATTGGATCAGATCGGACCCATTGCAAGAAATGTTTCCGATTGCGCGGCAATTCTTGAAGTGATCGCCGGTTATGACAGGAAGGACAGTACCAGTGTTTTGATGGAAGATTATCATTTTACGGAAGCATTGGTGGATGATGTGAAGGGGCTTCGGATCGGGATCCCAAAGGGCTATCTCGGTGAAGGTCTGGACCCTGAAGTGAAGGAAGCGGTTCTGGCAGCGGCGAAGGCCCTGGAAGCAAAGGGCGCCATTGTGGAAATGTTTGATATGGACATGATTGATTACGCCATTCCGGCTTACTATGTCATTGCCTCTGCGGAAGCCAGTTCCAATCTGTCGAGGTTTGACGGCGTGAAATACGGTTACCGCACGCCGGATTTTGAGGATTTGCAGGATGTTTACAAAAAGACAAGGGATGAAGGCTTTGGCATGGAAGTGAAGCGCCGGATGATGATCGGTGCCTTTGTGCTGAGTTCCGGCTATTATGATGCTTATTACATTAAAGCTTTGCAGGTCAAGGCACTGATTAAGAAAGGTTTTGACGAAGCTTTTGAAAAATATGATGTGATTCTTGGACCGACAGCGCCGACAACGGCATTGAAAATCGGTGAGAATCTTTCTGATCCGCTGAAAATGTATCTGGGCGATATTTATACAGTTTCTGTGAATCTGGCAGGGCTTCCGGGCATCAGCCTTCCGTGCGGTCTGGACAGCCACGGGCTGCCGATCGGCGTACAGATGATCGGACAGGCTTTTTCAGAGAAAACACTGATTCGCGCGGCCTATGCCTTTGAGCAAACGAGGGCTTATGAACGGCCGGCCTGTGTGAAGGGAGGGCGATAGACATGAAACAGTATGAAACAGTCATTGGTCTGGAAGTCCATTGCGAACTGGCCACAAAGACAAAGATTTTCTGCGGCTGCACAACGGAATTTGGCGGCGAGCCGAATACCCATGTCTGCCCGGTCTGCGCAGGGATGCCGGGAACATTGCCGGTTTTGAATAAACAGGTGGTGGAATACGCCCTTGCCGCCGGTCTTGCCTTAAATTGTACGATTACGCAAAACTGTAAATTTGACCGGAAGAATTATTTCTATCCTGATCTGCCGAAGGCTTATCAGATTTCACAGCTCTATCTGCCGATTGCCAGAAACGGCCATGTGGATATTGAGGTGAATGGTGAAAAAAAGAGCATCGGCATCCATGAAATCCATATGGAGGAGGATGCGGGCAAGCTGATCCACGATGAGTGGGAGGATTGCACGATCGTTGATTATAACCGGTGCGGTGTGCCGCTGATCGAGATCGTCAGTGAACCGGATATGCGCAGCGCCGACGAGGTGATCGCTTATCTGGAAAAGCTGCGGCTGATCCTGCAGTATCTGGGTGTGTCGGACTGCAAGATGCAGGAAGGTTCCCTGCGGGCTGATATTAACCTTTCTGTCCGTGAAGCGGGGGCTGAAGCGTTCGGTACACGGACGGAAATGAAGAATATGAATTCTTTCAAGGCCATTGCGAGGGCCATTGAGGGTGAGAAGAACCGCCAGATTGAACTTCTGGAGGACGGCAAAACCGTCACGCAGGAGACAAGGAGATGGGATGATAATAAATGCGCCAGCTACGCCATGCGTTCCAAAGAAGATGCGCAGGATTATCGTTATTTCCCGGACCCGGATCTGCCGCCGGTATCCATCAGCGATGCGTGGCTGGCGCGGGTGAAGGCTGCGCAGCCGGAACTTCGGGATAACAAATGCGCACGCTATGTGGCGGAATATGAATTGCCGGAATATGACGCGCAGATTCTGACAGGTTCCAAGAAGCTGGCGGATATCTTTGAGGCGACGGTTGCCATTTGCCATAAGCCGAAGGAAGTGTCAAACTGGCTCATGGTGGAAACGATGCGTTTGCTGAAGGTGAAGGAGATGGATGCAGAAGATCTGGCTTTTTCACCGGAAAATCTGGCAAAACTCATCGGACTGCTTGATGCCAATGCTATCAACAGGCCGGTGGCAAAAGAGGTATTTGAAAAGATATTTATGGAGGATGTTGATCCTGAAGCCTATGTTGAGGAGAAAGGGTTGAAAATAGTAGCGGATGATGGCGCTCTCAGAAGTACCATTGAAGGTATTGTGACCGCAAATCCTCAGTCAGTTGCCGATTATAAGGCCGGCAAGAAAAAGGCCATTGGCTTTCTGGTAGGCCAGACGATGAAGGCCATGAAGGGCAAGGCTGATCCGGGCATGATCAATCAGATACTTACAGATATATTAAGCCGTGAATAATTGCTTGATTTACGGCAGGGAAAAGAAAGCGGGAAAATAGATGAGTAGGTTTTTTTCAACAGACAGTCCGATATTTAGCGGGATTAACGCGATTATTGATATTGCGTGGGTCAGCATTCTATGGCTGATCTTCTCGATTCCGGTATTTACGGTCGGCGCGTCAACGACAGCCCTGTATTATACGGTCACAAAGGTTATCAGACATCACAGGGGTTATATATGGAGGGAATTTTTTTCAAGTTTTAAAGCAAACTTCAAACAGTCAACAGTGATCTGGCTGATCTATGTTCTGGTGATAGCGATATTCTGGGTGGACATGCGTGTCATGAGTGCTTTTGGTACAACTGTGGCCAAGACGATGAAGTATTCATTTATCATTGGTATGATCATGGTGACGGCGGTGCTGTTTTATGCGCTGGCCTATACGGCGCGATTTGTACAGACTGTCAAAGGTATTATTTTTAACAGTGCCCTGATGGCCCTGCGCCACTTCCCTCAGACAATTCTGATCATGATCATTGCGGGCCTGGCTGTGCTCAGTATTTATCTGATGGGCATTGCCTTTATACTGGCGCCGGCCATAGCCGCTGTATTGGACAGTATATTGCTGGAAAAGATATTTGTTCGCTATATGAGCGAGGAAGACCGCAAAAAAGAAGAAATAAGAAATCATCCTGAGCAATACGAATATATGCACCCGGATGAATAAAAAATTGCGGCTCAGTTCCCGGCCGGACAGGTTACAATGAAGAAGCCGAAGGCATATGAAAACGAATGACAGGCCGCCTACAGATTTAATGAAAGTCGTAGATAGCGGCGCGGCATAACTGCCGGATTTTCAGAGAGGCTGGGTGTGGGATGACTGTATAATACGCAAAATGATTAATGAAGCCAGGGAGGAATGATCATGGGGGAAATCTTTTTGAAGCTATTGAATAGGAGTATTGCGGCGGGCTGGCTGATCGTGGCCGTGGTGATTCTGCGGTTTTGTCTGCAAAAGGCGCCGAAATGGGTGCGGTGCATTTTGTGGGGGATCGTGGCCGTGCGGCTGATTTGCCCGTTTTCCATCGAAAGCGTGTGGAGCCTGATTCCGAGTGCAGAAACATTAACGCCATATACCGTTCGATTTGCGGCACATCCAACAGTGACAAGCGGTATTTCTGTATTGGATCGGATTATGAATCCGGTTATGAGTGACGTCTTTGCACCGAAAGGATTAACCAGTGTGAATCCGCTTTATGTCTGGATGTACATTGCCGGGATCGTGTGGCTGATTGGGTTGGCGCTCATGCTGGCCTATATGTTTGTGAGTTATGTCCGGCTTAAATATAAAATACGCGAAGCGGTGCTTTTGCGGGAGAATATCTGGATTTGTGATACTGTGCAGTCCCCATTTATTTTGGGACTTTTAAAGCCACGGATTTATCTTTCGTCCAGCATGGATGAGACGCAGATGCCTTATGTGCTGGTCCATGAGCAGGCCCATTTAAGGAGGAAGGACCAGTGGTGGAAATGGCTGGGGTATCTGCTGTTGGCTGTCTACTGGTTTCATCCCCTTGTCTGGGTGTCTTATGTTTTATTTTGCAGAGATCTTGAATCAGCCTGTGATGAAAGTGGGATTCACCGATTGGATATGGCGGAGAAAAAAGCTTATGTCCAAGTGTTGCTGGACTGCCACATGCATCGGCCGGAGGTGATGAACTGTCCTTTGGCTTTTGGTGAGATTGGGGTCAAATCGAGAGTAAAAGCTGTTTTAAATTATAAAAAATCTTCACGATGGATGATGCTCACAGCAGTTATGATCTGCATCGTGGCAGCGGGATGCTTTTTGACAGATCCGGTTAGAGCGGAAAAGGGCGCGTGGTTTAAAATCGGCGTGAATGTTCAGAACCTGACTAATGAAGATTTGAATGTATACGTCGTTGTGAAAAATGCAGATCTGCGGATCAGCAGCGGGAATTGAGCTTTTGTAAAGAAAACAGAAATAGAATTTTAAATTTTTGTAAAGGAAACTTGACAAAGATGCCATATCCGGTTATAATAAAAATGTAAAGGAACCTTGTCAAAAGGAGGAACATTATTTGGAAAACAGGGTTGAAGAACTAAGGAAAAGATCAGGCATGAATCAGGAAGACTTTGCAAAAGCCCTTAAAGTTTCAAGGCAAACGGTCAGTTCAATAGAAACAGGAAAATATAATCCTTCTTTAGAATTAGCTTTTGCAATCTCTGATTTTTTCGGTAAACCGATTGAAAAAATTTTTCTTCATGAGAGGGGTTGTAAAGATGAAAAAAAGTAATTTATTGGAAGGTATCCTGTTTGTTTTGGGAGGAACCATTCTTCTGTACATAGCGCTGTTCACGGACAGTGTGCTGGATAGTCTACTGGTTGGTCTGGCAGCCGGAGGTATTTGTTCCGGTGCTGTTATGACCTGTAAATATTTCTATTGGAATACGCCTGAGAATCGGGCGCGGTATCAGGAAAAAATCGCAAATGAAAACATTGAACTTCACGATGAATTGAAAACAAAGTTGAGAGACCGGTCCGGGCGATATGCCTATGCCATTGGGCTTATGATCGTCAGTGTGTCCATATTCATATTCTCTATACTGGGACAACTGGAAATGATTGATAACGCACGTTTAATCATCCTGTATCTGAGCGCATATTTGCTTTTCCAGATCATCATAGGGATGATCATCTTCAAACAAATGCTCAAAAAATATGAATGACAAAATCAGGCTTCGAACAGTTTAGATACTGTTTCGAAGCCTGTCCTCTAATGACAGATGCTTTTCTTTTCATCCATTTTTAAATTATATTTGGACGGAAAACACAGCAATCACCTCTGTCCCAGTGAAACTCTGGGATCTATGAGGCAGAAATAAAGGCGAAAATAAAAGCTATTCAGCTCAATGAACTTTGATATAGCACAATTGCGGCAGGATTCAGCCTGAGAACCGTAGAAAAACGCCGGTACTTGACTTTTCGGAGCGGGGCGACCGAAAAGTCTTAGTATCCGCTGCGTTTTTCTCCGAGTGAGAACGGGTTCTTCAGACTGAACCTGTCCGCATTGTGCTTCATCAAATGATTGGCTGAATAGCTTTTATTCGCCGCCCCTTAATGAGAGTTTACCTGATGGATTTCCACACCTTTCTCACGTATTTTCCTGAGTTCTTCCGGATCGGCCTCTGAGCCGGTGATCAATATATCAATATCCTGGATCTTGGCACTTGTAAAGCTGAAGGTTTTGCCGATTTTACTGCTGTCGGCAATGATAATCACCTTGCCGGTGCATTGTTCGATCATTTTCCCGTTCACAATGGTTTCCTGGAGCTGGGAGGTCGTTGCGCCGTTGTCGGCATTGATGCCGTTGACACCAAGAATGCACAGATTGGCATAGATCTGGCTGATGACATTGGTGGCAAAGTCGCCGTGGCAGGCTTTGGTGGTGTCTTTATATGTACCGCCGGTGTAGATGAGCTCGCCTTTAATGTGCGGGCAGCACTGATAGGCCAGTATGTTATTGGTGACGACATTAATAAAACGGTTGTCTACCTGCTTTAATAATTGCAGGATGGTCGTGCCGGAGTTCATAAAGATGGTGTCGCCGTCCTTTATGTAAGAGAGTGCATACCGGGCGATCTGCTCTTTTTCATAATTGTGGATGGCCTGTTTGTCTGCAAAATCCGGCAGTGGTGCAGGCGTTTTTTTCAGGCGGGCGCCGCCGTAAATTCTTTCAATGATTCCCTGGTTTTCCAATGCCGTTAAATCCCTGCGGATTGTCAACGGTGATGCCTGGAAATGCTCACTGAGCGTCTGGACTTGCTGATCGCCTTCACGATGCAGTAATTCGATAATTTCATTCCGTCTTTTCTCGATAACATGTTTGCTTTGCTTCAAGTTAATACCCCTTTGATGATGTTTTGTCCGCGGTGCCATTGCATCAGATTAAATAAAAAATACCTGTTCATTCATATAATAACATTTTTATGAACAAAAGTCTATAAATTCTTGAAAAACATTAATAAAAAAACAATCAGTCATATTCCCTCAAAAATTAAAAAAAGTCTGTAAATACTAATTTTTAAAGGATTTTGTAAAAAAAGAGTCCTTTGGTGAACATGCATAAAAGGATCATGACGGAATTGTTCATATCGTAAAATTAGTAAATAAATGATTGACATTTGACGATAAATGAACTATTATTAGATAAAAGGTTCTTAAAATTAGTAAATATATCATCAAAATGTTCATAAAATGGAATAAATGAACATATGGAGGCGGAGATGAGATATTCGTTAATTATTGACACGGGGACTTCCAGTATGCGGGGGATTTTATTCGGGGAAGAACATAGCATTTTATATGTTTCCAGACAGAAATATTTTATGGCATTGACAGAGGGCGGAACGGCCGAGCAGGAGGCATCCGTCTATAAAGCCTGTTTGGAAAATATTTTAAAGAATTGTGCAGACTATGCAGCACAGCATCAGTCGGAAATCGACAGGATCGCGCTGACTTCACAGCGTTCATCGGTTCTGGCCGTTGACCGGGAAGGACATGCGCTGGCGCCGATCATGATGTGGTATGATAAACGGCCGCAGTCCTTATGTGATCAATTGAATGCGGCGTTTGGACCGGAGATTTATGAGGTGACAGGGATGTATGCAAGGCCCATGTTCTCCGCACCGAAGATGCGGTGGCTGAAGGAAAACGCCGGGGAGATTTATGAAAATGCCTATAAACTGGTGGGTGTCCAGGACTATCTGATCTATTTGCTGACAGGTGAATGGGTGACGGACAGGACATTTGCCAGCCGGACCAATCTGCTGGATCTGACAGAGGGTCAGTGGTCGGACAGGATGCTTGCGGTATTCGGTATTGACCGGGGAAAATTATGCCGGCTGATCTCTCCGGGAGATGAGGCCGGGAAGCTGGCATCGCACTATTGGCTGGATGGTTTTGCAAAGGAAACAGGGGTATTCAGCGCCGGCGGCGACCAGCAGTGTTCGGCCATTGGTCAGGGGCTTTATGGACGGAAAATGATCGGGATCACCAACGGGACCGCTTCATATGTGGCCGTTTGCCGGAAGGAGCGGCTGTGGGATGCCAAACATACCATACATATTAACCGGGGCGCCGTTGAACATAGCTGGCTGATGGAAGCAAGCAATATGGGAACCGGTTCGGTCTATGATTGGGTAAGACATCTGCTGTATGAGGACGCGGATTCGGAAAAATCCATCGCCATGATGAATGGGGCGCTGGAACAGACAGATATTGGTGCCGGAGGTGTGATGGCCTTTCCTTATCTGGCCGGAAAGGGAATGCCGGATTGGGATACGAATCAATGGGGCTGCCTGCTGAATCTGGGATTGGCCTCATCAAAGGCGGATATTGCGCGGGCCTTCCTGGAAGGGCTTGCCTTTGAGATCAGTGAATGTTATGAGTGCATGGAGGCGGCAGCCGGTGTGCCGGAGATGATTCAGGCGTCGGGCGGCCTGTCTGGTCTGCCGATGTTTAACCAGATGCTGGCGGATATATTAAACCGGACAGTTACAACAGTTTCATGCCGTGAGACGACAGGTGTCGGCGCTTACATCGTACTTTTATTAGCCTGCGGGGAAATCGGGGAAAAAGATATTGACGGGCTTTTGCTGCGGGAGGATCCGAAGGATTACGAGCCGGAAGCCGGTCATGTCCGGCAATATGCGGCTCTGCAAAAAAAACGCAGGCAGATTGAATCCGGGATGCCATTTGGCGATATCCACACAAAACCATAGGATAGATATAAGTGTGAAGGTGAGTGCTGGCTGACAGGGAAGGGGGTTTGGAGAAGGAGTCAGCAGCTTCAAATGAAAAACACTTATAGATATAAAAATAATGTGACACGATAAATGTACACAAGGATGATAAGGAGGAGTAAAGATGAAGAAAAAGGTAAAAGGGATTGTATCCGCATTACTGGTGTTGACCATGGTTGTTGGTCTGACAGCCTGTGGCGGCGGTTCCGGTGAGACGCAGAAGGAAACAGCGGGGGAAACAAACGCAAGCGCGGCAGTTTCAGATGAAACAGAGGCAGCGAATGCCACAGAAGGGACAGAAGCCGCTTCAGGTATCAGGCGCGGCGGTACGCTGACATTAAGAAGAACAGGTATAACACCGATCAATCCGACACAGGTGATCGCGCCTGCAGGCGATATGATGACCTATTCATTATTCTTTGAGACATTGACATGGTTCAATGAGTCTGATTACAGCGCACAGCCGGCACTGGCCAAGAGCTGGACATGGTCCGACGATTCCCTGTCATTGGAAATGCAGCTGCAGGAAGGTATTTCCTTCGTTGACGGCACACCAATGAATGCTGATGCTGTCAAAGCAACCTTTGATTTTTATATGGATCCGGAAACAGCCCATTCTCAGGCCAGCTACATTGCCAATGTATCCAGCGTGGAAGTTATTGACGAATATACGGTGAAATTTAATTTTTCCGCACCGGATTCCAGCTTCCTGACAGCTATGGCACAGCCAATCGGTATTATTCTTGCTCCGGCTGCCATTGAAAAATTCAAAGAGACCGGGGATCCGGAAGTATTTGCCCGTGAAGGCGGATGTGGTCCGTTTGTTCTGAGTGAGTTCCTGGATGGCGAGAGTCTGACAGCTGTCCGCAATGAAAATTATTACAAGATGGGCGAAGATGGCCAGGCCCTGCCATATCTTGACAGCGTTGTTGTACAGATCATCGGTGATGAGGCCGTTATGGCAGCCAACATGGAAAGCGGTGACATTGACGTCGTTGACTTCTTCTATGACCAGAACTATATCGAGGCATTTGATGCCAATGAAGATATTAACCTGTATAAGATCGCCAGCCAGACACAGTATATCTTATACCTGAACATGCAGAAAGAGCCTTTCAACGATCTGAAAGTCCGTCAGGCTTTATGTTATGCTTTTGATCGCGATGAATGTATCGACGTTCTGTTAAACGGTGATGGTTACAAGACACCAACAATCGTTCTTCCGGAGCAGCCATTCTACAGAGAAGGCACGATTTATGACTACAATCCTGAAAAATCCAAAGAGTTACTGGCAGAAGCCGGTTATCCGGATGGTGTTGATGTTGAATTCTACTATGGTACTTACGGCAGCAACAAGGAAATCGCTGAATTACTGCAGTCCCAGGCTGCTGCAGCCGGATTTAATATTACCCTCTGTCCAACAGATGGCGCCAGCGTCAAACAGCTTTGGGCTTCTTATAATGAAGATACGCCGGGTGGTATGCGTATGAACGAGCTTGGACATCCGAAGCCATCTGCTTATATCCAGATGGATTACACATTTGGTCAGGAAGCCCTTCAGAATTCCGCAAAATGGTTTGATGATGATTTAGCTGCATTATTGAAGGAAATCAGCCAGACAACAGATGAAGCGGCACAGAATGAAAAACTGGTTGCCCTTCAGGAAATGGTTGAAGAAAATGTGCCGATCGTATCCCTTTATACAGCTTACAAATTCAGTGCATTCCGCACATGGGTTGAAGGTCTGAAATACAATGGTGAAGGTACGATGATCTTTACAGAGGCATGGCTGAATAAATAATGTGGACGGAGACGGGGGTTTTGGGGATGAACAAAATCCCCTCTCCAGTTAAAGAAAGGAGACGGAAAATGGGCAGTGCCATTATAAGAAAAATTTTATGGTCTATTCCGTTGTTGCTGCTGGTCAGTATCATGATGTTTGGTGTGATACATATGCTGCCGGGTAACGCGGCGCTGGTCATGCTGGGAGACGCGGGCGGTTCCGTGGAACAGGTACAGCAGCTTGAAGAAGAAATGGGCCTGACAGACCCTTTATATGTTCAGTATTTTCATTGGATCAGTGATTTTGTCAGAGGCGATATGGGAACTTCCTATTTGACTTCACAGCCGGTATCCAAAAGAATCCTGGAACGTTTGCCGGTGACACTGGAACTCATTGTCTGTTCAGTTATTCTGGCTATTATCATTGGTATACCGATTGGTATTATCTGCGCGGTCAAGCGAAATAAAGCGATCGATTATTTGATGAGTACCATTGCCATGATCGGTGTGGCTATGCCGCAGTTCTGGCTCGGTATCCTGTTTGTTTTATTATTTTCTGTTGAACTTGGATGGCTTCCGGCCTCCGGATATGTGACTTTTGCGACAGACCCGCTGCGGCATGTGCAATCAATGGTGATGCCGTCTGTAACGCTGGCTCTGTCACTGGCTGCGCCGATTATCAGGCAGACAAGGAGCGCCATGCTTGATACTCTCAGCCAGGATTATATTATGACTGCGAAGGCCAAGGGCCAGAACAGTATCGGTATTTTTGTGAAACATGCGCTCCGTAATGCCCTTGTGCCGGTTATTACGGCGATTACATCCCAGATCAACGGTATGATCGGCGGTGTATTCGTTATTGAAACCTTATTCCTGATGCCGGGCATGGGAAAATCAATGGTAGATGCAATTTTTCAGAGGGATTATCCAATTATCATGGGTATTGCCATGGTTGTTGTGGGATGTATTGTTGTGATTAATTTGATTACCGATATCATCTATATTTTCATTGATCCAAGAATCAGTCTGGATGCCAGGTAGAAAGTTGATAACGGTATGAAAGAGGTGAACATATGAAGAATAAGAAAAAGAATGCATGCTATCAGATATTTTTGAAAATAAAGAAAAGAAAAACGGCCTTTATCAGCCTGATCGTGCTGATCGTTTTGATATTGCTTGCATTAATTGGCAATGCGCTGATTGGCAAGGATCCTTTTGAAACGGAGTCTTCAGTCAGATTGATGGGACCTTGTGTCAGCCATTGGTTTGGCACAGACAATCTGGGGCGTGATGTCCTTGGTCGTGTCTTTTATGGCGTGAGGATCTCATTATCGATCAGTATTGTGTCAGTGGTATTTGCTCTGGTTGTTGGAACTGCGCTTGGTACATTTGCAGGTTATGTTGGTGGGAAAATAGATTCCATACTCGTATTAATTATAGAAGCGATCTGTGCGTTTCCGACGGTGCTTCTTGGTTTGCTTCTGGCAACGGTTATGGGTTCAGGAATTTTTAATATTATGCTGGCCATTGGTATTTCCAATGTGCCTTATTTTGCCAGACTGGTGCGTAGTATGGCGATTTCGATCCGGGAAAGAGAATATATAGAGAGTGCGGTGACAACGGGACTGAATCATTTTGAGATCATTACACGCTATATGCTGCCTAACATGAGTTCGGTCATTATCGTACAGACCTCTTTAAGCGCTGCTTCAGCGCTGATCACAGAATCCACTTTGAGCTTCATGGGTGTCGGTGTACAGCCGCCGGCTGCCAGCCTTGGCGTGCTACTTCGTGATGGCTATGATTATATCAACAAA
>CAYURX010000052.1:0-3307 GCA_964447245.1 uncultured Coprococcus sp. | reverse complement strand
ACCCTGGCTGAGTATTTTCCCGGGTATTGCGATTTTGATTACGGTGATCGCGTTGAATTTCCTCGGTGATGGTTTAAGAGATGCCCTTGATGTCAAGATCAGAGTCGATAATTAGGAAGGGGGAAGCAAAACAGTGAGCGATCATCTTGTTGAAGTCAAAGATCTGGTAGTGGCTTATTACCAAAATGGTGTGGAAACGCCGGTGGTCCGGAATGTTTCATTTGAGATAAAGAAAAATGAGACGCTGGGACTGGTTGGTGAGTCAGGCTCAGGTAAAAGTGTAACATCAAAATCCATTATGCGGCTGATTGCTGAACCTCCGGGGCATATTGCCAATGGCCAGATCATTTTTGAAGAGAAGGACCTTCTCACATTAAAAGAAAAAGAAATGCAGAAGATGAGAGGCAAAGAGATTGCCATGATTTTCCAGGAGCCCATGACCTCTCTGAATCCTTTATATACCTGCGGTAATCAGATCGCGGAAGCGATTATGCTGCACAGTAAAGCAACGAAAAAAGAAGCATGGGATAAGGCCATAGAAATCCTGAAGCTGGTCGGCGTGCCTTCACCGGAAAAAAGAGTGAATGCCTATCCACATGAGTTATCAGGCGGTATGCGCCAGCGTGTTATGATTGCTATTGCTTTAAGCTGCAATCCGAGACTGCTCATTGCCGACGAGCCGACAACGGCGCTGGACCCGACGATCCAGGCGCAGATACTTAAGCTTATCCATGATATGCAGGCGGAGCGTGATATGTCCGTGCTGCTCATCACCCATGATATGGGAATCGTGGCGGAAAACTGCGACAGAGTGGCCGTGATGTACGCGGGACAGATCGTGGAGATCGCCGATGTGCGGACGATTTTTGGCAAGCCGGAACATCCTTATACGATTGGTTTGCTCAAAGCCATTCCAAAACTGGATGAGAAGGTGGAGCGCCTTTATAATATCAGGGGCATGGTGCCGAGATTCAATGAACTGCCGAAGGGCTGTACCTTTGCGCCGAGATGTGATTACTGCCAGGCAAAATGTATGGAAGTGGCGCCGGAGCTTGAAACAGTGGGCGACGGCCATAAGGTGCGTTGTCATTATGCAGGCAAATTGAGCGAAGGAGGGATGTAAATGGAAACCTTGCTGGAAGTCAGACATTTAAAAAAATATTTCCCGGTCAAAAAGGGATTGATCAAGAAAACGGTTGGTTATGTCAAGGCAACAGATGATGTCTCTTTTTCCATTAACAGGCAGGAAACCTTCGGTCTTGTGGGCGAGTCGGGATGCGGCAAGACAACGGTCGGCAAGCTGATCTTACAGCTTCATAAAGCCGATGCCGGTGAAATCTTATTTAACGGTGAAGATCTGACAAAGATGTCCAAACAGGAATTGCAGAAGAAACGTCGGGAGATCCAGATTATTTTCCAGGACCCTTATGGTTCTCTGAATACGAAGATGCGGGTTGGAACGATTCTGGCCGAAGGTATCCGCAAACATAAATTGCTGCCGGAAGATCAGATCGAGGGCCGGATTCTGGAACTTTTAAAACTGGTGGGCCTGCATGAGAGCGATGTGGACAAATATCCCCATGAATTTTCCGGCGGACAGCGCCAGAGAATCGTTGTGGCCAGGGCGTTATCCTTTAATCCGAAGCTGATCGTCTGTGACGAACCGGTATCAGCCCTGGATGTATCTGTCCAGGCGCAGGTATTAAATCTTTTGGAAGATCTGCAAAAGGAGCTTGGCATTTCTTATCTGTTTATTGCGCATGGGATGGCGGTCGTCCGGCATATTTCACATCGTGTCGGCGTCATGTATCTTGGAAAGATGGTGGAGATCGCAGAGACCGATGAATTGTTTGACCATTGTGCCCATCCATATACGGAGGCGCTGCTGTCATCGGTGCCAGTGGCTAATCCGCTGCATAAAAAGCATCAGATCATGCTGGAAGGCGAAGTGCCGAATCCAATCAATCCACCGGAAGGGTGCAGATTCCATCCCCGCTGTCGTTTCGCCTGTGACAAATGTAAAAAAGAGGAACCACAGCTTCGGGAGATCAGTGCAGGACATAGGGTGGCCTGTCATTATCCTGAAAAAGTATATCATCATTCAGTTGAAGGGTAGGCATTAATAATGGGAAAAAGTGCGGATTTGATGAAAAATATTGATCGTGTCAGTATTTTTGACAGAAATAAAGAATTTGAAGATATGGCATTTAACACGCGGGCCATTGATGTGGGTAATTATTGCGGCCGTTCGGCCGTGCCGATTTATGCATCCGTAACAGGGGATACGTATCAGCGTCATGGCGACCCGTCCAGAGACGCGATCTCGGCCTGCATTGCTTCGCTGGAAGGGGCAAAATATTGTCTTGTGACGGGCAGCGGTGTTGCTTCTATGACATTGCCGATGTTAGCTTTGCTTAAGAAAGGAGACCGAATTATCTGCCATAAGGATCTGTATATATGGACCTATTTTTTCGTGAGAGAGGATTTACCAAGATTATGTGACATTCAGGTGGATATGGTGGATTTCACGGATTTAAACGCACTGGAAGCGGCGCTAAAAAAAGGTCCTGCAAAAATGGTTGTTTTTGAGACGATAGCCAATCCAATGTTAGATGTGGCTGATATCAAAGCCTGCTGCGACCTGGCGCATCGGTATGGCGCCATCGCGCTCATTGATAATACGTTTGCTTCGCCGTATCTGTGCCGGCCGATGGAACTGGGCGCTGATATCGTCAGCGAGAGTCTGACAAAATATATCAACGGTCACGGGGATGCCCTGGGCGGCTCCATTTCCACGGACAGCCATGAAATCTACTATGAGCTGCAGCGCATGATGGGCGTGATCGGATGCTGTGCCAGTCCGTTCAATTCTTTCCTGATCAACAGAGGCGTTCAGACGCTGGCCCTGAGAATGGAAAGACATTGCGACAATGCGGAAAAACTGGTGGCCTGGTTGTCACAGAAAGATTTTGTGTCAGATCTGACTTATCCGGGGATGGAAAGTCATCCGCAGCATGAAACAGCCGTCAAACAATTAAAAAGATTCGGCGGTGTGCTCTGTTTCCGTTTAAAAACCGATCATGATACTTTATATGATCAGTTTTTACCGGAGCTGAAATTGTTTAAACATTGGGTAAGCCTTGGAGAAGGGCATTCTTTAATCAGTCCTAAAGATGAAGATAAAGAAAAAGGTATTCCGGCGGATTTCATCCGTGTAGCCGTAGGGCTTGAGGATCCGGATGATCTGATTCGGGATCTGGAAAACGCGTTTTGTAAAATATTTCAGGGAACGAGGGGATAAGTGATG
>CAYURX010000051.1:0-16191 GCA_964447245.1 uncultured Coprococcus sp. | reverse complement strand
AGAAATTGACCATCCTCAGCGGGGCAAGGTAAAGCTTCCGGGGTTTGCACCGCATCTGAGCGAGAACCATGTGGAATATTCATGCAGTCCGGAGCTTGGCGGCAGCAATGATGAGATTTATGGCAGGCTGCTTGGGCATACGGCGGAGGAGCTTGAAGCGTTAAAGGACAAAAAGGTGATTTAAACGATATTGATTTATCAATATAATAGCAAGTGTATGTTTTCGGCATACAGTAAAAAAAAAAAATAATTGTGCATGATATACAGGCTCAATGCACTTTTAGGGAAAAAGATTGTGTTTTTTGGTACAGTAGGATAATATAATGACATCATATATGTCTGGCCAGACATGTTTAAACATTAACAAAAAGTACTTGCTTTTTTACATTGGGAGGACTTAAGTATGAGTAATGTATTTATATTCTTTATCGGCTTTGTTCTGGCGGTTGTGATTGGCCAGAAAATGAAAATTAATGCCGGTATCGTTGCTATTGCTTTTGGTTTTATTCTGACTTGGATTTTTGGCGGGGAGGCTGCCAGCAGTACAGCCTTTATTAAAAACTTTCCGGCCACATTGTTCTGGAATTATTCTATGCCGGTTATCTTTTATGCATTTGCGACAGCCAATGGCACATTAACAGCGCTGGGCAAAAAAATTGCCTATAAATTCAGAAATGCCCGCTGGGCGCTGCCGATCGCTGTCTATATTGTAGCGGCTGTTGTCGCTGCAGCAGGCGCTGGTACAATGAATACCGCCATTGTAGGACCTCTGGCATGGGGACTTTGTATGGCAGCAGGTGTGACGCCAATGATCGTACCTTTTGCATTGTGGACAGGTTCTTTCCTTGGTTCCTTCGTGCCTTGGACATCCAACGGTGCGCTTTTAACCGGTCTGTACATTGAAAATCTGCCGGGTGTTGATCCGGGAGCGATGGCTGTCAGAGTGGCCGTATACTATGGTATTATGTCACTGGTCGTTTTGGTTGTGATGTATGTGATTACAAAAGCATGGAAACTGGATGAGAACGGTGCGGAAGATTTTATGAACAAACCTGAGCCGTTCACAAAGGAACAGCGTTTTACAATGACAGTTATTATAATCTGTATCGGTCTGCTCCTTGTACCGTCTGTGCTGAATCAGTTTATTTCTCATCCGGTACTGAGTTTCATGAAGAACAACTTTGGTATTCCGATTACATCCGTTGTAGGTATGAGCCTTGTGGCCATCTGGGGCGGAGCTGATCTGAAATCTGTTTTCTCCAAGAATGTCAACTGGAATATGATCTACCTGATTACAGGTATGGGCATGTACTGCTCACTGGCAAGAACAATGGGTGTTGTAGAATCTCTTGGTCAGGCTCTTCAGTCAATGCCGGCTGCATTTATTGCACCTGCAATCTGTCTGATCGGCGCTGCACTGAGTATGGTAACTTCTGCAAGTACCGTTCAGCCGCTGCTCTTTGCCATGGTGCCTGCGCTTGCAAGCGCTGCAGGCTGTTCAATGGAAGCCATCGTTGGGCCGATGATGATCGGTGTTGGCATCACTTCCATGTGTCCGATCTCAACGGGCGGTGCGCTCTGCCTTGTTGGTGCGCCGGAAGAAGCTTCCAATAAGCTGTTCCCGATGATGCTGGCTACAGCTGTGTGTTGTGCAATTGTTTGTGTATTGCTTTGCTTTACACCTATTTTCAGAATTGGCGCATAATGAATCCGCTGCACGGTCATGGTCTGAAAGGCATGGCCGTGTAGTCTTTAAAGTAGGAATGGAGGGTATCTATGTACGAGCGTATAGAGCGCATTAAGAAACGTGTTGTGATTGACCGTTATCCGATTTGTATTGAAAAATACAGAATCACGCTGGATGTCATTGAAAAGACAAAAAATGATCCGGTGATTATCCAGAGGGCAAAAATGCTTAAGGCAACAGTGGAGAGAATGCCGATCGCGATTTCTGATGATGAGCTGCTTGTTGGTATTGCAGCCAGCAAACCGATGGGATTGGAAATTGACCCGCACTATGGCATTTGGACGCAGGATGAGATTGATTCCTTGAAAGAGGACGGCTATCTCATTGACCCGCAGGATGAAATTGATCTGCAGGAGCTGAACAGAAAGCATAATCCGGCCACATTGATCGGCCAGATGGGCGAGGTGTTCTACGAAAATGAGCGTTTGATCAATATGCTGAAAGCAGGACTGATTCTGCCTCCATGGAAGGACAAGGCAGAAGGTAAAGGTGTCGGCGGCGGTTACGCACAGTCCGGTCTTGGCCTTGGACCATCATTGGTACTTTTGGCTGTGGATACGCCGAAGATGATGCTCATGGGAACGGATGCCATGATCGATCTGGCAAGGAAATATATGAGTGAAATTGATTTCACGCAGGAGGGTGCTGTCGAAAAATTCAGATATTATCAGGCTGTCATTATGTCTCTGGAAGCGGCCAATACGTTGGCTGACCGTTATGCGGTACTGGCTGACGAGATGGCGGCAAAAGAGACAAATCCGGTGCGTAAGGCGGAGCTTGAACAGATTGCGGCAACCTGTCATGCCATTCCAAGAAAACCGGCTTCGACTTTCCGTGAGGCGCTGCAGTGCTTCTGGTTCAATTTCCTGATGCTCAGCCCGTCAACGACGCTTCCTGGCGGCCGTTTTGACCAGTTTATGTATCCTTATTATAAGAAAGATTTGGAGGAAGGCCGTATTACAGAGGAAGAAGCCATCGAATTGCTGTGCTGTCTGAGGTTGAAAGATATGGAATTGAATCGTACCTCCGGCAAAAATAACCGCAAGAAGAATGCCGGTATGGCGAAATGGCATAATTTTACCATTGGCGGCGTGGACCGTGACGGCAATGACGCAACCAACGACATTACCTATCTTGTCCTTGAAGCGGCTAAAATCACAAAGACACCGCATCATACCATTACGGTGCGTGTGCATCAGGGAACCCCTGAAAAGCTGCTTGTAAAGGCGCTTGAGGTTGTCCGTATGGGTATGGGACTTCCGGCTTTCATAGGTGATGAATCTTATATCAAATGTTTTACTTCCCGCGGAATGCCCCTTGAGGATGCCCGTAATTATTGTATGACAGGATGTCTGGATGCCAATGTGCCGGGTATGTCAAGAACGGGTCCTGTGCCGATGGTGACAATTCCTCTGATTTTTGATATTTTCAGACATCAGGGAATGGATGTTAAAACGGGTGTGAAGGCCGGCATTGATGTGGGCGAATTTACTTCTTTTGCAACTTATGAGGACATGTTTGCTGCCTTCCGCAAGGAAATGGCATATATTCTTCATCTTGTTGGTGAAAAGAACAATGTGGAGCTGAAGATTACACAGGAATTGCTGCCTGATCCGCTGCGCTCAGCCATGATGTGGAAGGGTATAGAATCGGGCAAGGATACGTTCTGCCGTGTCATGCCATTTGAAAACGGCGCTGTATTGAATCCGATCGGCATGGTGAATGTGGGGGATTCTCTGGCCGCCATTAAGAAGCTTGTTTATGAAGAAAAGAAGTACACGCTTCAGGAACTATACGATGCCCTTGAGGCAGACTGGGAAGGCTATGAGGAGATGCGCCGCGATTTTGAGAGTGCTCCAAAATTCGGCAATAACGATGATTATGTGGATCTCATTGTAAGAGACTGCTATAAAGCATTCTGTGATATTGCCGATGAGATTCCAACGATCCTCGGCGGCAAGCATATCCCGACCGGTATTTCTATCACTTCCCATCAGCCGGGCGGCGGCTTGACCGGTGCGACACCGGATGGACGTAAGGCTGGCGAAATTCTTGCAGACGGCACCATGTCTCCAATGCATGGCTGCGATCATTGCGGACCGACAGCTGTATTTAACAGTGCCATGAAGGTCGATCAGGATCCATTCCAGGCAACGCTGCTGAATATGAAATTCGGTCCGTCTGCCCTGAAGAAAGAAACTGATCTTGAGAAACTGGGAAGTATGATCAAGACCTATTTAACCAATGGCGGCAAGCATGTGCAGTTCAATGTGGTTGATAAAGAGACACTGGAAGCTGCCAAGGACGATCCAAAAGCACATAGAGATTTAATTGTACGTATTGCAGGCTATAGCGCTTACTTTGTCCAACTCAATGATCAGATGCAGGATGAGGTTATTGCAAGAACGGAACAGAGCTTGTAGAAATGAGGATTAAGAAAGCGGGTATTCTTTTGAGGATACCCGCTTTTGTGATATCGGCGGTTTAACCGCCGATCTGTGCTTTCAGACCGTAGGATTCGACAATGCCTTTGAGCATTTCCATGTAAGAATCTTTCGGAACAGCAATGGTTTCATGAATCGTCTGTCCAAGACTTTCGGTTTTGGACTCGCCGAGCTGATGGTATGGCAACAAATGAATGGCTACATCGTCGCCGAGCTGTTCTTTGACGAATTTGGCAGTGGCTGCAATATTGCCCGTATCGGCATTGTATCCCGGGATTGTCGGAATACGAATGATGACAGGAATATGCAGGTCATGGTAGACATGACGGATATTATCGAGAATGATTTCATTCGGGACACCAGTCAGTTTTTGATGGACAGTGGAATTCATATGTTTAATGTCCAGAAGGCCAAGATCAACATATTTGAAAACTTTGTCCACATTTTCGCGGGAGGCGAAACTGCATGTTTCGATGGCAGTATGTAAACCGTTGTCTTTGGCGGCTTTGAACAGGGCTGCAGAGAAATCGGCATGGGCGAGGGCTTCGCCGCCGCTGATGGTCATACCGCCGCCGGAAGCGGTCAAGAACAGTTTGTCCTTTAAAACTTCTGTGATTACTTCATCGACAGTTTTGTTTTCTCCGGCAATTTCCCTTGCTTCTGCAGGGCAGATAGAGATGCATTTGCCGCAGTTGACGCATTTGGTTCTGTCGGTAACGGCGTATGGCGCCGGATCGCCTTCCTCAAAGATGCTGATCGCCTGGTTCGGACATACCGGAATACAGCGGCCGCAGGCGCTGCATTTACTGCTGTAGGTCATGAGCTGCGGATAGAATTCATTGGATTCCGGATTGGCACACCAGAGACAGCGGAGCGGGCAGCCTTTCAGAAAGACCGTTGTGCGGATACCCGGGCCATCATGGATACAGTAGGTTTGAATATTAAATACAGGAGCAGTTAAACTGGATTGCATAGTAATTACCTCCTTATTGCAGTTGATTTTTAATGGTTTCGGCCTCATTGCGCCAGGTGTCGGCCATTGCCTGATCATTGAGCTTTTCGCAGGTCTCAGCCAGATTCAGACAGCCATTAACGTAATCAATGTTTTTGCCGTAAACAAGCTCGGTTTTTTCAAGGGCTTCTTTAAATGACGCAAGGGCTTCGATATAGAGTCCTTCTTTGAATAAAAGTGTGGCCATTGTATTTAAGGCCGCCGGATAATGGGCATTGACGCCGCAGTCCATATCCTTTAAGATGGCGATACTGTCAAGAATGGCTGTTTTGGCCTTTTCGGTATTGCCAAGTCTGTCATAGATAACAGACAGATTATTGAGTGTTGTGGCCCGTTCCACCAGCAGATCATCCTGTTTTGGCAGACAGGACAGCGACTTTAAGGTGCAGTCTGCGGCCTCTTGAAGCTGGCCGGTATCCTGGTACACAAGCGAGAGATTGTTGTAAATGCTGGCCAGCAGATAGTGGTTAGTCGTGTCTTCATGGAGAAAATAGTGTTCGGCCTGCCTGAAACTTTCGATGGCTTTATCGTATTGCCCAAGTAAACGCAGGGTGCCTGCTTTGTTGAGCAAAATGGTTGCGTAGTTCGCTGTGTTTTTCTGATAAAAAAGTGCCAGTTCTTCGAGGGCATAGTCGAAATAGGTCAGAGATTGCTGCCATTCGGAAATACCTCTGAAAAAGCAGGCTGTTTCATTGCAGACGCTGACATATTCCAGATTGACTGTTGGCATTTCGACACAGGACGGGCAGGAAATGGGAATCACGCTGACATCGTGCAGACCCCTTGTTTTTGCAACCATTGACAAAAGAAATGCCTTTGTCTTTTCGTTATCGTGTTCCTGATAATGACGATCCAGTTCTTCATAAAATTGTTGTATATGAAATGACATAAAAACCTCCTTCATAAAAATACTGTTTTTTATATTTATAATAATGAAATTGACCATTCTTTACAATAAAGAAATGACTGGCTGCAAAATCATGTGATGAATGCACAAATGCACTCTCTAAAAAACAGCGTTAGGCCTAATCATGCAGTGCCGGAAAGAAAATTCCTTGCTGTTAATTATTTCACACTATATACTTAAACATGTCAGAGACGATATATTATTGAGATAATGTATAGAAGGAGGAAAAATGATGACAGATCGTGTTGTAAGAGTGAAACAGCGTATCAGAAGTGTGAAGCAGTATCCTATTTGTGTAGAGAAGGCGCAGATCATTAAGGAGAGCTTTGAGAAGAATGATGGATGGCCGCAGATTATCCGCAGAGCGCAGGCAGTTGCAGATTATTTGGATAAAAAGACAATTTTCATTGCGGAGGATGAATTGATCGTCGGTAATGTGGCCTCCAAGCCAATGGGTATGGAGCTTGGTTCTCAGGGACCTGGCTGGCCGGATGATGATCTGGATGACCTGTTGGCCGGCGGTCAGATTACGATCACAGATGAGGAAAGAAAAGTTCTGAGAAGTCTGGATGATTATTTCCTGAATAAAGGCAGAACTCAGGATGAGTGGCAGGGCAGCTATTATAATGATGAGCGTTTATGGCCGTTTATTCAGGCTGGTTTCCTCTGCCCGCCATGGACGAGAAAAGATCAGGGCCGTGGACAGGGCGCCGCAGGTGTCGGCTGGGGGCTTGGTATGGGACCAACTTCCTTGAATTGTCCTGATTATGAAAAGGTTCTTGCAACAGGTTATCAGGCCATTGTTGATGAAGCAAAGGAACGCCTTGAGAATCTTCGTTTTTACAGCGATGAAGCAGTTGAACAGGCAGACTTCTACAAAGCATGTATTGTTGGTTTTCCGGCTATGATCCGTCTGGCTAACCGTTATGCTGATCTTGCTGAGTCAATGGCAGAAAAGGAATCCGATGAGAAACGTAAAGCTGAGCTTTTAACAATTGCAGAAACCTGCCGTCAGGTACCTGCAAGACCTGCACGTACTTTCCGTGAGGCTGTTCAGGCATTCTATTTCTATTGGATTCTGATTGGTTCAGGTACAACACCGGGCGGCCGTTTTGACCAGTATATGTATCCATATTACAAGGCAGATATTGAAGCAGGCAGAATTACAAGGGATGAAGCCCTTGAAATATTGGAGCTGTTAAGACTGAAGATCATGGAAATGAACTTTGTCGGCGGCGGCAAGGGCCAGCGTGAAAAATGGGCCGGTATGGCAAGATGGCACAATTTTGTCATCGGCGGCTGCGATACAGAAGGCAATGACGCAACCAATGAAGTGACTTATCTGCTGCTTGAAGCGGCAAAAGAAACATTGACACCGCATAATACGTTGACGATTCGTGTCAACAAGAATACACCGAAGAAGCTGCTTGTAAAAGGTCTTGAAGTTGTAAGAACAGGTATCGGTATGCCTGCATTTATTTCTGAAGACAGCTATATTAATTTTGTTGTTAAAGAAGGTATTGACATTCACGAAGCACGTAAATTTGCCATTGCAGGCTGTATGGATCTGATGCTGCCGGGCGCTTCCAGAAATCAGGCCTTTGGTATGCTGATTACACCAATGATCATTGAGCTGGCGATCAATAACGGTGTGAATCCGAGAACCGGTTTCCAGATTGGTCCGAAGACCGGCGAATTCGCTTCATTTAAGACATTTGATGAATTCTATGAAGCATTTATGACCCAGTTAAAGACAATCATTGGTATGGTTGTTGAGGAACATAATATTCTGATCATGGCTCAGAGAAGACTTTATCCGGATGTTTTCCACAGTGCATTCCTTGTGGACGGCATGAAGGTAGCCAAAGATGGTCTTGACCGCGTACTGCCATTTGAAAACGGATGTGCCATCAATGTGGTTGGTATGGCTAATTCCATTGACTCCCTTGCTTCTATCAAGAAAAATGTTTTTGATGAGAAGAAGGTTTCCGCCCAGACATTGTATGATGCTTTGAAGGCAAACTGGGAAGGCTATGAAGATGTGAAGAAGCTTTGTGTGGATGCGCCAAAATACGGTAATAATATTGATTTTGTTGACCAGATCGGTGCTAAATACTGGCATGACCTT
Organism: uncultured Coprococcus sp.; assembly: GCA_964447245.1. Lineage (GTDB taxonomy): Bacteria > Bacillota > Clostridia > Lachnospirales > Lachnospiraceae > Coprococcus_A. The sequence continues at coordinate 7,953 of CAYURX010000051.1, read as the reverse complement.
GGACAGATCGTAAGAACGTTTACATCTGCATTCGGTGGTAAGCCAGTGCTTCCAACCGCTATCTCCATCACAGCCCATGCACCGGGCGGCGCTTTGACAGGCGCAACACCTGACGGCCGTATGGCAGGCGAGACATTTGCCGATGCTTCCATCAGTCCTGCTCAGGGCAAGGATACAGAAGGACCTCTGGCCGTATTGCAGAGCGCAATGAAGATCCCTCAGGGCGAATTTATGGCGACTTTAATGAACATGAAATTCTCTCCAAATGCATTGAAGACAGAGAGTGATCTTGAGAAACTGGGCAGCATGATTCAGACTTATCTGACCAATGGCGGCAAGCAGATTCAGTTTAATGTCGTTGACAAGAAGACACTTGAGGAAGCGAAAGTAGAGAAGGATAAATACCGTGATCTTGTTGTCAGAGTTGCAGGCTACAGTGCTTATTATGTAACATTGACAGACAGAGTTCAGAACGAGCTGATCAAGAGAACAGAGCAGCAGTTATAATTGATCGAAAGGCTGTCGCAATTTTTGCGGCAGCCTGTTGTCATTTAATCAAGACTCAGTTTGATAGACAGGAAATTCTGGTAATAGAAAATAAGCTGGCAGGAGAATAAAAGCCGCTGCTGTATTTGACCGTCCTCCAGGGGAAGCCTGATAATATCATTGATCTTGTTGATCTTATTCAAAACAGTATTCCGGTGCATGTACATCATCTGAGCTGTTTTAGTGACGTTTCGCCCGTTAATCAAATAATGATAGAGCAGTGACAGTAGGTCGGAATTGTGTTTTTGATCATAGCGGGCCAATGTGATGATGGAAGAATCAGCCAGATATATAATTTCCGAATGATGCAGGATGCTTTGAAATTGCTGGCAGCCAAGGTCAATGGTCAAATAGTGAAGATGATCTTCATAGCGGTAAATGTTTTTATACAATGTCGGCGGTTCCATACTGATGAGAATCTGCAGCAATCTGTCGGAGAGTGTGTAGAGCGTATAAAATTTTTCCGGATGTTTGGTGGCAGCACTGAGGATGGCAGCGGCATGAAAGCGTTCAAGCAATTGGCTGAAAGCTTTCGGATCACATATTTGATTAAAATCTTCGACCCGCTTTTTGGACGAATACATAATGACAATTTCTTCATTCCAGATGGTTGTGTTGCAGTCAGGTATTAACGTCCCCAACTGATTCAGGAAAAACTCATAAGGCACATCGGTTGTATTTCCGTTGAAATGGATGATGATACAGTGAAGTATCGGTTCAACCCGATGGGGAAGAAGCAAAAAGCGATTTTTGACTTCCAGCTGATTCAGAGTGCTGCGTTTCGCATAATCCGACAATAATGACATGAATTCACTATTGACGGTTTTGGGCGCAGAGTAGTTTTCAACCAGCAGCTTGCCGATGATGGAGCCAAGGCTGTATATCATTTCAAAAATATCCATATCACGATGCATGTCATTTAAAATAAAGAGTAATCGTGCAAGGAGAGAATTGCCGACATGGATGGGCATGGTGTAATAAATATTGTTTGTCTCTTTCAGTGAAAAATGACCGATCTGACAGTGGCAGCCGGGGCCGGGTTTAAAATGCTGCTTGAAGAACCGGACGCTGTCAAAATCCAGATAGCCTTTTTCCTGAACCTCATCGGCATAGGGGTCACTGTACGCATCCGTGAGACTCTGACTGAGCAGGACGTAGCCCGGATTAAGCAGCAGAACATGTCCGTTAAGCATATGGCCGGCGGTGTGAATAATCTGCTCTAAATCATGGCCCTGACACAGCGCGTTGGCCATGGAAAGATTCCATTGGTAATAGTAGTTCCATATTTTGTTGATATGATTATACAATTCGGCCAGAGACCATGAGGTGGATATAAGGTTGAGGTTTTTCAGCTTAAAAAATGGGTCTAGTCGGTAGATATCATCGGCCGAAAAAATGGTGACATTGATTTGGGGCCTTTGAGCTTTTAAAAGGTCAGCAACTGCTGCAGCTTCGCCAATATAAATCGTATCGGAATGAAATTCTGTCGAAGGGCAGATCAGTTCGATGCGGTAAATATTGTTTAATTCCAGATAAGATATCTGTCTTCTGATAATATGATGCTTCATGTTATGTGTAAAAAAGGAAATGTTTGGCAATTCGAATCCCTCCCAAAAACAATAATTCAAACATGTTAATTATAACACAAATGTTGTGTTAAATAAATAACTAAATTGGTAGAATTTTATTAAAATTGATATTCAGACAGAAAAATAAAAGTAAGAGGTGACAGGTGTATGGCAGAATTTATAAATGCAGATCAGGCGGCGGGGTGCATTCCGGATGGCGCAACAGTTGGTGTGGCAGGTATGGGACTGGCCGGCTGGCCGGAGGAAGTTGCACAGGCCATTGAACGACGTTTTTTGGATTGCGGTCATCCGTGCAGGCTGACAGTGAAACAGGGAAGCAATATGGGAGACTGGAAGAAGCGGGGGATGCTGCATCTTGGACACGAAGGACTGGTGAGCAAATGGGCGGCGGCCCATGTGGGAGCGTCCTTCACGATGAATGAGCTGGTCGTCGCCAACAAAATGGCTTGTCATTGTCTGCCTCAGGGTGTTGTTGTGAATCTCTGGAGAGAGATAGCAGCTCACAGGCCGGGGCTGATCACAAAGGTTGGTCTCGGGACGTTTGTGGACCCGCGTTATGGCGGCGGAAAAATGAATGCGTGCACAACAGAGGAATTGGTTCGTCTGCTGGAACTGGACGGGGAGGAATATCTATTTTATCCGTCTTTTAAATTAGATGTGGCGCTGCTGCGGGGGTCTGTGGCCGACGAGGACGGCAATATTACTTTTGAACACGAAGGACCGATCAATGAAGGGCTGGCTGTGGCTGAGGCAGCCCATAACAGCGGCGGTATTGTCATTGTGCAGGTTGAATACCTGGCGAAAAGGGGAACACTCCATCCGAAACATGTCAAAATCCCGGGTGTGCTGGTGGATTACGTGGTGCAGGCCACAAGTAAAGAGGCCTGCTGGCAGACGGAAGGTCTTTATTATGAGCCATCATTTTCGGGCGATTTGAAGATACCGATGACGGCCATTGAACCGCTGCCGCTGGATGTGCGCAAGGTGATCGTCAGGCGCTGTGCGGCAGAGCTTGAAAAGGGGAATCTGGTGAATCTTGGTTTTGGTATTCCGGCTGATATGGCCACAATTGTGGCGGAGGAGGGCTGTGTCGATGACATTCTCATGACCACGGAGATGGGGAGTTTTGGCGGCGTACCGGCAAAGGTGCCGAACTTTGGCAGTGCTTATAATCCGCAGGCCTGTATTGACCATGGCGCCATGTTTGATTTTTATGATGGCGGGGGGATTGATCTGGCTGTCCTTGGTTTTGCACAGATTGATCAGGCGGGAAATGTGAATGCCAGCAAGATTCCGATTCCGGGTAAGGGGATGAAACTGACGGGACCAGGCGGCTTTATCAATATTTCCCAGAATTCCCGAAAGGTTGTTTTTGCGGGGACATTTATGGCAAAAGCAAAGATGCGTGTCGCAGAGGGTCGTTTGGATATTATTGAGGAAGGTCAGTACACAAAGTTTGTTGAGCAGGTCGAGCAGATGACATTTTCAGGCGCTTTTTCCTCAAAAAGCCGACAGGAAGTGTTGTATGTAACGGAACGCTGTGTATTGAAGCTTCAGTCTGGGCAGCTTGTACTGACTGAGATTGCGCCGGGCATTGAGCTTGAGCGGGATATACTGTCCCATATGGCCTTCAGGCCACAAATTGCCGGGGATTTGAGACAGATGGATGCGCGGCTGTTCATGGAAGAGTGGGGCGGATTGAAAACAAAAATTGGATAGGCAAGAGGTGGCATCCGGTTACTGCATCACGAGGGGGCTGATTGATAGGAAGCTTTGTGCAGAGATGCATGATTTTATGCAGTGAAATGTGCAGCAGGAACAATAGTTAAAAAAATAGCAGACATTTTAATTGTTTTATTGACAGATGAGAAGTCTCCCGTTATAATAATGATATGAAATAAAACATGTTTATATCAACATGATTGTGGTGTATTGCTGCTGAATTCATATTATCAGATGGATAACGACTTTTACTTCACTTACCAGGTGACTATCCCTCCCTTTCAAGTTAGTTTCTTTCTGGTGATATGAGTTCAACAGCAATACACGGAAGAAGAGGAGGCGTTTAAATTATGATGATGACAGAAGAACAAAAAGAATATGTTGAGATGATTCGCAAATTTGGCGAAAAGGAGATCAAACCGAATATTGCAAAATGGGATCGTGAAGGGTACTTCCCAATGGAGGAAGTCTACAACAAACTGTTTGAGATGGGTATTCATCTGCTGGATATTCCGGAGGAATACGGCGGCATGGGTATCGACAAACTGACAGGCGCTATGATCTTTGAGGAGCTTGGCAAGTTTGACGCAGGTATTGCCGTATCCATCGGTGCAGTCGGCCTCGGTTTCAAACCATTGCTTGTAGCAGGTACACCGGAGCAGAAGCAGTTATATGCAGACCTTGTTGTTGACGGCGGTTTTGCTTCTTTTGCTTTAACAGAGCCGGGCGCAGGTTCCGATGCGGGCGCCGTAAAGACAAGCGCCAGATTAGAGGGTGATGAGTGGGTCATCAATGGCTCCAAGTGCTTCATTACCTGTGCAGAATATGCAAAGATCTTCACTGTTATTGCTCAGACAGATAAGAGCAAAGGCGTGAAGGGACTGACAGCTTTCCTTGTGGAGGCAGACAGACCAGGTATTACCGTTGGTAACCATGAGGATAAGATGGGTATCCGTACGTCCAATACATGTGATGTATTCTTTGATGATGTGAGAATTCCTGCTGACCATATGCTGGGCAAGCAGGGCGAGGGCTTTAAGATCGCCATGAAGACACTGGATATGGCCCGTCCTGTTGTAGGCGCCGTTGCCACAGGTATCTGCCAGGCCTGTGTGGATATTTCCAAAGAGTATATGAAGAACAGAATACAGTTCGGCAAGCCGATCGCAGCCCTTCAGGCGCTTCAGTTCAAGCTGGCAGATATGGAGATCGCAACACAAACAGCGAGAGCGATGGTTTATCATACAATGGAACTGATGGAGAGTGGCCAGCCATATTCCATGGAAGCAGCCATTGCCAAATGTTATGCCGGCGACTGTGCCATGAAGGTGGCCATTGAGGCTGTACAGATTCTTGGCGGCTATGGTTATTCAAGAGAATATCCGGTTGAGAAGCTGATGCGTGATGCGAAGATATACCAGATTTTTGAAGGCACAAATGAAGTACAGCGTGTTGTTATTGCGAATAACCTGTTAAGATAGGTTATATCTATGATAAATATTTCCCTCAAGGAATCCGTCTGGCGTTAAAACCGGGTAGGGCAATCACAAAGTCATAAATAGCATAGCAGGGTGACTTTGCGATTGCCCTGTAAAGGGTAAAGAGATCAGATTGTCCTTTGTGGGTTATAGGGTAGTTGATTCATATCAATCTCATCTAATCCGTTAATATCAGCATTACATTTGACAAGGGTATCTCTGTATTTGAGGTGCTTTTTTTGTGCCATTTAGTGCAATTGAAAAGTGCCTGTTCAGAAAGGATATCATATGAAAATAATTAACGGAATCTATGCATCCGCAAAAGTATTCACAACAAATAATATTGAAAGTGGCATAGATGATTATACAGTTAAGTTCCGGTCAGGGACCGGCAGAATGTGAACAAAGTAGAGATGGGCGTTAGACTTATCCATCTGCCAACGGGCATTACTGTCACTTCTACGGCTGAAAGAAGCCAGTTTATGAATAAGCAATCAGCGCTGAGAAAGCTGAACACCATTTTAAATTAAATGGAAGCAGATGAGAAGAACAGGCAGAACAATCTTGCCTGGAGTGAGCATACAAAAATCGCTCATGTATGAGAGAATGGCACCAAAATTAAAAGGGTGTATTAAGTGGGGGCAGTAAACAAAAAGGAACGGGACAAATGCTGTGATTTGTGGTATACTATGGCTATAAAAAATATAATGAAAAGAAAACAGTATCCGTTTTTATCGTGCAAAGACAGGAGGGAGAAATGTGCAGACGAAACTTCAATTAAATGAAATAAGCAAAGAGATGGCAAGGTATTACCGGAAGATATATGGAGCAGATATTGTTGATATCTTTTTATATGGGTCCTATGCTCGTGGTGATTATGATAGCGAATCAGATATTGATTTTGCAGCAGTTGTCCGTGGAGATAGAATCAGACTTCAACAGAAGTTAAAGGATATATGGGATATGTCGGCAGAGCTTGGGCTGGAAAATGATGTTATAATTTCTCCAATTGTTATCCCATATGACGAGTTTAAACAGTATCAGGATGTACTGCCTTACTATAATAATATTTTAATGGAGGGAAAGCGCATTGGATGATTTAATAGGCACTGTTAAGGTCTAAATAAAATCACCCGGGAAACTCAGGTTTTCCGGGCTTTTTGCGTACAAAGGGTTTCAAATAGAGTCTAAAAATTTTCCTTGCATGATTTTAGACGTTCCCATTCGTCTGTTGACAAAAGTGTTTATCGGTATTATACTCTCATGGGTTCTGCCTTTTTGGTGGTTAAAACTATTTTAATGCAGTGAGGGGAGTGAGGGATAAATAAAATCGGGGTGTAACAAATATCATGGTATGTGATATACTATGGTTGTAAACAGAGTATCATTTGTGGAGTGCGGATGGAAAATTACGGGAGATTATCTGATGAATATTGAAATAAAAAAACTGACACCTGCTGATGTAAAAGATTATATTCATTTTTTTGATACTACACCGCATGATGATTATAATCCTGAAAATACTTGCTATTGTGTAAGCTGGTGCAGTGATGATCATCGTACAATGACGGTCTATCCTTCGCGGGAAGAAAGAAGGAGAATGGCCATAGAATATGTAAAAAGCGGGAAAATTCAAGGCTATTTAGCATATGCAGATGGTCGGCTCGTAGGTTGGTGCAATGCAAACACGAAATCGGAATGTATGAATTGCGGTGGCTGGCTGTTTTCTATGCCGCAGGTGAGAGAATTGCAGTTTGACAAAAATGAGAAGATCAAATCCATCTATTGTTTTCTGATTGCACCTGATATGAAAAGAAAAGGGATTGCAAAGCAATTGCTGCAATATGCCTGCAGGGATGCTGCAAATAATGGATTTGATTATATTGAGGTATATCCACAGAAAGATACGGCGGATGAAAGAATGTTTTTTATGGGGTTTGTGGATATGTATAATGATTTAGGGTTTCAAATTTGCGCTGAAACGGCGGATAAAATTGTGATGAGAAAACCGTTAAAGAGAAAAAGTGTTGAATATAATCAAGAAAAACAAATCAATTTTCAGTAGTATAGGGGGTGGAATGTATGCCAGTATCTATAGATAGAATTATATATAGATTTGCTTCGAAAAGCAAACAAATATTAGGGAATAAGTTATCAAAAGTAATTTTATACGGTTCTTATGCAAGAGGTGATTATCAAAAGAATTCGAATAGAAAGAAAAAAATAAAAATGAAAATAAAAGATGATCAAGCAAGCGGATGAGACTTGCTTTTTTCAAAAAGTATATGCAGCCCCAGGTATAGGCAGGAAACATGACGAACAGTTAAGTTTTGTGAACGAAAATTGAAAATGCTTCAGTTGTTATTTCAGAAGGCTTTTGTTATCATAAAGGTAGCAAAGGCCTTTGCTGTGCAGTCTATTGGTATACACTTATAATGTGAGGGATGAATGGATGAGAACAGGTGAAATCATCAGAAAATATCGTAAAGAACAGAATATGACACAGGAAGACATTGCCAATTTTCTCGGTGTGACGGCACCGGCGGTCAATAAATGGGAGAATGGAGTTTCCCATAGTTAAAGATACCACACCAATCCCACGCTGACTTTTGCTCAAC
>CAYURX010000050.1:5193-16489 GCA_964447245.1 uncultured Coprococcus sp. | reverse complement strand
ACCGTTTATCACTCAATGTTCAAATTAAATGACGTAATATATGCCAGTTAATATAATTGCGATCACTAAATAGATGAGACCCGGCAGCAGCAATGGGTTTGCGGCTGCCTTTTTTTCTCTTTTCATATAATCAAAGAAAGATGCATAACGCTTGGGTTCTCTGCGTACATGAGTGAGGATACTGCTCATACTGTATTTGATGCCGTCAAAGAAACCTTCATCGGATATCCGGACGATCACTCCCAGGCCTGTGAGCAGAACACCGGGGATGAGCGCTGAATTGCTTAAAATACGTATCCATTCTTTTGTTCCAGTGATGGTATCAGTTTTCTGGCTGATCAGGCTGAAGATCAGCAGGATCAGCCCTATGATCAGTGCCGTCAATTGGCCTTTCAACCGCTTCATAGGGCTTCTTTCCTCATCTGCTCTGCTTCTTCTTCAGTACACTGTACAAAATGTCCCGGAAAGATTTCACGAAGCGCCAGTTGGGCTTTTTCGTCTTCAGTCCGTTCCGGTGCCTGATAGATAATACGCCGACGCTGCTTTTCATAATGCGGGTCCGGTATCGGTATGGCGGACAGCAGTGCTTTGGTGTAGCCGTGAAGCGGACGGGCAAACAGTTCGTCGGATGCTGCCATTTCTACAAGATTGCCGAAATACATAACGCCGATGCGGTCGGAAAAATATTTCACAACAGACAGATCATGAGCAATGAAAAGAATGGTGATACCCATTTCTTCACGAAGCTGGCCGAGGAGATTGATGACTTGTGCCTGTATGGAAACGTCCAGTGCGGACACCGGTTCATCGGCAATGATCATCTTCGGTTCCATAATAATGGCACGGGCGATGCCGATACGCTGGCGCTGGCCGCCGGAAAATTCATGGGGATACCGGCTGGCGTGTTCCGGCAGCAGGCCGACCTTACCAAGAACATCAAAAACCTTTTCTTCGATTTCTTTTTCATCTTTCACGCCGCGGATGCGGAGTCCTTCGGCGATGATCTCTTTGATGGTCATTCGGGGATTCAAGGATGACATTGGATCCTGAAAGATCATCTGGATTTCAGTCACAGAAGGATACTTTTTATTTAATTCCTTTGATTGGGCGGCAGCCTGGCGGTATTGCGCTTTGGCTTCCTCCAGACGTGTCTTTGCAGCCTGTTTTTCAGAAGGAGAGGCTGCCGATTTTATTGCCTTCTTTGCCTTGCTGACTGCTTCTTTCTGGTCAAAGGCGCCGGCAGAGATGAGTTGACCGTCAAACCATACCTGGCCGCCGGAGATCTTGTATAATTTGATGATGGAGCGGGCAGTCGTCGTCTTGCCGCAGCCGGATTCACCCACAAGTCCGACGATTTCGCCTTTCTGTATGGAAAAGCTGACATCATCCACGGCTTTGGTCATTGCTTCACCGCTTCCAAAATATTGCTTTAAATGCTCGACGCGAAGGATTTCATTTGATTCAGTTGTCATTTTACCGTACCTCCGTCATTTTCCATCTTTTTTTGCATCCGGCGGATGCGTTCGGTCACAATTTCCGGCGGGTTTACCTTAGGCGCATTTGGATGCAGAAGCCAGGTAGCGGCATAGTGTGTCTCTGAAATCTGAAACAGCGGCGGCTGTTCTTCAAAATCAATGGCCATGGCATATTTATTTCGCGCGGCAAATGCATCTCCCTTTGGCGGAAACAGCATATTCGGCGGCGTGCCGGGGATGGATTCCAGTTTTTCTCTGGTATCCAGATCAGGGATAGATGCCAGCAGCGCCCATGTGTAAGGATGGGCCGGTTCATAGAAAATTTCATCGGCGGTGCCATATTCTACGATTTTTCCCGCGTACATAACTGCAATGCGGTCAGCCATATTGGCCACAACGCCCATATCATGGGTGATGAACAGAATAGATAGCTGGCGCTGACGTTTAATTTCATTGATCAGTTCCAGGATCTGTGCCTGGATCGTCACATCCAGAGCGGTTGTCGGCTCATCACAAATCAGGATCTCAGGATTGGCAGAGAGCGCAATCGCGATAACGATACGCTGGCGCATACCGCCGGACAACTCGAAGGGATACTGATTAAAGCGCTGTTCAGGATTGGAAATACCAACGCCTTCCAGCAATTTCAATGCCCGTTGCTTTGCGTCGGCCTTGGAGATCTTTTCATTTAAAAGCATGGATTCTGTGAGCTGTTTGCCGATCTTCATAATCGGGTTCAGGCTGGACAGCGGGTCCTGAAAGACCATGCCGAGCCGGTTGCCGCGGTAATGATGAAAATCATCTTCTTTCAGCTTCAGGAGATCCACATTGTCATAAAGAATAGAACCCTGATCCACGACCGCATTTGGCGTAAGGATCCCCATCAGAGAACGGGCCGTGACGGATTTACCGGAACCGGATTCGCCGACAATGGCCAGTGTTTCACCTTTATGGAGGTCAAAGCTGACATCCCGCACGGCGCGTACCATACCGTTGTTGGTGCGGAAGGATACGGTCAGATGATTTACTTGTAAGATTTTTTCTTTTTCTTCCATGATCTATTCCTCCGCGCCTCTTAATGTAGGATTCAATGCGTCCCGCAGGCCATTTCCAAACAGATTAAATGAAATCATCATCAGTGAGATAAAGAGAGCCGGGAAGAAAATGGCATGTGGATAGGTTGATAATGCTGTCTGTGCGTTGGAGAGCATGGTTCCTACACTGGTTAAGGTGGAGGAATTCAGGTTCAAAACGCCCAGATAGGAGAGGGATGATTCAGTGAAAATAACACCGGGAACCATCAAAATACAGGATGTAATAATTGTGCCAAGGGCATTCGGAAGGATATGCCGGATGATCAGACGGGCATCCTTCGCCCCAAGTGTGCGGGCTGCCAGAACATATTCCTGCCCTTTATAACGGTAAAACTGGGTACGGACAGTACTGGCAACACCGATCCATCCGGTCAGCACGAATGCCAGAAGCAGCGCGCCGACAACACCGATCTGATCCCCCCATCGAAGCTGCAGCAGTGAGAACAGCACGATATAAGGAACAGAATAAAGAATATCCGCAAAACGCTCCATGATCATATCCAGCTTGCCGCCGTAATAGCCCTCGATTGCGCCGTAAATCGTACCGATCACAAAATTGATAGCGGATACGATAATACTGAGCAGCAGAGAGAATCTTGCGCCGGAGGCCAGCCGGGCCAGAATATCATGTCCCATGGAATCCGTACCGAACAGGAAGCATGGTTCCTGGCCGTTCTTGTACGTGAACCAGTCATAGTACCAGACGCGTATCTGATACTGATTACCGCCCATTTTTGCAGAGTGATAGGCAAGACCGTCCGCACTCGTATCATCGGTTTTGTAGATTGGGACATAATTGCCATTCGCATCACGCTGGGCGACGCCTTTTGCGTTGTGGGCGTACCAGTAATTGGCATTGTTTTTGTTTTGATCCAACTGGACTTCGCCGGTATCGATCATCGGATATAATAATTGCTTACCTGTTTCTTCCTGCCAGGCTAATACTTTTTCATATTCACTGACGGTTAAATTAATATAAACATAGCCTTTGGCGAGATAATCGTCCAAAACGACATCATAGTAAGTGTTTGAACGGCCGTTTTCTGTCTTTTCATAGGAGGCTTTTACCTCTTTGACGGCGCCCATGGCATCATAATAATCATAGGTTTGCTGATTGAGAGTCTTATTGCTGCACCCGTCCCAGATGCCGAATCGGCTCAGCCATGGGTTTTTAGGTAGTGCGTAGGTATAATAAGACTCTGTAAATGACATTGTATAGGTGGAAAATATCGGAGCCAGCAGCGCAAAAAGGATCAGCAAAATGATAATGACAGCAGCAGCGACAGAGCTTTTGTTTTTCTTAAAGCGGATCCATGCGTCACCGAAATAACCGACGGCTTTTGTTTCAAAACGTGTATCATGAATGGCTTCATCCTGTTGAACAAAGACAAATTTTTCTTTCGGTATATCAGGAAATGTCTGTTTATTCATTGTCTTTTCCACCTCCTATACGGATTCTCGGGTCAACCAGGCCGTAACTTAAGTCGATGATCAGCGTGGCCACCAGGCTGATGACCGTGTAGAACATGCTGACGGCCAGAAACAGACTGTAATCTCTTTCAAGAATAGAGGATACATAGGTACTGCCGATGCCCGGTATGCCGAAGATTTTTTCGATGATCAGAGAGCCGGTCAGTACCAGTACAAATTCGCTGACGATCATTGGCATGATAGGCACCATGGAATTTCTCAGGGCATGACGGAGCGTTGCCTGCCGTCTTGTGAGCCCCTTGGTTCGGGCCAGCAGCATATAATCGCTGGTCAATGTCTCGGTCAGTTCCGCACGGACGGAACGCATCAGGCTGGCGATCGTTCCAAAGGACATGGACATGATCGGGAGTGCCATGGAACTGAGCATGGACAGGGAAAAATAATCTGTGCCTGAATTGACGACAATAGGAAACCATCCGAGCTTAAAACCGAGGAAATACTGCAAAACAAAGGCATAAATATAGGATGGTACGGAAATAAACAGCATAATCACAACGGATATCAGATGATCCTGCCATTTATTTTTCTTTAATGCGGCATAAATGCCAAACAGAATACCCAAAGGAATACTGATGATCACGGCGCTGAGGTTGACGGCGATCGTTGCAGGCAGCTTCTGGGCAATATGACTGGTAACAGGTGTTAAGTAGGTGCCGACTTTTGTGCAGACACCCCAGTCCCATTCGGTAAAAACTTTTTTCAGGAAAATTATATACTGTGTCAGGATCGGTTCATCGTATCCCCAGGCTTTCCGCATGGCCAGAACAGCGGCCGCCGCGTCGCCCTTGCCTCTTGGAAGCTGGTCAGGCAGCATACGAATCATCACAAAGCAGATCGTCATGATGACGAACAGTACGCACAGCATCAATACAATACGCTTTAATATATACTTCCACATGTGTTTCATGGGTTAGTGACTTCCTCTCTCTATGAGCTAAAGGTTCAATATGGGATTTGCCGCTTCGCCGGTGTTCCCGGCAGTCTGATATCTGCCGGGATCCGGTAAAGCAGCAAAGGCCATGGCGTTTACTGATAATTTAACTGATTGTTGTTCTCTGCGCAGAAATCAGCCCATTCAACATCGGTGTAGTTGAAGGTCATGCAGCGGATACCGCCCTGGTTAACGGCGAAGACCGGTTCGTAGGTCGGATATGCGATTTGCATACTTTCCAGAACAGCAGTGCTGGCGCCCCAGAACGGACAGTCGCGGTATTTCTGAAGCAGCGCAAGTTCCATGGAAGCCAGGATCTGGTTTCTCGTATCTGCGTCAGCAACGGCATATTCACCGAATAAAAGCTCCTGATACCAGTCGTAGTAAGTCTTTGTGATGGTTGTACCATTGAGGTCAATATCAAGTGTTTCAGTCTGAGGGTCAAATCCAAAATAGGCCTGCGGAGAGTAATCGTCTGTTACAAAACTTTCCATATTCGCGTAAGGGTTTGTTGCGTCTCCGGTCCATGCGCTCATACTTAATTCATATTCGCCGCTGTCCAGCTTGCCATAGTAGTCCTCGCTGACGACCATGTTGACCGTGATCCGGCCTTCAAGGGCAGTGCCTTCGGTGGCTGCATCCAGGGAATCCTGCATGAACTGAACCTGTTTCAAGTCGGAAGTTTCATTGGACCATGTCGGATAATCAAATACAAACTGATCGGTTTCGGATACGACGCCGTCCGCCAGGGCCTGTTCGTAACCGGAAACGAGAGCAGCTTTTGCGGCATCCAGATCGTAGCCGGTGATTTCATCTACATCATCAACGCCATAGAAAGTCTTTAATGTCTGGATGGCCGGTTCGCTGTCGCGGTAACGTTCGCCGGTATCCACATCGTAAACATAATAATCACTGTAATAGCCATAAGCGGCTTTGCCGTATCCCTGCATGGCGATATATTCGTTGCGGTTCATGGCCAGGGAAATACCTTTACGGAAATCCAGATAAGTCAGGATCGTTTTGTTCACGCCCTCTGTCTCACGGGAAGCCAGAAGGTCTTTATCATTATTAATATTGAGATAGTACATATAAGAATTGTCTGTGTAGACAATGTAATCGCTGCCCAGGTATTTGTCCAGATTTTCGGCATTCAGGCTCAAAGCGGAAAGCTTGCCCTGAAGGAAAAGCTGCTCCTGAGTTGCGGAGTCTTCAACAATGGTACAAACGATATCTGTCGCCTGATATAAGCCGTCATGCTTGCCATCTGTCCAGCCATACCAGTTTTCATTTCTTGTTACACGCCATTCTTTATCCGGCTGGAAGCTGACAAGCTTATATGGGCCGGAGGACATATATGTATCAACGGATGTACCATAATCGGTCTTAACCATATCGCCGGTCTGTGTTTTACCTGCTTCATATTTTTCCTCATTGACAAGGGCCAGGTTGTCGCAGTTGTATTTGAAATAAAATGGTGTCAATGGCGTACGCAGAATAATGGTCAATTCGTAATCGCCTGTTTTAAGGAAACCGACACTATCGAAGGAAGTTTCTCCATAGGACGCTTCATAGAACGCCATTGTCAGGTAATTTTCCGGATCAACTTCTTCTTCGCCCCAGAAATTCGTCAGCATATAATTGATATCCGCGATGACTTCATCTGTGACTGCCACATAGTCTTCATTGCCATATTTATCCATCAGATCTTCGCCGGCCTCATTGACATAATAGTCTTCGGAACCGGTGTAATAATCGACACCTGAATAGCCCCAGAATGCGCTGGAAACCTGTGTAAAGCTGATGTAAAGCGCAGCGTCGCCGTAGTCGGCGTATTCATTGGTGTCCACATCCACAACAGGAACCATCTCTGTCTGGCCTGATTTTGCATAGGCCTCGGCGCCTGCAATAGGAAGGGTCTGATAAAAGCCGTAGGCATCATAGTTGTGCATCTCCGGATTCAGCATCTGCTGCATGGAATACATATAATCATCGGCCGTAATAGCTGAGCCGTCTTCCCATTTTGCGTCAGGATTTAACGTGATCCGGTAAGCATAGCCTTCGGTCGCGTCAGCCGGAATACCGTACTGCTCGTTGCCGGCATATTCGCCCGTCACGTCTTCCGGTTCGCCAACGGCCATTTCAGGTGACCAGTCGTATCCGTCCGCTGTATCATTTAATACAAGATTCCATAAAGGAATTTCTGTATAGTCCGTAATAGATTCTACGATCTGTGCGTCATGGGAGTTCCATGTGGTCACACTGTCTATAGAAGCAAAGGTGTAGGTGTAAGTATCCGAGCTGCCTGTGCCGCCGGATGAGGTTGAGGTTGTTTCGCCGGCAGGATTATTACCGCCGCCGCAGCCCGATAACAGGCTCATGGATGTAGCCGCCGCCAGTATGAGAGCGGCAAATTTCTTATTTTTCTTTTTCATAAATGTCTCCTTTCTATTTAACACCCTTTCAGGGATTTAACAAATGTGGATTTCAGCCATTCGACCAGGTTCCTGAGAGTCCCTGCTTTGAATGGATCGTTCAGACCGGCGCTTTGGACCAGTTCAGGAAAACTCTTTGTACCGGTTTCGCGGCAAAATGTCAGGTAACTCTGCCAGGCTGCCGGAAAATCTTCTGTCATCCAGTGGTAGTATGCCAGTGCGCAGACCTGGGCCAATGCGTAATCAATCGCGTAAAATGGCCATTGAAACATATGGGGAATGCGCTGCCAGCGGCATCCCTGTTCAAGATTCCCATCACCTGAATAATCCCGGAACGGAAAATAATCATGTTCCAACCGCAGCCACAGGCTGTTGCGTTCCTGCGGTGCCATCTCCGGCCGTTCGTAAACCCGCTGCTGAAATTCATCCTGCAGGCATTGATTGGCAATGAGCGTTAAGGCGTCCTCCAGATGGATCGTGCGGTAATCGTCGGCTTTGTCTCCAAAGAACAGTTCCATATGGGGCCAGGTGAAAAATTCCATGGCCATGGCGTGGGTCTCAGCGGCTTCCGATGTGAGCCAACACTTTTCACGGATATCTTCGTTGCGTTTCAGATAGCTCTGGAAGGCATGGCCGCCTTCATGGCACATAATATAGGCATTCTCGCGGGTCCCGTCAAAGTTGGCGAAAATGAATGGCGCGCGGTATTTCTCAAAGGTGGTCATATAGCCGCCGTCCCGCTTGCCATCCCGTATTTCTACATCATAAAAGCCGTGATCAAGCAGGAAGGCGATGTATTCTGCAGTTTCCGGAGATAAACGGGTGTACATTTCACGGGTCGCCTGCAGGCAGGCATTTGTATCGCCAAGTGGGATTGGATTGCCATGGTTAAACGCAATCTTTTCATCATAATAATAGAGATGCTCAAGTCCGAGCCGGTTTCTGCGCCGTTCCATAAGCTGGCCGAGGAATGGGACAAGGTCTTTTTTGACCTGTTCACGGAAGTTCTGGACATCCGCAGATGTATAACCAATGCGGTTCATACGGCAGTAACTCAGTTCCACATAGTTGGCAAAGCCTAATTGTTTCGCCTGCTGATGGCGATTCTTAACCAATTGCGTATAAATTTCTTCAAGCTCTTTGCGCTGGCCTTCCCAGGATCCAGAAATGGCCAGAGATGCTTTTTGCCTGATGGAACGGTCAGAGGACTGGGTGAGCGGGTCCATCAGGGAACGTTTTACCTGTCTGCCATCCCAGGCGGCGGCGCCGTTGGCAGCAAGCTGATTATGCCGGCTGAGAAGATTATTTTCTTCCTGGGCCAGAGGGATGACGGAACTGTTAAAGCCCTGCTGACGCTGTTCCATGATGGTGACAGCCTGATGGCCGATGACCTGCTCCAGCCAGGAGCGGTGTGGGGAATCCAGTAAAGCCTTATCAAATTTGTTGGAAAGATCGGACAGCATAGGGTCGATTTCATCATAATAATCCTGTTCCGCCGCATAAAAAGTATCATTAACGTTCATGTCATGACGGACATAGCATAATTCCACAGGTGTCATATCGGCAAGAAGCTGGTTATGCTCTCTGAGTACTGTCATGCGGGCGGCATCATCGGAAGCTTTTTCAAACGATTCCTGAAGTTCCTGATAACGTTTCTCTATGTCCTCATAATAAACTCTTTGGTAAGGTATATTGCTAAAGTGCATATGCGTGACTCTCCTTCTACAGGCTAAATCGAAAAAAGACGCTTCGGAACGATACAAGCCGAAACGCCTTTGCCTTACTTATAATTATACAATATCTTCAAAGGTTGTCAAATATTTTTATTCGTTTATTTTGTATTTTTATTCCTGATTTTTGTCCCTTTTCCGCCACGGTTGGCAAGTTTCAGTTTGTTGAGAATAAGCGTATTGTCATTGTGCGTAATCTTACATTCTGTACTGCTGTCCAGTGGATAAATGGCTTCAACTTCGTCGGAAACGGTCAGATTGATGCCCCGGACACCGACGGCGGTTTTCTTCATCTCAGGGATGTTCATCATCGGAAAACGGATGAAGTAGCCGTTCTTTGTCTGAAGGACAAGCTGATTGAAGTTGGTGGTATCACATACGGCAATCAGGCTGTCGCCATCGGCCAGTTTGGTGGCGGCGACGGTCCGTTTGGAAACATTGAATTCATTGCCGTCAACCAGCTTGAGCATACCTGCTTTTGTCGCAAAAAGGAGTTTTGTTTCCATAATCTGATTCAGACTGCATACATGGATCATATTTTCACCGGAACTGTCATAGTTGCCAAGGTTGTCCATCGGAACAGACTTGTCTCTGAAACGGCCAAACGGCATATCCGCGATCCTGATTAAATGCAGGCGGCCTGTATCAGTGAAAATGCAGGCTTTATCTGTGTTCATGCAGTTGATGACATATTTGTTTTCTGCCAGAGCCGCTTCGCGATTGCGCTCAAATGTGGTTTTGTCAATGGTTTTGGCATAACCAAAGCGGTCAATGAGAAGAACGACTTCCATTTCTTCCGGTTTCTTTTCCTCATAGACGACGGCCTGAGCATTTTCGATTGTTGTCTTACGCGGTGTGGCGTAGGATTTTTTGATGTTATCCAGTTCCTTTGTGATCACACGGGACATGCTGGCATGATTCTCGAGGATATCCTTATAGGCAGCAATATTTTTCAGTGTGGCGTCATGTTCTTTGATCAGAGCTTCAAGTTCCAGGCCGATCAATTTGTAAAGACGCATTTCAAGAATGGCCGTTGCCTGGGCCTCTGTAAAGTCAAGCTTTGAAGCGGCTTTCTCGGAAGTCTTTGTTTTGAAGCGAATGCCTTCGGTTGTGCCGTTCGTCAGACAGGCTTTGGCCTGTTTGATATTCTTGCTGCCCCGGAGGATCTCGATGATCAGGTCAATGATGTCACAGGCCCGCATCAGACCTTCCTGAATCTCCTGTTTCTCCAGTTCTTTGCTGAGAAGCTTCTGATACTTGCGGGTGTTCAGTTCGTACTGGAAATCAAGGAAATATTCAATGATGCTTTTCAGTCCAAGCGTCTCCGGGCGTCCGTCTGCGATGGCCAGCATATTGACGCTGAAAGTGTCTTCCAGCCGTGTCTTCTTATATAAAAGGGCCAGAAGATTGTCGACATCCGTCTGTTTTTTCAGTTCAAGAACAATACGGATGCCCTCTTTGGAGGACTGATTGGAAATATCAACAATATCCGTTGTTTTCTTGCTCTCCACAAGGGCATAGACATCGTTTAAAAATTTGCCGATGTTGGCGCCGATCATCGTATACGGGATCTCTGTGATGACAAGGCGGAGTTTGCCGCCTTTATCGTGTTCAATGGCGACACGGCCCCGGATTTTGATCTTGCCGCTGCCTGTCTCATAAATGGCCTGCAGCTCGTCCTTGTTGACAACAATGCCGCCCGTAGGAAAATCAGGTCCCTGAACATATTGCATCAGATCGGCGGTGGTCAGTTTGTCGTTTTTCATGTAAGCTTTCACCGCGTCAATGACTTCGCCAAGGTTATGGGGCGGCGTGCTGGTGACCATACCGACGGCAATACCGTCAGAACCATTGATAAGGAAATTCGGCAGACGCACCGGAAGGACCGACGGCTCTTTCTCAGTCTCGTCAAAATTCGGTACAAAGTCCACAATATCTTTATCCAGATCGGCAAGAAATTCTTCCTGTGTCACTTTTTGTAAACGGGCTTCCGTATAACGCATGGCGGCGGCGCCGTCACCTTCGATGGAACCAAAATTGCCGTGGCCGTCCACAAGGGGCAGTCCTTTTTTAAAGCCCTGTGCCATGACAACTAAAGCTTCGTAAATCGAACTGTCACCATGAGGGTGATATTTACCCATGG
>CAYURX010000050.1:0-5183 GCA_964447245.1 uncultured Coprococcus sp. | reverse complement strand
GACGATACGGGCGCATTTACGGTAAGGCTTATCATAGCGGATGGCCAGTTCATACATATCATAGAGCGTTCGCCGCTGGACAGGCTTTAAGCCGTCCCGGATATCGGGCAGCGCTCTGGATATAATAACGCTCATGGCGTAATCAACGTAGGATTTCTGCATGACTTCTGCATAATCCGTACGAATAATCTGTTCCTGTATCATGCGTAGTGCCTCCTCCTATATATCCAGTTCAGCATCATGGGCGTGCTGATAAATAAAAGCCTTTCTCGGCGGTACCTCCGGCCCCATGAGCATTCCGGTGATATCGGACGCGATTCTGGCATCGTCAATTTCCACTTTTTTCAAAATACGGGTTTCAGGGTTTAAGGTCGTCTCCCATAGCTGGGTGGCGTCCATTTCACCCAGACCTTTGTAACGCTGGAGGGTAAAGCTGCCCTTGTGGGTCTTGCGGTATCGCTCCAGTGCCTGATCATCGTAGAGATATTCCTCTTTGCCTCTTGACGGCATGACTTTATAAAGGGGCGGCATGGCAATATAGACATGGCCCTCGTAGATCAGTTCCGGCATAAAACGGTAAAAGAGTGTTAAAAGCAGCGTACAGATATGGGCGCCGTCCACATCGGCATCGGCCATGATGACGATCTTGTTGTAGCGCAGCTTTGTAATATCAAAGTCGTTGCCGTAGCCTTCAGAGAATCCGCAGCCGAAAGCATTGATCATGGTCTTGATTTCGGCATTGGCCAGAATCTTGTCAATGCTGGCCTTTTCCACGTTTAAAATCTTGCCGCGGATCGGCAGGATCGCCTGGAAATGGCGGTTGCGGGCTGTTTTGGCGGAGCCTCCGGCGGAATCGCCCTCGACAATAAAAATCTCGCAGATATCGGGATTGCGGCTCTCGCAGTTGGCCAGCTTGCCGTTGGAGTCAAAGGAAAACTTCTGCTTCGTCAGCAGGTTGGTCTTGGCTTTTTCTTCGGTCTTCCTGATCTTTGCAGCCTTTTCCGCACATGACAGCACGGTTTTGAGCGTTTCGAGATTCTTGTCGAAAAAGCGAACCACTTCTTCATTGATCACCTTACTGGTGGCTTTGGCTGCGTCCTGATTGTCAAGCTTGGTCTTCGTCTGGCCCTCAAAGCGGGGTGAAGGGTGCTTGATGGAGATGACAGCCGTCATACCGTTTCTGATATCGGCGCCTGTAAAATTAGCGTCCTTCTCTTTTAATACGCCGATTTCGCGGGCATAGGCGTTCATGATCGTTGTGAAGGTGGCCTTGAACCCGGTAATATGGGTGCCGCCTTCGGCATTGTAGATATTATTGCAGAAGCCAAGAACATTTTCATGAAATTCATTGACATACTGAAAAGCGCCCTCGACGGTAATGCCTTCGGATTCGCCCCGAAAGCAGATGACATCGTGAAGGGTTTCCTTATTTCTATTCAGATCTTTGATGAAGCCGGACAGCCCGTCCGGTTCATGAAAGGTCTGATGTTCCTCCGGAATCGTGCGGTTGTCTTCATAGAAGATGGTCAGTCCGGGATTCAGATAGGCCGTCTCATGGAGGCGGCTCTTGACTTCATCTTCCTTAAACCATGTCTTTTCAAAAATCTCCTTGTCCGGGAGAAATGTAATGGATGTTCCGGTCTTGCGTGTGCGCCCGACAATGGGCAGCAGACCATCCTTCAGTTCGATGGTCGGAATGCCCCTCTCATAATGATCATGATGGATGGCGCCTTCGCGGCTGACGGTAATATCCAGCCATTCGGAGAGGGCGTTGACAACGGAAGAACCGACGCCATGCAGGCCGCCGCTCGTCTTGTAAGCGGAATCGTCAAACTTACCGCCGGCGTGCAGGGTGGTGAACACAAGACGTTCAGCCGAAATCCCTTTTTTGTGCATACCAACAGGGATACCGCGGCCGTTGTCTGTAACAGTGGCGGAACCGTCTTTATTCAAAATGACATGAATTTCATCGCAGAAGCCGGCCAGGTGTTCATCAACGGAATTGTCAACGATCTCATAAATCAAATGATTCAGGCCTTTGCGGGAAACACTGCCAATATACATGCCGGGACGCTTTCGGACAGCTTCCAGCCCTTCCAGAACAGAGATGCTGTCAGCGTTGTAGGAATTAGTCATAGCCATAATGTGGTCCTTTCTAAAACTTAAACTTTATGATTAAACCCGAATCATTCGGGTCAACGATTACCAGATGGTTTCTATCTTATACCATGGGGAAAGATTCTGTCAAGTAAAAAGAACATATATTCGAAAAAATAAATTTTGTATTGAATTTGTCCGAGTTTTACTATATAGTATTAAAATAGGGAAAAAGTTTATGACGTTTATTATAATTTTGAGCAAAGGAAGTGGCGGATATGTTACGAATCGGCATGCTGACAAGCGGCGGTGATTGTCAGGCTTTAAATGCAACCATGAGAGGCGTTGCGAAGACTTTATACAATGCCAATCCCGATACACAGATTTTTGGTTTTGAGGAAGGCTACAGGGGCCTTATGTACAATGATTATATATTAATGAAGCCGAAGGATTTTTCAGGCATTCTGACCATAGGCGGTACGATCCTCGGATCTTCCAGACAGCCGTTCAAGCAGATGCGTGTGCCCGGGGAGAATGGTTTCAACAAAGTAGAAGCGATGGAGGCGACTTATCACAATCTGAAGCTGGACTGCCTGGTGATCCTTGGCGGCAATGGGACTCAGAAGACGGCGAATCTGCTCAGCGAAGAAGGTCTGAATATTGTTTCACTGCCGAAAACGATTGATAATGATATTTATGGTACGGATATGACCTTTGGTTTTCAGAGTGCTGTGGATATCGCAACAAACGCCATTGACTGCATTCATACTACGGCTGCTTCTCATGGCCGTGTCTTTATCGTCGAGCTGATGGGTCATAAGGTGGGCTGGCTGACATTACACGCCGGAATCGCCGGAGGCGCGGATATCATTTTGCTGCCGGAGATCCCTTATGATTTCAATTCCGTATTGGCAGCGGTTAAGAAACGGAATAAAGCCGGCAAGCGTTTCAGTATTCTGGCAGTGGCCGAGGGGGCGATTTCCCAGGAAGACGCCCGCCTGTCCAAGAAGGAATACCAGAAGAAGAAGGCGTCCAGCCCGTTCCCGTCTGTGTCCTATGAGATCGGCAAAAAGATTCAGGAGGCGTTGGGACAGGAGGTACGTATTGTTGTGCCGGGGCACACGCAGAGAGGCGGCAGCCCGGATGCTTACGACCGTGTTGTGTCGACCCGTCTGGGAGCAGCGGCCGGGCGTATGATCCTTGAGGGACGCTACGGCTGTATGGCCGCATTTAAAGGCAATGACATCGTCGCTGTTCCGTTAAAAGAAGTGGCCGGCAAGCTAAAGACCGTTGATCCGGATTCGGATATTATCCGTCAGGCCAGAGATCTTGGTATCAGCTTTGGCAACGAATAGTCTGGATTCATGATCAGCCTTATCAAGAATAGATAATCAGGAGAGAGAAATGGCATATCAGGCATTGTACCGCAAGTGGCGTCCGTCCGGTTTTGATGAAGTGAAGGGGCAGGACCACATTGTGACGACTTTGAAAAATCAAATACAGATGAACCGTATCGGCCATGCCTATTTGTTCTGCGGGACGAGGGGAACGGGAAAAACATCCATCGCCAAGATATTTGCGAAGGCTGTCAACTGTGAGCATCCGGTCAACGGCAGTCCATGCAATGAATGCGCCATGTGCAGGGCCGTGAATGAACAGCGGTCGATGAATGTCATTGAGATTGACGCAGCTTCCAACAACGGTGTTGACAATATCCGTGAGATCAGGGATGAAGTGGCTTATTCACCGTCTGAAGGACGGTACAAGGTTTATATTATCGACGAGGTGCATATGCTGTCTATAGGCGCTTTTAACGCGCTGCTCAAGACACTGGAGGAGCCGCCGTCTTATGTGATTTTCATACTGGCGACGACGGAGGCTCATAAGATACCGATCACCATTCTGTCCCGGTGCCAGCGTTATGATTTCAGGCGAATCGGAACGGCGACCATTACCGCAAGGCTGCGGGAACTGGCAGATGCGGAAGGTCTGGATGTGGAGGAAGCGGCTCTTGCCTATGTAGCCCGCATGGCGGATGGTTCCATGCGTGACGCCCTGAGCCTGCTCGATCAGTGCATCGCTTTTTACATTGGACAGCAATTGAAATATGAGAATGTACTGGAAGTTCTTGGCGCTGTCGACACGTCGGTTTTTGGGCAGATGCTGCGTTATATTACGGCGCAGGATACGGTTTCTGTTATCCGTCTGGTGGATGAGCTTGTGATGCAGGGTCGTGAATTGACGCAGTTTGTGGTGGATTTTACGTGGTACCTCAGGAATTTACTGATGGTGCAAAACTCCGGTGATCTGACAGAACTCGTGGAGGCGTCTGAGGAGCAGATGCAGGCGTTTAAAGAGGAAGCGGCCCTTGTGGATGCCGATACATTGATGCGCTATATCCGTATTTTCTCGGAATTGTCGGGACAGGTGCGTTATTCGACCCAGAAGCGGGTGCTGGTGGAAGTGGCATTGATCAAGTTGTGCCAGCCTTCAATGGAAAATAATCTGGATTCGCTGATGAACAGAATCGCCATTCTGGAGCAGAAGCTGGCGAAAGGTGTTGTGATGGCTGCCCAGCCGGCCCAGTCTGCAGAGACAGTGCAGCAGGAAAATGCGGCGCCGGGCGATAGGGAGGCGAAGCCGAAGGCATTGTCGGAGGATATCAGGATGATCATTGAGCGCTGGCGGCAGATGACGGATGATCTGACACCGAGCATGTGTCTGATGCTGAAGGATGCACAGATTTCAGAGGGAGCGGATCATCAGTTGATGATCGGACTGACGGACGATATGCGTTACGGTTATTTTCAGGAAGAAAATCACAGGAAAGATCTGGAGGCCGCCCTTGGCGAGCGTATTGGCAAAGAAATAACGGTTGTGCCGGTGAGAATCCAGCAGGAGACCGAATCAGCCGGTAATTTTATAGACCCCTTACAATTTTTTCAGGGAATTGATACTTATATTGAAGATTAGGAGGAACAGCAATGGCAAAAAGAGGTGGATTTCCGGGCGGTATGCCGGGCAATATGAATAATCTGATGAAGCAGGCGCAGAGGATGCAGCGTCAGATGGAGGAAGCGCAGAAG
>CAYURX010000049.1:0-16610 GCA_964447245.1 uncultured Coprococcus sp. | reverse complement strand
ACCGACATTTGCCACCTAATGCAAAGATAATCAGAAAATCCACCTAACTTTTATAAAGAACAAAGCTATTGGCAGACAAACACAACACCAAAGGCCTCCGGCCCCACATGGGCGCCGATGACAGGCCCGATCTGCAGACGGTCTGCAACTGGATAATTTTCCTTCTTCAACCTATCCTGAAACTTACAGCAATTCTCAGTACCATAAGAATAAATCGTATACATCGGGAAATTCCGGTCCACTCCCGTTTCCTGCAAAACCTTCATCATATGACTGACGGCCTTGTTTTTGCCAAGGCATTTACCAAGAAGGGCCACTTCTCCCTGTGCATCCAGCGTAATCACCGGTTTAATACCTGCCAGATTGCCAAGGGCCGCGATCGACTTGCTGATGCGCCCGCCCCTGGCCAGATACTCAAGGGTATCCAGCGCAGCAACCACCTTCACTTTTGACTTAAACATCTCTATCCGGTTCACGATCTCCACAGCACCCAGCCCCTGCTGTACCAACTGTCGCGCGTAATCCGCCATAACCTTAATGTTATAGGTCGCGCTCAATGTATCAATGAGATAGATCCTGTCGTACTCAACCATATTTCTGGCCAGCACAGCACTCTGGTAAGTGCCGCTGAGAGCCGAAGACAGTAAAAGGCAGATCAGGTCATCCTCGTTCTCCTTTACATCCTCAAAAATGCTTAAAAAGGCCTGTGGAGATGGCTGAGAGGTCTTCGGAAAGCCACCGTTCTTCTCCAGTATTTCATAAAACTGGTCTCTCTCCAGATTTATGCCGTCAATATAGGCATGCTCCCCGATATTCACACACAACGGTACCAATTCAATTTGCTTTTCCTTTAATTCCTTCATCTGATAGTCAGATGCTGAATCCACTAATATTCTAATCATTTTATGACTTCTTCCGCCGTATCCGCCACCAAATTAAATAATTCCATGGCTTCTCCGGCCTTTTCCTTTCCAATTTTTATGATTAGTTCATCAATGATATTCAGTATCTTCTGATGCTGTTCTTCGTAAATCTTAATTTGTTCAGGATTAAACCGGACAAATACCTGCCGCTTATCCTTCTCTGAGCGTTCCCGCACGATCAATCCTTTTGACTCCATATTCCCCAGGGTGCGGTTCATCTGGGATTTCAGTATCCTTGTCTCTCTGCACAGATCTGTCGCGGTCACCCCGCATCCCGGATGTTCCAGATGCTGCCGGTACAAAATATGACAGATCAAAGATTCATTATACGGCAAATCAGATACGATCCTCTCATTGGAGATGGCCGTGGATAATCTCAGCCAAGATTGCAAAAGCTTTTCATTAAAATCTCCCTTCATCAAATCTCTCCTTTACCCTTTATTAGTATACATTGTGAACTATTCACAATGTATACTATCACACCGTACAAAGAAAGTCAAGGATTATACACCTATTCTTCATCCTCATCGTCATCCGTTCCCATGGCCATCTTCACCAGTTTCACAATTCCCAGGACAAGGGCCCGAATGGCGGCAAAGATGAAAAACATTACCATAAATCCCGCCAGCCCGTACACGATATCTTCCATTTCCATCCGACCGGTATGGGTAATTCCCTGTCCGATCTCAATAGCAAATGTCACCACAACCATCACAGTAAACACATAAATCCAGGCAATCACCAGCACATGATTCCCGCTGAGTGCCTTAAACAGCGTATAGATAACCAGCAGCAGTGCAATTCCCAGCACGCCAATGACAAGAAAATGCAATTGCTTGTCAGACAGCAGCATTTCATACGAATCATTCCACGTCATGATCAGATCATGAACCCTCGCCATCTTTTCTACCAGATAATATAATATTTCGCTCATATCGTCCTCCTTCCGTCCCTCTTATATGACCTTTTTACCGTGTTAGTGCTATAAAACGACAACAGCCGTTGCCGGCAGTATCCATCTGCCTGTGCAACGGCTCATATTTCGTTCACTGGTACATCGTTCGTCAAATAACTAAACCAACGATGTCCTAACGTCCCTGTTTCTTAAAAATGATCTCGTTCTTGTAAATCAAACCAAGCTTCTCTCTCGCCAGATCTTCAATATAGGCATCTGATTTCAGATAATCCGCCATTTCCTCGATCACCTTTTGATTCTCCTGCGCTTCTGCGATCTGTCCCTGCAGATCTTCCTGAACCAGCGCATATTCCTTCGTCTCCTGACGGGTCTGCCATGTCTGATACCAGAAACTGCCGCATACAAGCAGAAGTATCACGCTGATGACCTTCATACTGCCCTTATGCTTTGATGCCTTTCCCTTTCCTTCTGACACCCTGCGCTCTTTTGCTGCCATTTCCATCACCTGTCTCTTTTTTTCCAACCTTGAGTTTTATTTTAACCCTTATCAGCCGAAATTTCAATCTTTTTCCATAATCCTTTAGAAAAGTTTTAATAAATCTTATACCATTTCGAACCGGTCTCAATATCAGGCAGCTCATACGTATCACCCACGACGACAGACACAGGCGATAAATGACCATTCCCACGGCCATCCCAAAGACCACATAATTCCTGACAGAACCACTGTTATAACGGTAGATCAGGGTATAAATGATAAAGCTGGCGGCCAGCCAGAAAATCACTTCCTCCACAGCCTGTACACCCCGGCGGTGGGTCACAAACAGCCGCAGCAGCCGCAGGCCGTCATAGGCCAGCAGCAATCCGCCGCCCCAGACGATCGCCATGCCAAATAACTGCCCCTGAAAGATGACATCCTGACTCATGGCTATTTAAACAGTCTTCCCAGGAAACGTTCCGCCTGTTTTGCTCCCCGGTGGGCCTCTGAGTAGGTCAGGCTGTCGATGGTTCCATCAACCCCTGTTTCCCCTTTCTCCAGCGACAAATGGTTCATATGCAGTTCAGAACCCTTGATCAGCAAAAGCCCTGCCGAAGTCTCCAATATAATTTCACCGGGATCATAGGATATCACATCCATCACCCCCGTAATCTGCAAATCTTTCCTGTTCTGCAAAGTCAACCGGTGCGCCTTCATCTGCGGCTGTTCTTCCATATACATGCCATCACCTGAACTGTCTGATTATTACTTCAGTATATGAGCATGTTCGCTGTTTCATGCCAATCCGCCGACCCATCCTGCAAAAACCTTCCGCCCTGTCGCTTACAGGTAACGGAACAGATCTTTTGCTTCCTCTTTGCGGGTCGTCTCCTGTACATCCAGAACCTCAACCTTCACATTGCGTGTACCGAACGCGATTTCAATGATGTCTCCCACCTTCACATCCGCACTTGCCCTGGCAACTTTGCCATTCATCATGACACGACCGGCGTCGCAGGCCTCATTGGCAACCGTCCGGCGTTTAATCAGTCTCGAAACCTTTAAATATTTATCCAAACGCATGTCCATGCATCTCCCTTCTGTCAAATCAGCCATTCTCTCTGTGCCGCAGGTCCAATATCCGGGGAGTCTGCCGCCGCATATCTCCACACGAAGCAAAAAGAGGGCCTCAGGTATCTTTCCACATATTATATGTCTGAATACCTGAATCCCTCTCTAAAACCTCTTTTTCAGCCACGCATTAAGCGTTGATGCAATCCTTTAATGCCTTGCCGGCCTTGAATTTAGGCGCCCTGGAAGCAGCGATCTTCATTGTCTCGCCTGTCTGCGGATTTCTTCCTTCTCTTTCAGGTCTCTCGGAAACTTCAAATGTACCAAAGCCTACTAACTGAACCTTTTCACCCTTTACCAATTCATCTGTTACTACATCTACAAATGCCTTTAAAGCCTTTTCAGCGTCATTCTTCTTCAGACCTGTCTTTTCAGCAATTGCTGCTACTAATTCTGCTTTATTCATTTTGATTCCTCCTCAATAAAATCAATACCAGTCAAATCTATTTATATACGTTTCTTGGCCTTTTGTCAAGGCTTTTCTGCATATCCTGATACTTTTCACAAACTTCGTAAATATCTGTCCGCAATTGAGATAAAACAGGGATTTGCTGCCGGACCTGTTCAGCATACTGAAAATCAAGATTCGCCACAAGAAGCCCCGGACCTTCGCCTAATTGCTCCATCACTTCGCCCCATGGCGACACGGCAATCGAATGTCCCCAGCCGTTATAGGCGGCCGTCCAGTCACCGGCAGCCGCGCATCCAAGCACATACATCTCCTGATCAAGAGCACGGGCACGCATCAGCAGTTCCCAATGAGCCGGCCCCGTTGTCCGGTTAAAAGCGGCCGGTATTACCACCGCTTTCGCCCCCTTTGCTGCTATCAATCTGAAAAGCTCCGGAAAACGTACATCATAACAGATGGCGATGCCGATCGGTCCAAATTCCGTATCAATAACAACCACCTCATTCCCTGGCTTCACCACATCCGATTCCCGGTAAGCCTGCGCACCTTTAACATCAATATCAAACATATGCATTTTCCGGTACCGGCCAATCTGCCGGCCATTCCGGTCAAAAATATAGGCGGTATTATAAATATTCCCGTTTTCCAGCTCCGGCATACTGCCGGCGACCAGATAAACATGATTTTTTCCGGCCGCCTCGGACATAGCCCGCCAGCTTTCACCGCCAGCCGGTTGCGCCGATGCCGCAACCGCTTTTTTTGAATAAGGGCACACAAACATTTCCGGCAACACCACCATATCCACATGGCTGGCAGCAGCTTCGGCAATTGCCCGCTCCGCATTGTGAAGATTTTTGTTCTTATCTTTATAAACTGTCGTCTGGCATAATGCAATTCTCATATTCGGCCTCCTTACACATCCTTTTCATCATGACTGCGCATGATCTTATTTTTCAGGTACTGCCACTCCTCCCTGTAACGGCTGGAGGTAGCGGACGGATTTCTATAAAGCATACGAATATTGCGCGGATGAGCTTTTGCTTTGATTCTGACCGCCATATTTTCCATACGCCCGCGCATCTGCAGCATTTCCTTCTGTAAATCTTCCAGGCGTTCATCCAGATTAGCTGCCTCCACAGCCGCACGGACTCTTTCAATACCTTCAGATGTATCAAGCCGCTGACGGACAGCATCCACATGTCCCATCAGATCGGCCATCTTTTCCTCTGTCAGCTCGCTGACACGCAGCTTACCCTCACTCACTCTGCTCTCCAGTTTTTCTTCAAAACCATCAACCATATTTTCAACCGAATCATTCAGCACAACCTCCAGTACTTCCAGACGTTTCTGCATCAACTGAAGTTCTTTTCCCGCACGTTCAACCTGGATCAGTATATCTCTCAGGTCGATCGCCGTTCTGAACGACGACGCAAAGTCAAACGTAAAGATCACCGTAAATACAAAGGTCATGCCTGTCAACCATTCTTCATCGACCATAAAAATGAGCCGTTCAATGGGCCGCTGCACCACCTCCACAAGAAACAACGTCAGAAAGCCCCAGGCAATCGCTGAGGACAGACATATCTGTCCCTGAAAATTAAATTTCTGATCGCTGTAATCCCAATAGCGGACACGGAACATTTTTTCCATGGCAACGCCGGTAAAATATTCCAGGATCGTTGCAGCCACAGCACCGCTGATATACATGAGCACATAATGATCCCGCACCGGCAGTGTCACAAATAAAACAAGCACCGCTCCCGATCCGTACAGTGGAAGATAAGGGCCGGTCATAAAGCCTCTGTTTACCGGACGACGTTTCTGTAAGGAAACATAAGCCGATTCAAAGCACCAGCCAAATATGCAGTACAGATAGAAAAACGCCAGCCATTGTGTCATTGTATAAGCATACATTCACGATCACTCCTTGCTATCATCAGCCCATCAATCAGTCATTGCTCTAATAATAACGGATATTGACGTTTTTGCCAAGCTTTTCTGCGGCATCTTTTAATTGCTCGACCAGATTGTGTCGCACACTCACATCAAATAACAGTGATTCATGGGCCGTATTATTCGCCTTTCCCACAAATAAATTCAGATCCGTACATTCCTCTGATATGATTTTTGCCAGTTTAGCCGCGCCATTATCCTCATCCAACTGTAAAAATATCTCAAAATCCAGATCATCTTTGGCCAGTTCCCGCAGCATGGTCAACGCTTTGTTCATGGTCAGCACGCCTTCCGTCACAAGGTCCATCCCCTTGATCTTCGAAGTCGGCGGCACATCCGGCGTACCGTCATAATTATTGACGATCGGCTGCTTCAGATAACGGGACGCAATGCTGGCCGTCGTTCCGCCGCTGACGATATGTTTGCCCGGACTCGTAATGAAATCTTTCATCACCCGTTCGTCATCATCCATATCCTGCGGCGGCCCTGTAAATATATTGACCACCTTTCGGTCAATGACCCGGATGACCGCCACCGTCGTATCATCGCCCGGCCGCTGCATATACAGGTCATCACAGGCCTGGGACAGCATGGAAGCCAGCCTGGAGGCCGACAGGGTATCCCTTGTGCATTTCAGCGTATAATCAGCCATACTTTCCCATGTCCAGCCAAAATTCAGCAGTTCACCGACTCCGGCATAGATCACGCCGTCGCTCATTAGCACAAAACAATCCTTTACTTTGACTTTAAAGCGGTATTCCCTGATCTTTTTCCCTTCGATCTCCCGATGGGTAAACGGAATATCCACCAGTTTCCCGTCCCGTACAAAGATACAGCTCGGATTATCAAATTCTACAAGATACGCATCTCCGTTATGGAAAATCTGCAAAATGCTGAAGGTTGAGTAGGCCACCTGCCGTACCTGACAGATCGGCAGCGTTTTTGCAATGGTCTCAACGCCCAGCTCGATCGGCGCTCCATTCAAAAACATCGTCCGGAGTATTTTCGAAGTCAGGGTCGCTAAAATATTCGCCTTGACGCCGCTGCCCATGCCGTCGGCCAGAATCACCACATCAGAATCCGCCGTTTTTAAGACTTCCACCTTATCGCCGCACAATTCCTCATGTATCTTGTTCAGACTTTTCCAGCTCGTCTCAACACTTACATCCATTATTTCGCCCTCCGATTCTTTTTGATCACATCATCGTTCAGCATGGAATCGCGAAGCTGGGTTAAAATGACCTTTGTCTCCGCCGTTGTCTCGCCCAGCAGCCCGGCAATTTCCTGAGCCACCATCATCTGTTTGTCAATCACCTTCTGAGCAATGGCCACCGTATCCATCTTCATGTCAAACTGGCGCTCCAGTTCCGCTTCTTCCTCTGTAATATCCTGGAAAATTGCCAGCATGGCATCCTGTTCCCCGATATAAACAATGGTTTCCAGCATCACAAGTCCCAGCCCCGGCATGGTCACTTTCTTGCGCCGGATCGGCTGATGATCCGTCATCACCTGCTCAAAATCAGCGGGATCCATAATCTCAAAAATCATTTTATGTACAGCTTCGGCACGGTTAATACCAAATACGCTTTCCGCTTTTTTGTTAAATTCGATGATCTGATAGGCCGAATCGACGATCATAATCAGCTCCGGCGTCATTTCCAGTACCACATTCGACATGGATTTCGCCTTTTCATAAACATGCGGCAGGCACATCTCCTGCTCCGCCTTGCCCTGGAAAACGGCAATGGCCTTGTCACGGCAGGTTGGATAACCGCAGGCGCCGCAGTTTAATTCCTGCGTCTTGTTGTATTTTCCCGTTGCCTTTAAAATCTGTGAAATCTGCTCCTCCGTCGGCATCGCGTCGTGAATGCTGTCCGCGCGGAACTTCTTGCTGATATCCACATTCGTGATCGTCTCCGGATAATCCGGGGCCTCTTTTTGAACCTGTTCCTCAATGACCATGGTTGCCTTATACTTGGAAATATTCAGTTTGTTGACCGCCGGCCCCTTGATGCAGCCGCCCTCGCACATATTAGCCTCGATAAAGCAGCCCTCGATCAACCCGGCCTTCATATCATCAAACACTTCCTTGCAGTCTTCAATGCCATCAATAAAAATCTTCTTGTAGCTGTCCACCTTTTTCTTCGCCAGCACCGATGAAATGACGCCGCTGGTCACCGGATACAGACGGTTGACCCTTGGATCCGGATTGGCCGGCTGCTTTTCTTCGCATTCCCTGATGTCAATACCCTTTTCCTCAAGCCATGCTTCAATTTCCGCAAAGTTCAGCACCGCGTCCACAAATCCCGTTGTTCTGTCGTCGCCCTCGGCTTCTTCCTTCTTGGCAATGCAAGGCCCGATAAATACGACCTTTACATCCGGTCCGTACAATGCTTTGATCAGTTTGCCATGGGCGATCATCGGTGACACAACAGGCGCCAGATAAGGCACCAGCTCCGGATAATATTTCTCCACCAGATCATTGACACTCGGACAGCAGGTCGAGATAATATTGGTCATCTGTCCCTCATCCAGCAGACGCGCATAGGCATTTGTCACATACACGGCGCCCTCCGCTGTCTCCCTCACTTCGGAAAATCCCAGCTTTAACAGGGCATCTATCACCTGCCCCGGACGGTCATATTTCAAAATGCCAAGATAAGCCGGCGCCAGCGATACAACCGTTTTCTTTCCCGCCGCAATATAGCTTCTGACCCTCTCCAGATCACTGACAAATGTCTTGGCATTCTGCGGACAGACTTCCAGACATTTCCCGCACAATACACAATGACTGTCCATAATCGTTGCCTGCGCGTTTTTAACCTGAATCGCCTTCACTGAGCAGGAACGCACACACTTATAACAATGCTTGCAGCTTGCATTCTTAAAATCAATTACCTTCATAGACATCCTCCAAATCCAATATATCACACGCTTTGTACCCGAATCATTCACAGCCGCGAGTGAATCATTCGATTTTCTATTATCATATCACAAAACGTCTATTTTTTCTTCCCATTCTTTGAAATTCCATGCTATAATCAGGCTATATATCATGCTATCATAGCGAATGCAAAAAATGACACAAGGAGAATCATTTATGGCAAGAGAAATACTTTTTGAAAACATTACAAAAGTTGACCGCACCGTCATCAATCACGTCATTGAAAAAACCTTTAAAAAGAACCGTCAGGGCAAAATCTATCATCTGCTGACCTTAATCATCGGCATTCTCGCCGCAGCCACCGCCGTTTACTTTGGTCGGCTCGGCCTGAAAAATCACGATACAACTGCCTTAATCTGCACCGTCGTTCTGATCGTTACAGTCATTTATTGTATTTACGCCTTTATCAAAAATACAACCGGCAATCAGATCAAAGAGTACCAGCGCAGCATCAGCGATAATTTTCTGAAACCACGCCGAATTAAAGTGTCCAAAAATATCCTCTCTCAATCCTCCGGCAAAAGCCATGGCGAATACAATCTCCGCCAGTTCACCGGTATTGAAACATGGGAACATTACTTCCTGCTGCGCTATGAAAATAATTATGTCATTGTTGATAAAAACGGATTTACCACCGGCACCCCGGAAGAATTTGAAAAATTCATGAATACAAGAATTGCAAATAATTGACAGGTTTTCACTGAAACAGGCGGTGCCCATTGCTTTTTCAAGCATTGTGCGCCGCCGTCTTCCATGCCGACACGGCAATTGCCGCCCTGGATCGCGTTCATGGCTTCCAGTCTGAAAGCCCGACGTCCGCCGACTACAATTGAGAACTGGAAGTCGTCACCCAACAGCCGCTTCGATTCCGCGATGCAGGTTCTGATATTATCAATGGTCAATGGCGCACCGCCCATAACACCCAGTACAAACTGAATATAGATCGGCTGCGTAATGATGCCTTTTCGCTTGAAATAGGCAATATTATTGATCTGTCCCAGATCAAAAACCTCAAACTCCGGCAACGTTCCACTTTCATTCATAATCTTAATGCAATATTCCATATCAGAAAATGTATTCTGGAATACTCTGCCATAGGATGCCTTTAAAAACGGCACTTCCCAGTCATTGATCGGATGATCCATGCCATTGGCAAGTTCCGACAGGCAAAAATTCATGGAACCGGCATTGCAGGAAGCCATTTCCGGCTTAAATTCCGGCACGGCCGCCAGTCTTTCCTGCACGCTCATACCAATAGCGCCGCCGGTTGTAATCCCCACAACAACATTTGATCTTGCTTTAATACCTGTCAGGATCTGTCTCATAAAATCCAGATCTGACGTCGGTTCTCCATTCTCTTTTCTTGCATGTACATGTACAATAGATGCACCGGCTTCTGCCGCTTCAACAGCCGCATTGACCAGACCGTCCACACCGGCCGGCAGATAAGGCGACATGGTCGGCGTATGAATCGCACCCGTAATTGCACAGGATAAAATTACTTTTTTCTGTTTCTTTGCCATTTCTATTCTCCTTTCATCCGGCAGACGCTACATCATATTTGGCAGGATCGTAACGATCTGCGGGAAAATCATGCATAACACAATCGTGAAAATCATGTAAAAAATATAAGGTGTACAGCATTTGAACAATTTGCCAAGCTCTACTTTGTCGCCAAGAGCACCCTTCATGGCAAATACAACCATGCCGAAAGGCGGTGTCAGCATACCGATACAAACCGTTAATACAAGAATGACGCCCCACCATACCGGATCAAAGCCCAGTCCTCTGACAACCGGCAAAATAATCGGTGTCGTCAGCAAAATGATGGAAGAACCGTCCAGCACACATCCGAGAGCCAGCACCAGTACCAGGAAAATACCAATGATAACCCAGGTTGGTACAGGCAAAGCCAGGATCGCATTGGATACCCAGGTTACCATACCGGATACCGACAGCAGACGGCTGTACATCTGCGCTGTGATCAGCAGCAGAAGAATACCGGCGCTTGAACGGCTCACATCCGTCAACATAGAGCCAAAACTCTTAATACTCATGCTGCGCTTGCAGATCGCAATAATCAGAGCGCCAAAGCATCCGATACCGGCTGCCTCCGTTGGCGTACACAGGCCGCCCCATATACCGCCAAGTACCAATACAACCAGTAAAAGGATCGGAAAGGCTTTGAAGAAAGCGCCCGCTCCGGATTTGCCATCCCCGTCCTCAAGCCTGACGAGCGGTTTGTGATGCTCATCAAGACCAATGAGGGAAGGTGTCCGCCATCCCTGGATCACACAGGCAATGATAAAGATGGCTGCCATCAGAATACCCGGAATAATTCCCGCTACAAACAACTTGCCAATTGAAACCTCCGCTGCCGTACCATAGACGATGAAAAACAGGCTTGGCGGAATAATCATTCCCAATACAGAGGAGCCTCCCACAACTCCCGCTGCAAAGTTCGGATCATATTTATATTTTTCCATCTGCGGCACAGCCACCTGGCTGAAAACCGTAGCTGAAGCGATGGATACGCCCGTTACGGCTGCGAAAATGGCATTTCCGACGATCGTTGCTGCCGCAAGCCCGCCCGGCATCTTTTTCAGTGCCCGCTGGGCCGCGTCGAACAGATCTCCCGCTGAACCGGAGAAAGCCATAATCGTTCCCATCGTCATAAACAACGGTGCCACACAATAGGTATATGTACGAATTGCATTGAAACTGGTGGTCGAAATAATGGAAAGAGCCGTTGCCATATTACTCGTACACATCCAGATACCTATAAAACTCATCGTTGTAAGTGCAAAGGCAATATGTACGCCGCCAAGTACCAGCACAAACAAAATGGCAATCGTACACAAAGCAAAAATTACATTGACTGACATTAATTCACCCTACCCTTCCATTTCATATTGCCGCGTACCTTCGACAATCGTCAGTATCAATCGCCGTATGGCCGCATACAGACTGAAGACCGCGCCAAAAAGCGTACAGATATAAAATGGTGCAAGAGGCAGCAGCAAAGTACCTTCAACATCATATTGAGCCGTGGCAATGGCATTTTGTACCGGTCCAACCAGCGAATAACTCATCAGCGCGAAAATGATAACCCCGAAAATCTGTGTAATAATATCCATTACCCATTTTCTCTTTGGCCCCGCGTTGGTATAGAAGACCTCGACCCGCGTATGGGTATTGGTAAATGTAACATATGGCAGGCCAGGAAATACACTGGCGATCAGACTGTTTCGCGCAATGATAGAGGCCCCCACAACCGTCGAATGCATAAAGGTTCTCATACAGACGTCCACAACGATCAGGCCCATCTGGAACAGAATAATAATTCCGCCTATAAAACAGAGAATCTTTGAAAATGAAGCCAGAACATGATCGATCTTTTTAATTGCAGCCATTGTGCCAACCCCTTCTTTTAATAATTAAATTCCCATTGGCGCGGCTGTGTATATCCGGCATCCTCCAGCAATTTCACATAATGTTCAAGAATCTCAATACCCTTGCTGCCAAGCTCTGTTGCCGTATCCGGCATATTCGGAAGCATGTTGACCCACTCAGCCTTCGCTTCATCACTCATGGTCGTTATTTCAATACCTGCCTGCTCACACATCTCATAAGCCTGCTCGGTCGTATCAGCCGCATACTGTGCCTGATATTCCTCATAATCAGCAGAAACTTCCTCGATAATTGTCCGAACTTCCTCCGGCAGAGAATTCCACTTGTCAAGATTCACTGTCAAAAGCACACCGCTGTTGCAGCCAAGACCAATATTGGTCATATAGCTTACCAGATCCTGGAAGTTGCCCTTAACACCCCAGTAAGGCGCCTGAATCGTACCATCGATCAGGTTCGTCTGCAGACTTGTGTAAGCCTCCGTCATATTGGCCTGTACAGCAACGGCGCCTGTATTCTGCAGCCACAGCATATTTCGGCCGGAAGCGCCGATCTTTAAGCCATTCAGATCCGCAGCCGTTTCAATCGGTGAATTTGAGAACACTTCATAACCCGGCTGAATCAGGATACCAAGC
Organism: uncultured Coprococcus sp.; assembly: GCA_964447245.1. Lineage (GTDB taxonomy): Bacteria > Bacillota > Clostridia > Lachnospirales > Lachnospiraceae > Coprococcus_A. The sequence goes on along the minus strand of CAYURX010000049.1, from coordinate 3,813 downwards.
AGCTTCTGATTGTAATTTGTCTCAAAGCTGTCCACAAGATCCGCCTGATAATCTTTGTAAAGCTGACGTGTCACATCCAGACACATCTTCGTATCCTCACACGCAAACGGTAAAATATGGGTATAATTATGTAACGGCAATTCACCGGCACAGGCGCCGATAAAGATCGCACAGATATCAACAAGCCCGTCTCTGGTGCCGCCCAGGGTTTCAGCGCCTGTTACGACTGTTCCGTAAGCGTCTGTCCATTTGATCTCATAATTGGTTTCAGCAGCGACCCTCTCCGCAACCTGAACCTTGAAATAATCATCCAGTGATTCCATATAATCCAGTGTTCTTGCGGAATGACCGGAACCGATCGTCAACTCTATCACTGTTTTATCTCCGGACGCTTCAGCGCCGCCGGCCTCTGTTGTGGAATTTCCTGCTGTGGAACCTGCGGATGAATTTCCGCAGGCAGCCAGTGATACGATCATTAAACCTGTTAAAATAGGCTGCAATCTTCTTTGCCACTTCACCTTTTTCAAAATGATAATCTTCACTGCCGTCCGGATAAGCGTAACGTCCGATATTCTGATCCTGTGGATACAGGAAACGGCCGCCGCAGGCCATGATCACGGTCTTGGTCTTCGGACAGATATCTTTGGCAATATACTCAAGCTGTCTTGTCAATACACTTGGATCGCCTGTACAGTTCGCCCAGTTATCATAATGATCCGGGATCATAACTTTTGCTTTCAGATTCTGAGCAACCCGCGCACAGTCATAAGGTGTCATCTTATCTGTTGCACCCGGCGCATTGAATCCCATATCAAAGATACATACATCAATATCATAGGCATTGCCGATGCCCACATAACCGTCGTTGTACCATGTATCGCCAAGGAACATGATATTGCCGCCGCTTGTCTTAAACAGATAGCTCACACAGGCCAGTTCATACGGAAGGACATGCGGACCGTTATTATGCTTCCCCCTCCTTATTTTGTCAAGCACTTATCAAAGATTTTTGTTAAAAAATTGTTACTATTATTTCCCCTTTTCTGCAGCAAAAAAGGAGCCTGCCAAACCGCCGCCGGACGGTTTGCAAACTCCGTATCTTTTCCATATTCTTCATTTGTCTGGCGCAGTATGCTCGATCTGTTAATTGATAACATACATGATATGCGCTTTCATCTTTTCTGCTGCGCCTTCTTTATCGCAGTTCTCGATCTCCTTGATGATCGCTTCATGCTGCTGAAAAATCCCTTCAAATCTCGCCTCATTCTTTGCCACAAACCAGTTCTTCCTGACGCCTTCATCCCACATCTGGGACATGACCATCATCATCTGCCTGAACAGATCATTATGGGTCATACTTGCAATCTTGAAGTGAAACTCCTTGTCCAGCCTCTGAAGTTCCAGATGGCCGCCTTCATCAGACAAGCTGCATTCTCTCATCTGCTTCGACAGCTCTTTTAATTCCGCCAGTTCTTCCTCTGTCCGCCGGTCGGCCGCTCCTCTTGCATTCGCAGTTTCAAAGACAAGACGATATTCGTTAAAATCATTCTTATCCGCCCGCTCAAGACTCTTTTTCAGCGGTGTTGACGCAAGAATCTCTTTCTGGCCGTTCACGACTGTCCCGCCGCGTTTGCTCCTTGTCACATATCCTGTCAATTCTAAGGCTTTATACGCCTCTCTGAGCGTACTTCTGCCGACATTCAACTGTTCACACAACTGCGCTTCGTTCATAAATACATAGCCTTCCGGCAGATCACCATTAATGATCAAAGCGCTTATTTTCTGATATAAATAATCTGACATATTTTTCATTGGACGAATATCCAGACAAGAAGCAAGGTTTACATCATATCCCATAGTCACTCCTCCATTGGTCTTATTTCATTCGATTTTATCCCATTACCCCGCCATATTCAATATAATTTTTATAAACAAATTCAGAGCAGAAAAGTCTCCCCCGCTTATCTGCTCCAAACTGTCATACATAGAAGGTATTTATTTAAATATTCGCCTTATTCAACAGAACTTCCCATCTTCTGTCAACTTCGGCCTGAATATCCGCAATTAAATGCTCATTCTCCGGTTTAAAGAGATGCACGAACCGGCCCTGAGGCTTTAAAAATTCCTCAATTGGTTTCTTTTCTTTTGGAATATAGTTAACGACCCATTTGTCTCCATCATAGCACTCAAACAGCGGCCAGAAACAGGTTTCAACAGCGGCCTTGCATATATCCAGAATATCCGGCGTATTATACCGCCAGCCCCTTGGACAAGGCGCCATAATATTCAAAAATGCTGCGCCCGGCGTATAAATAGCTTTCTCAGCTTTTGTATGTAAATCTTTAAAATTGCCCATAAAGGTTGTCTGGGCCACATATGGTACGTGATGGGCCGCAATAACTTCCGTCAGGTCTTTACGGTTCTGCGGCTTTCCGTTGCTGACGCTGCCGACAGGCGTTGTTGTCGTATCGGCATACATCGGCGTTGCCGATGAACGCTGAATACCTGTATTCATATAGGCTTCATTATCATAGCAGACATAAACCATATCCGTATTTCTCTCCATGGCCCCGGATAAGGACTGAAAACCAATATCATAGGTACCGCCGTCACCGCCAACTGCGATAAATTTATAACTGTCATCAATTTTACCCGTCTTTTTCATGGCGCGGTAAGCGGCCTCAACGCCTGAACAGGTGGCAGCCGCATTTTCAAACGCCGTATGGATATAAGAATCCTTCCATGCCGTATACGGATAAATAAATGTGGATACCTCCATGCAGCTTGTCGCATTGCAAACAACTGCATGATCTTCTTCTTTCAATGCTTTCATTACATTTCGCAGAGCGATCGTTGCGCCGCAGCCGGCACACATTCTATGTCCAGGAGTCAGGCGTTCCGGTCTGCTCACGATTTCTTTGAAATTATATGCCATCTTTCCGTCCTCCTTTAATCTCTTAATGACAGATAGCGGTATGGTTCACCCAGTTCCCCGCTGTTATCGATCTTCATCATGTCCTCATATACACTTGTCAGGCTTTCAACCGTCACATCACGGCCGCCCAGACCATAGACATAATTGACGACTTTTGCATTTGAATGAATATTGTAAAGCGCGCTCTTAACATCTGCCCCCAACGGTCCGTTCGCCGTATTAAAGTTCTCTGTACGGTCCATAACGGCAATCACTCTGGCATTTTGAAGCACTTTTGCCACCTGTTCGGCCGGGAACGGACGGAACAGACGGATTTTTAAGAGTCCCGCCTTTATACCTTTCGCTCTCAGTGCGTCCACCGCATCCTTGCCTGTACCGGCAGCGCTGCCCATGATCACCATGACATATTCTGCGTCTTCCATCTGATAAGTCTCAAAAAAACCATATTTTCTGCCGGAAATTTTTTCAAAATCGGCCGCAACATCCAGCAAAACCTTTTTGGCATTTTCCATTCACAATGATCGCGCCGCCTTCTTTGATGCCGTCCGTGACGTCGACGCTGTCTATAAGCGTCTCATCGACAACAACGACATAATCCGGTTCGTAGATATTGGAATGCACACGGATTTTTCCCTTTGAAAGACGGTTATAGGCTGTGATCGGCGCCCCCCATACGCTCCGGGCCATACTCAGGAAAACCCTGTACATATAAGCCATTATTAAAAGCCACATCAGCCAGCAAAAGCGCTGCTGTTTTTGCCCCCTGGCCTCCGCGGCCATGCCATCTGATTTCAATCAAATCCTTCATCAGTCTCCTCCTTCTGTAACTAAACCCCCATGCCCCGCACACTTGGCACCACCATAAATGAAACTGTGCA
>CAYURX010000048.1:0-16794 GCA_964447245.1 uncultured Coprococcus sp. | reverse complement strand
TACATGATCAGGAAGGCTATTAACCTGGGCGTTGCAAAGATCAACGTGAATACAGAGTGCCAGCTTTCTTTCGCAGATGCCACAAGAAAGTATATCGAGGCAGGCAAAGACCAGCAGGGTAAAGGTTATGACCCTCGTAAGCTTCTTGCACCGGGCGCCGAAGCAATCAAAGCGACAGTTAAAGAGAAGATGGAATTATTCGGTTCCGTCGGCAAAGCTTTTGCATAGGATTCAATCAGCATAGGATTCAATCAGCATAGGATTCAATCAGCATAAAATTTAATCAGCATAGAATTTAATCTGTGCCTGTGAGCAGATCAATGTGAACAGATCAATGTGAACAGACTCCATAAACTGACGATATCAGTTGTCAGTTTGTGGAGTCTGTTTTATATCGAATAACATGAGTGTCGAACGAAAACAAGGATTCAGGTGTATGTTTTGACAAAATTTGCATGATACTTTTTATATAATAGGATTGCGTAGGATAAGAAATGCGATGTATAATAAAAGGAGAAATGCAAATGAAAGAAGATGTACAGAAGGAAAACAGGCAGCATAAAGACAGTGTGTTTGTGGATTTGTTTTATAATGATGAGACATCAAAGGCTAATTTATTAAGTCTGTATAACGCGCTTTACGGTACGGATTTACACGATGAGGCTCAGATCCATAAATTAAAAAAAATTTTAAAAATGATATTTCATTTGAAGTGAATAATCAAATATTGGTTTTTGGAGAGCACCAGTCGACGATTAACAGGAATATGCCGCTGCGCTGCCTGATGTATGCCGGACGGACTTATGAGAAACTGGTGGATACAGAGGCCCGTTACAAAGAGAAGCTGGCGATGATACCGACACCGGAGTTTTATACGTTTTATAATGGGCAGGACGATTATCCGGCAGAACAGACATTGCGTTTGTCAGATGCTTTCCGGAAGCAGCCAGGAAACAATTCACTTGAATTAAAGGTACGGGTAATCAATATTAATTCTGAAAAGAACCATGTTATTCTAAAGAAATGTGAGATACTGAAGGAATATAGTATTTTTATTGACAAGATACGGAAATATCAACTGAATGGCAAAAAAGATGCGATTAAAGCGGCGATTCAGGCGTGCATACAGGAAGGGATCCTTGTAGAATATCTGTGTCGGAAAGGCAGTGAGGTGAGAAATATGCTGATCGCGGAATATAGCTATGAAACTGATATTAGGGTGAAGCAGGAGGAAGCACGTGAAGACGGGATCGAGTATGGCAAGAAGTTAGGCATTGACCAGGGGCAGCGGTTAAAATTGATCCAGCTGGTTTGTAAAAAGCTGGCCAGGGGCAGGAAACCGAAAGATATTGCCGATGCTTTGGAAGAAGATGTGAGTGAGATCGAAACTATTTGCGAAGCTGCTGCGGACTTTGCTCCGGATTACGACTGTGAAATGATTTATAAAAAAATGACAGAATAAGTATGAAGAAACAACGGACAGTATCCATTGACGGTGGTGGGTACTGTTCATTTTTATATCTATTTATATCGTTTTCCACATAAGATATATTAATCGCAGGATGTCGGAGGTTAGTTCCGGTATGCATTTACGCGGAAACTGGTGGCTGCTGGCAGTTGTTTTTGCGGCGGCCCTGGCGGCAGGGCTGCTTTGGAGGGGATGGCAGAGACCATTATTTTGTCATGCGGCCTGGATGGATGATGATGGGGCAGCAGAACGCAAAATGTTGTTTTCGCCGGTGAAGAAGCAGACGAAAACGGTGGCGCTGACTTTCGATGACGGGCCAAAAGCCGGGGTGACGGACTGGCTGCTGGATGAGTTGGAACAAAGGAATGTGAAAGCGACCTTTTTTCTGATTGGGAATCAGTTGGAGGGGAATGAGGCAATTATTGAGAAAATGTATGAAGATGGCCATCAGATCGGCTGTCACACGTTCAGCCATGTACAATTAACGCTTTTGTCGGAGCAGGAGCAGAAAGAGGAAATACTGCATTGGTACGAGACCGTGTCGGCGGTGATCGGTGATTTTTCCTATTGCATACGGCCGCCTTACGGGTCCGTGAATAATCGTGTATGCGATTGCCTGGATATACCGGTGATCTTATGGTCAGTGGATACGAAGGACTGGACGGGAAAATCATCCGAAGCCATTGCACAGTACATTATTTCCGAGGCGGAGGACGGTGATATTATTCTGCTCCATGATATCTTTGAGGAGAGTGTCCATGGAGCCGTAATGGCGCTTGACGAATTGCAGCGCAGAGGATATACTTTTGTTACCGTGAATGAATTACTTGAACAAAAGGGAATGGCTGTCAGGGGCGGCAGTGTTTACCGCCGGGCTGTTCGGAAATGATCTGTACAGAACGAAGCTGTACCGGGATAAATGGAGGAAAACAGATGAAGATTGGTTCACATGTGGGAATGAGCGGAAAGGAAATGTTTCTTGGCTCTGTGAAGGAAGCCCTGTCATATGGTGCGGACACATTGATGGTGTATACAGGCGCGCCTCAGAATACACGCCGCAAGGATATCAGTACCCTGCGTATTGAGGAAGGCTGGGAGCTGATGCGGCAGAACGGCATGGAAGAAATTGTGATCCATGCGCCTTATATTATTAACCTTGGCAATACGGTGAAGCCGGAGACCTTTGAGCTGGCTGTTGAATTTCTTGAAAAAGAGACAAGGCGTACGGCGGCCATGGGCAGTCAGGTCATGGTGCTGCATCCGGGGGCCCATGTGGGAGCAGGGCCGGAAGCGGGAATCCGCCGCATTGTGGAGGGGCTGAATGCTGTTCTGACGGCGGAAACACCGGTTTTTGTGGCGCTGGAGACAATGGCCGGGAAGGGCAGCGAGATCGGGCGAAGTTTTGAGGAACTGGCGGCCATCTATGATGGTGTAAAATACAATGATAAATTGCGGGTATGTTTTGACACCTGTCATGTGCATGATGCCGGATATGATATTATCAATGATTTCTCTGGAGTTATGACAGAATTTGACAAAATCATCGGGCAGGATCAGATCGCTGTTTTCCATGTGAATGACAGCAAGAATGTGCGGGGGGCCGCCAAGGACCGGCATGAGAATATCGGTTTTGGTGAAATCGGGTTTGACGCGCTGATGCGCGTCATCAATTGTCCTGATTTTACTGACATTCCGAAGATTCTTGAGACGCCGTATATTCCGCTGCCGGATAATAAAAAAGTGTCCTTTGCGCCGTACCGTCATGAGATCGCCATGATACGAAGCGGACGCTTTGATCCTGAACTGAAACAGAAAATTTTGGAGGAGGCAGCAGGCCGGTCATAAGAAGGGAGAGGGAATGGATATGGAACGGTTTCAAATCAAAATACCTGAAAAGGCGGCCGCCATTTTGTCAGCTTTGATGACGGCAGGCTATGAGGCCTATATTGTGGGCGGATGTGTCCGCGACAGTCTGCTTGGACGGGAGCCGAAGGACTGGGACATTACGACATCGGCCAGGCCGGAACAGGTAAAAGCCCTCTTTGACAGAACGATAGATACGGGAATCGCCCATGGTACGGTGACGGTGATGATGGGTCGCGAAGGATACGAAGTGACCACCTATCGAATTGACGGTGAATATGAGGATGCGAGACACCCGAAACAGGTTATGTTTACGGATAATCTGGTGGAGGATCTGAAGCGTCGGGATTTTACCATCAATGCCATGGCCTACAATGATGCAGTGGGGATCGTGGATGCCTTTGATGGCATCGGCGATCTGCAGCGCCGGATCGTACGCTGTGTCGGCGTGTCGGAAGAAAGATTTGATGAGGATGCCTTAAGAATCCTGCGGGCCGTCCGTTTTTCCGCGGAACTGGGTTTTGAGATTGACGGGGCTACCTGCGAGGCAATACGCAAAAAAGCCGGGCAGCTTGAAAGAATCAGTGCGGAGCGGATTCAAATGGAACTGGTCAAAATTGTCACTTCTCCGAATCCGAAGCATATGCGTATTGCCTGTGACCTGGGCATTACGGCGGTCGTACTGCCGGAATATGACAGAATACGGGGCGTCAGTCAGCGCACGCCGAATCATATTTATGATGTGGAAACTCATACGCTGGAGGCCATGGCGCATATTGCGCCGGATACGGTGCTGCGTCTGGCGATGCTGCTGCACGATTTCGGCAAACCGGATGTGAAGCGGGTGGTGGACGGCGGACGTGAAATTTTTTACGGGCATCCTGAAGTCAGTGCCCGCTATGCGGACGCGATTCTGAAAAGATTAAAATTCGATAATTATACAAGGGAGCGGGTCGTGCGGCTGGTGAAATGGCATGGCCTGAAATATGACGCATCGGAGACAAGCGTCCGGCGGGCATTGAACCGGGTGGGCGAGGATATTTTTGATGATTTCATCAAAGTTCAGCGGGCCGATATCATGGCCAAGAATCCGGCGGTCATACCGGGCAAACTGGCCCTGTTGGATGAAAAGGAAATGACCTGGCATCGGATTATTGAGGAAAAACAATGCTTTACTATACGGCAGCTCAATGTTAACGGGCAGGATCTGATTGCTGCAGGCATCAGGCCGGGACGGCTGCTGGGCGCGATTCTTGAAAAACTGACGGAAGCGGTCATTGATGACCAGCGGCTCAATGAGAAGGACAAACTCATTGATCTGGCATTGGCTTTGAAAGATGATCCGGATGTTTATAGCCCAAAAGAGGACTTTTTTATGAAATAACTGTATAGGAAAATATTTGAAATAAAAAAAGATTAAATCTAATAAAATGGATTAAACCTAATAAAAAGGGCCTGTCTGAATAGTGATTCGGACAGGCTCTGTTGCGTTGTCTGTTATTCCGCTTTGCTGAAACGGCCTTTGACCTTCTGCCAGAAAGATTTCTTTGGCGGAGCCACCAGTGCGGGGCCTCTTAAGCTCTTGACACTGAGAATGTAAATGCCGCCGACCATGGCTTTGATCTCCTGTTTGACAGGCACCATGTCGAAAATCTTTTCGTCACACATAAATGTCATAATACGCGGGCCGACCTTTGCCTTGACAATCGGAACTTTGGAACGGCGCATATATTTCGGAACGTTGTCGATGACAACTTTTGGAAGATTGGCCTCGCCGATTTTCATACGCTTTTTATCAATGACCAGCAATGTCATAGGCTGGGCGGCTTCCTGCAATTGCCTTTGGGCGTCTTCGGATTTCTTCTGTTGTTTGCTTCCCCACACACCAAGGAAAATTAAAAGTGCGATCAGTACGGCCAAAATGACGATGGTGACGATCCATCCGGTACTGATAGCTACGATAGGTGCTAATGTCACGTTACTTCCTCCTTTAGTTCATATCAGTCAAATTCAAGTGTAGCATTTTTCTGCTAAAAAGAAAATACCTTTTATAAAAAATCTTGTAAGAAAATCTCCTTTTATGCAATATCGCTGCGGTTCTTCTCAAGCATCCGCGCAATAGTCTGTTGGATGCGGGCGCCCACATGCCGGCGTTCTTCTTTTGGCAGGGCTTTGATGTCCAGCGGCTGCCCGAATTCGATGATGACCGTTGACGCTTTGACGGATGGCATATGATTTTCAAAAATATTTTCCGTATTGGTGATGGCCACCGGAATGATCAGACAGCCGGATTTTTCGGCAATTTTAAAGCTGCCCTCTTTAAATTCCAGCATCTCATCGCCGGGCGTGCGTGTCCCTTCCGGGAAAATACAGATGGAACAGCCGTTTTTGACAGTGGCAATACAACTGAGGATGGTTTTTAAGCCCTCCTTGATATTGTCCCTGTCAAGAAATTCGCAGTTCATATAGCGCATCCAGCGGCGGATGAAAGGAACTTTTTCCATTTCTTTCTTGGCCACAAAACCGGTTGTGTTGTTGGTCAGCGGATAGAGCGTGACAATGTCAAAATAGCTGCGGTGATTGGAGACATAGAGAACCGCCTGGTCTGCAGGGACGTTTTCACGGCCCTTAACGATCAGTCTGGTTCCGGCCAGCCAGGAAATGCAGCGAAACGCGCACATAACGATCCGAAAAGAACTGCGTTCTTTCTTTTTGATGTCAAAATGGCCGATGATTTCTTCAATCAGGTACAGAGGAATACTGACGATAAAAAAGCACAGCAGGAACAATGCGATTAAGATTGTGCGGATCATTTGGCAGCGGCCTCCATGCGGGCTTTGTCGCGGCCATAGACTTCACAGATCTTTTTAAGTGCTTCAGCCAGTTCCTTTGACAGTTTGTCAGATGTATAACGCCATGACCAGTTGCCGGCTGCGACACCCGGGGTGTTCATCCGGCAGTCGCTGCCGTACCCGAACAGATCCTGCATCGGGAAAATGGCATAGCGGGCGGTGGAACCCAGGGCTGTGCGGATAAAATCCCAATGGATATTGCCGCCGTCACAATTCATATAGCGGCGCACTTTATCGCGGCATTCTTCCTTGACGGACAGATACCAGCCAACGGTTGTATCATTGTCGTGGGTGCCTGTGTAACAGATACAGTTTTCACCATATAAGTATGGAAGGAATACGCTTTCGTCTGTGCCGTTAAAAGCAAACTGTAAAACCTTCATGCCAGGGAAGTTAAAGGTATCTCGGAGTTTTTCGACCTGTGGTGTAATAACGCCCAGATCTTCGGCAAAAATCGGCAGACCTTTGCCAAGTTCTTTTTCGATGGCACGGAACAGAGATGCCCCCGGCCCTTTGATCCATTTGCCGTTGATGGCGGTTTCTTCGCCGTATGGCACGGACCAGTAGGCTTCGAAGCCCCTGAAATGGTCAATACGCAGATAATCAACTAATTGGAGCTGATTGCGGATACGGTCGATCCACCAGGCATAACCGGTCTTCTTGTGTTCGCTCCAGTTGTAGAGCGGGTTGCCCCAGAGCTGGCCTGTGGCGGAAAAATAATCCGGCGGCACACCGGCAACGGCTGTCGGATACCCCTTGCTGTCCAGCTTAAATAATGATTTGTTGGCCCATACATCGGCACTGTCCGGCGATACGAAAATCGGGATGTCACCGATGATGGAGATGCCTTTTTTGTTGGCATAAGCCTTGAGTGCATGCCATTGTTTAAAGAAAATGAACTGCGTAAACTGGTAATAGCCAATGTCGTCTTTCAATTCGGCAGAAATGGTCTTGCGTGTCTTGGAATCCAGAAACTGATAGCGTTCTTCCCATTCGTGCCATGACCGGCCTGCATGGTGATCTTTTAAAGCCATGAAAAGCGCGTAGTCCTCAAGCCAGCTTTTGGCGTCACGGCAGAAGCGGTTGAAAGCCCGTGTGATGGCTTTATCGGTCGTTGCCCTGAAGCGCTCATAGGCCTTGTGAAGCAGTCCGGTTTTAAAATTGATGGCCGGGCCGTAATCAATCTTATTTGGGTCAAAATCCGGTATTTCGGATAAATCATCTTCCGTCAGCAGACCGTCCTTTTTCAGCAGGTCAGGGCTGATGATCAGCGGCTGTCCGGCAAAGGATGAAAACGACTGATACGGTGAATCACCGAAACCTGTCGGCCCGAGAGGCAGGCACTGCCATAATGTCTGGCCTGCAAGTTCAAGAAAATCAATAAAATCATAGGCGCTCTGTCCAAGATCCCCGATGCCGTATGGACCCGGGAAAGATGTTGGATGGACAAGAATGCCTGAATAGCGTGGTTTAACAGATAATTTTTCTTCTTCAATATTTACTGTCATAAATACCTCCGGTTGATAAAACATAATAGGTTCAGCTTGTTTTCCTGCTGATAAAAAGATAAGTTCCAGAATCCATCTGCTGGCGCAGATGCCGCTGTACGATGTACAGCTCTTGATTCTGTCACTAGCATATCAGGTGAAAACAAATGTCTGCTTCGCAGCCGCTTGTTTTCCTGCTGATATGCTACATTATACACGATATTTTCGGAAATGCATAGTCTATAATCAGGGGTATTTAAAATCCGTAATTGATGATGGGAGGTAATGGATATGCCTGATAACAGACAATGGAATGATGAATATTTTTATGGGGCAGCGGGGAGGAGACCGCCATGGCCGCCGTGTCCGCCATGCCCGCCGTGTCCGCCGTGCGGGAGACCGCAGCCGGAACCGGGGAGACCGGGAGGACCAGGGAGACCGCAGCCGGGACCGGGAAGGCCGGGAGGACCGGGGAGACCGCAGCCGGGGCCGGGAAGGCCAGGCGGACCGGGACGTCCACAGCCGGGAGGACAGGATTGTCCGCCGGGAGCCGGGCCGTTTTGCGGCGGATGGAATAGCCGGGTGTCATCGTCTGACACGGCTCAGGTGCATGAGATGCAGCAGGAGACCGTTGATGATCTGTATATGACAGACGAACAGGAGAAAGAATGGATGGAGCAGGATTGGCTCTATATGAAACAGCTCTATCCAAATTCCGCGCGGAAACTGCAGAAGTATGTGGACGACGCGGCGGATAAACAGGAATATGAAAACAGCATGATGTTTGACGAATACCCTGATAATGAAGCCGTGCGGCAGCTTGTTCATGAAATTATTGCGGCGATACAGGAAAATGAGCCGAACCTGCTGACAGAAAGTTTATTTATGGATGACAGCGCAATGCAGCCAATGAACGGGCAGCAGCCAATGAATGGGCAGCAAATGCAGAATGGGACGGCGCCGGATCAGACATGGCATCAATGTGTGGAAGTGCTGATCCATGTCATGCTGATGGCGGAAATGCATCATCGGAGATGGCGATATTTCCAAATGAGACGCAGATTTTATTAAGAAAATTTACAGCCCGTAGAATTTACAGATAAATGTACATGTGGTAAAATGAACTGGTAGGTATAGTCCTGAAAGGAAAACAGCGCCGATGGCTCACGGAAGGCAACTGTCCGTCCGGAGTCCGGCGCTTCTTATAAAGTTAAGGTGTAAGATGAATCAATTGGAGCAATTACTGAAGGACGTTCTGACAACGATGCTGGTGGATATGGTGATCAGCGGCGTCCGGGGGCAGAGTGAGATTTCAAAAGTGAAGATACGCCCCGTGAAAATAAAAAACAATTTATATTTCCAGGTTTCAAAGACGATCGGCAAGCAGATTTTTCATGAAAATCTGACAGCATCAGAGGCAAAGGCACAGATCTGCGGCTGGCTGGCTTCCGATTTTAAACAGGCACAGATTCGCATGGCGGACAGAAATATCACGGTGCTTGTCAGCAAGAAAGGTAAGGTCACCATCAGATCAAAGGCTGCGGTGAACGGTTCAGAGCAGGGGATGGACCATAACCGGACGAAAAGGTACATTTTGGAGGAAGGGCGGATCGTTCCGTTTCTGGTAGATCTGGGTGTCATGACCAGTGAGGGAAAGATCGTCCGCGCGAAATATGATAAATACCGTCAGATCAACCGTTTCCTGGAGTTTATCGAGGATATTCTGCCGGAACTGCCGAAGGACAGAACCCTGACAATGATTGATTTTGGCTGCGGAAAATCGTATCTGACATTTGCCATGTATTATTATCTGAAGGAATTGAAGGGATATGATCTGAGGGTCATAGGTCTTGATCTGAAGGCGTCTGTCATTGAAAACTGTCAGGCACTGGCTGAACGTTATGGCTATGATGGCCTGCAGTTTCTGTGCGGGGATATTGCCGATTTTGAAGGCGTGGACAAAGTTGATCTGGTTGTGACGCTCCATGCCTGCGATACGGCCACGGATCATGCTTTGTATAAGGCGGTCCGGTGGCAGGCCGGTGTGATTTTGTCGGTCCCTTGCTGCCAGCATGAACTGAACCGGCAGATGCGGTGTGATGTTTTGTCCGGCGCTTTTCAGTATGGACTGATCCAGGAGCGTACGGCGGCACTGATGACGGATGCCATGCGGGGAATGCTGCTGGAGATGCAGGGTTATCAGACGCAGCTTCTGGAATTTATTGATATGGAACATACGCCGAAGAATATACTGATACGCGCGGTACGCACGAAGAAACTGATACCTCCGGCTGCAAAACGGCAGCGTCAGGAGGCTTACGAGTCATGCAGGGATTTCTTTGGGGCTGCGCCGACTCTTGAAAAGCTGTTGAACGGGATGGAGGTGACAGCAGACGATGCGTAAGATGAAAAAAATTATAGTCATTGCTGTTTCTTATCTGATTGCTTTTCTTGCGTCTGTCTGCGTCAGCAGCTTTATGGTGAATCAGGGAAAGGCGGCCGGAGCCATTCAGGACGCAGGGGCCAGTCTGCCGGTACTCTATGTGCGGGCCGGAGGCCGGATGATCAATGAGATGCATGGTTATACGGAGCCGGTGGATGGAGGTTATTACCGGGATACTCTCACGCCTGTAGGAGACAGCAAAACGATCAATTTTTATTTGGACAGGTATGATTATCAGATCGTTTCAGGCAGTTATGAATTGTATAACGATCAGTATAATACGCTGATTGAGTCAGGAGATTGTACAGATATTGAAAAAGCGGATAATCTCCAGCAGATGCAGATTTTGTTCAGAGACTCTCTTTCCTCCAACAGAGAGTACTGTCTGCGGGTGATGCTGACGGATGCAGACGGGGAGGTCATCAATTACTATACCCGTATCCGTTATGGTTCTGATCTGAAGGTTGCCGAGAAAATGAAATTTGTCCTGGATTTTAATGAGGCAACGTTTGATAAGGACAGTGTGATCGAACTTGCCAATTATCTTGAGTCATCTTCAACTGCCAATAGTTCGGACTACAGCACAGTGACACTGCATTCTTCCGGTGATATGGTGACATGGGGCAGTATGGAGCCTTACAGAACCAGCGAGCTGGCGATCCGGCTCAAGGAAATTAATACGGAGACGGCAGCCTTTACTTTATCTTATCAGATTGAATCTTCAGCGGGAGAACTGACAACGTTTTATGATGTGGAAGAATATTACAGACTGAGATGGACAAGCGATAAAATCTATCTGCTGGATTTTGAACGGCGGATGGAAGAAGATATGAGTCTGGCGGATGTGAGTGTGACCGATGGCGCGATGCGTATCGGCGTCAGTGACGCGTCCGGTATTGATTTTGAGAGTTATGGCACAGAAGACCAGCAGTATTGTTATGTGGCCAATAATGATCAGCTCTGGTTTTATGACGGGACAAACCGTATTCTGACAAAGGTTTACGCGGAATCCGATGAACACCACAATTGCAGCCGTGAAGATGAATTGGGAATTAAGGTGATACATGGTGATCCTGTGACAGGAGACTTGTATTTTGTTGTATACGGTTATATGCATGACGGCAACTATGAGGGGCGGGAAGGCGTACTGATCTATCATTTCAGTCATGAAGATGTCATGCTGGAGCAGTTGATGTTTATCCCGTTTGAGAAAGGATTTGCCCAACTTGAATCAGGCATTCAGCAGTTGGCTTATATGAATGACAGCGGTGAGATCTATTTAATGCTTGAAGATACGGTTTATCTGATTGACGCGGCGCTGGGCCGGATGGAGACGGCATGGACGGGGCTTGGCAGTGACAATTCCGCAGTGTCAGATGTGGGCGTGCTTGTCATGACGGAAGGCGGAGAAGGTCATGGCGGCGAGCGGCTGGTCGTTGTCAATCTGAATACGGATAAGAAATCTTATATCGAAGGAGGCGAACAGTTGATCACACCCCTTGGTTTTGCCGGGGAAGATCTGATCTACGGCCTGATTGACAGTCGGCTGGTGGCGGCGGATTCCTCCGGCACAGTGCAGATGCCGATCAGCGAGGTGCATATTGTGGACAGCAATCTCAAAGAAGTAAAATCCTATCAGCAAAATGGAAGTTATGTCATGGGACTGACCATCAATGACGGCAATATTTCCCTGAATCTTGGCAGGGCTGTGAAAAACGGCAGTTATACAGATTATGAGGATGCGGGGGAAGATTATATTGTCCGCAACCGTGAGGAAGATGAAGGCAGTATTTACCTGGATGCGAAACGGGATGAGATCAGGGGGCTGCAAAATTGGCTGCAGCTTGATACAGGCGAGAGTTTTGTGCCGATCACCCAGACGGCCCGTTATCTTGATCCGGGATATGATATTACAAAGACATATATACCTTCGGATTCGACGGAATTGTGCTATTATGTTTATACAAAAGGCCGGCTGGCGGGAACATTCCGTACGATAGGGGATGCCATTGCCTATGGCAATGAATATGCAGGTACGGTGATGACAAGCCATAAACAGATCGTGTGGCAGAAAGCCGGACGGGCTTACGTGCGAGAACTGAATATTGACAGTATTGAAAAGGCGGGTTCCGGACGCAGTGTGAATCAGGTGCTGTTAAATGCCATTACCGGATATGAAGGCTGGGAGATGCCGGGACAGATTGATAACAGCCTGCCGCTGTTTGCGGCCATGACCGAATATCTTCCGGCGGAAACCGTTGATCTGTCGGGACTTGACATGACGGACGTGCTGCATTTTGTTTATCGGGACCGGCTGGTTGCCGTCAAAATAGGCGACAATCAGTTTGCGCTGATTATTGCCTATGATGAAAACACTCAGTATGTCCAACTGGCAGATCCCCAGGAAGGAGATACCTACTGGCTGAGCTGGCGGACGGCAGAAAACAGATTCAAAGAAGCCGGCAGTGTTTATTATAGCTATTATGATTAAATAAATTGATTACGGTCTTTGTCATAGACATAATCAATGCCGGCCAGTTTGTCACAAAGTGTCTGACGATCCAGATCACAGGACGCACATAGTTCATCCAGTGACGGATAATGGTCGCGGAGCTGCGTATTGATGACAGACAGCAGCATAACCGGGTCTTGCGGCAGATGCATGATATTCATTCCCTTCTTTCATTATCTGAAAACAGACAGGATTTGTTTACCAGTATAGCAGAGGAAAGAGAAGTTGACCAGTGTTGAAAGCAGCCTCTTGTAATTATGGAACTGTAATGGTACAATACTAAAGAAATAAAATATGACTGTACCATAATAAAAAGAGGTTCACTCTGAATGAGAATATGGAGGACATAAGATGGGCGAGATTAAAACAATTGGCGTATTAACCAGCGGCGGTGATGCTCCGGGCATGAATGCCGCCATCCGTGCAATCGTAAGAACAGCCATTGCCAGCGGCCTGAATGTGAAAGGTATCATGCGCGGCTATGCAGGATTGCTGAATAATGAGATTATAGATATGGATACAAAGAGCGTTTCGGAGATCATGCGCCGCGGCGGTACGATTCTGTATACAGCCAGATGTAAGGAGTTCATGACGAAGGAAGGTCAGGAGAAAGGCGCGGAGATTTTGAGGAATAATGGCATTGATGGCCTGATCGTCATTGGCGGTGATGGTTCTTTCAAGGGCGCACAGAAGTTGTCGGCCCTAGGAATCAATACGATTGGCATTCCGGGAACCATTGATCTGGATATTGCATGTACCGATTATACGATTGGATTTGATACGGCTGTCAATACGGCAGTTTCAGCAATTGACAAGATCAAGGATACTTCCATGTCCCATGAACGCTGCAGTATTATTGAAGTTATGGGAAGAAATGCCGGCTATATTGCGCTTTGGTGTGAGATCGCCAATGGTGCGGACGGTATTCTGATTCCTGAGAAAGAACAGTTTGATGAGCAGGATCTGATTGAGACCATTCTTTCTAACCGGTTGAAGGGCAAGAAGCATCACGTTGTCATCAATGCGGAAGGTATCGGAGATTCCAATCGTTTAGCCAAACGTGTCGAGACGGCCACAGGTATCGAGACACGGGCAACCATTCTGGGACACATTCAGCGCGGTGGTTCACCGACAGCTAAAGACAGAGTCTATGCATCAACCATGGGCGCTTATGCAGTAGACTTGCTCTATGGTGGTGCAACGAACAGGGTGATCGCTTACAAGGCCGGACAGTTTACAGACTTCGATATTGACGAGGCACTGGCCATGAAGAAAACCATCGACGAGTATCAGTTCCTGATCAGCCGTTTGATGGTTATGTATTAAAATTCATATTTAATTTATATTTAAATTCAGGGAGTCAGCAGTTCAGATGAACTGCTGACTCCCTGTTCAGGTTTGGTTATTTCACGGTGAATTATATGGCATCAGATGAATGATGGTATGGATGAGGTTCTCTCTGTCCATGCCCCAGGAGAGACAGCTATCCAGATTTTCCAAGAGTTCATGGCTGCTCTGAAGTCCCTGGGTAAAAATTTCATCAAAGGACAGATAGGTGGCCTCGATACATCCGGGATAGGCATACCATGGTTTGCTGTCAGCATTCATATAATCCAGTTCGTCCGTCTGAAAATCTTCGTATATTTTCTTTTTGTACAGCGGCAGCGGCATCGCTTTTTCAAGTGTACGGCACCAGATGCGTTTGAATTTTGAATTCGGCTGCAAATAAATATTCTGGCGGCGCATGGTACGGATACCATTGCCGATCTCCGATGAAGATATCTTGAACTGATAAGTGTGCAGCACGGTCTGGCGCATCATTTTGGCGATGGCCGATAATTCCTTCCTGCTGATAAACGTCAGTGCCTCGAAATTGAGCTGCGAAGGTTCCATGTGGCAATGGCTGCGCAGAAGTATGGTGTCAATGATCGTCTCAATCTCCCTGCAGTGGGCGGCCATGCGGGCGGAACCGCATTTGGCGGGAAGGTCCTGCCATACCCTGAACATAATATATGGGGAAGCCGTGCGGTCGATGGCATAGTAACACAAATAACCTGCCATGTAGGCGATGCATATATCCCGCTCGCCGTCCTGAACAGTGCTGATATAATCCAGCATGTGATTGAAAAAGGCGGCGTATTCCTGATTGCGCAGTGACATGGAGGCAGTCCGGTAGGAGAGTCCCCGTCTGGAAAGCGCATGAGGATTGAAGGACAGAATACTCGAACCCTGCAATCCGATCAGAAATGCATGATTATTATTTTTTATGACATTATGGATATAATTATCCGACAGATTTTCACATGTTTCCATTCCAAACAGGTAATGTGTTAAGAAACCTGGCACGATGATCAGTCCTTTCTAATAGGTATCTTAAACAAAAGCAGGTAGACGTTCAATTAATTCGCCATTAATATTTATAAAAGGTTTATAAAGTCATTGGGGGCGGACTGTGCAAGTTCTGTAAAATTATGGTATACTCATTAATAATATGACAGACAGTCCGAAAGTCATGGACAGACATACAGGCCTGGCATCCATGACCTTATTATCATATCACATTTTGACAGTTTATGTATAGTTTATATATAAAAATGTAAAAATAAGTCAGATAATTGTCGACAGCCGGAAAAAACAGGCTGTTATGAGGAGGATTTATGGATTTATTTGATTTCATGAGAGAAGATAAAATGGAAAAGGAATCGCCGCTGGCATCGAGACTGCGGCCGGGAACGCTGGATGAGATCGTCGGGCAGCAGCATATTATCGGCAAAGGCAAATTGCTGTACCGGGCCATTAAAGCGGATAAGCTGGGCTCGATTATTCTGTACGGGCCGCCGGGAACGGGAAAAACCACCATTGCCAGGGTGATCGCCAATACGACCAGCGCTGAATTTACGCAGATCAATGCCACGGTGGCCGGAAAAAAGGATATGGAGCAGGTGGTCAAAGACGCCAAAGACCGGATGGGAATGTTCGGACGCAAGACGATTCTGTTCGTGGACGAGATCCATCGTTTCAATAAGAGCCAGCAGGATTATCTGCTGCCGTTTGTGGAAGACGGAACGGTTATTCTTATCGGCGCGACAACGGAGAATCCTTATTTTGAGGTCAATGGCGCGCTCATCTCGCGGTCGATCATTTTTGAATTAAAGCCATTATCGACAGACGATATTAAGGTGCTGATCCGGCGTGCGGTCTACGATGAGGAAAAGGGCATGGGGGCTTATAACGCGGAGATTACGGATGAGGCTGTCGATTTTCTGGCGGATCTGTCCGGGGGTGATGCGCGAATGGCCTTAAATGCCATTGAGATCGGTGTGCTGACCACAGAGCCGTCGGCGGACGGGCGGATCCATCTGACACTGGAGGTGGCGTCGGAATGTATTCAGCGCCGGGTGATGCGTTATGATAAAACCGGGGATAATCATTATGATACGATCTCGGCTTTTATCAAGAGTATGCGCGGTTCTGATCCTGACGCGGCCATCTACTATCTGGCACGGATGCTCTATGCGGGGGAGGAGCCGGCCTTTATTGCCAGACGTATTATGATCTGCGCGTCAGAAGATGTGGGAAATGCGGACCCGCAGGCTCTACAGGTGGCGGTGGCGGCTTCCCAGGCGGTTGAGCGGCTTGGTATGCCGGAAGCCCGGATCACGCTGGCCCAGGCTGCGGCCTATGTGGCCTGTGCGCCTAAGAGCAATTCGGCTATCTGCGCCATTGATGAAGCCATGGAGCTGGTGAAAAAAACGCAGACGGCGCCGATTCCGCCTTATCTTCAGGATGCCCACTACGGCGGCGCGGCCAGGCTCGGACATGGCATCGGCTATCAGTACGCCCACGACTTTCCCAATCATTATGTCCGGCAGCAGTATTTGCCGGATGCGCACAGGGATGCCGTCTTTTACCGGATGGGCGATCTGGGCTATGAAAAGACCATGAAAGAGCATTTGCGCAAAATAAAGGGGGAGGATCAGTGATGGGAAAGAGTAAGAGAGTCATTGTTGTTTCTCTGGATGCATTGGGAAGTACAGATTTTGATACTGTCAGGAAATTGCCGCATTTCAGGCGTTTTTTACGGCATGCGGCCTTTAGCCGGCAGGTGCGGTCGGTCTATCCGTCGCTGACCTATCCGGCCCATACGACCATTGTGACCGGGAGAACCC
>CAYURX010000047.1:0-16894 GCA_964447245.1 uncultured Coprococcus sp. | reverse complement strand
AAGCCATTAATTTCTGCCCGGATTTTCTGAAGCAGATTGATAAACCGGAGTTTATTGTACGATCCTCATACATAATCTGCCCTGAAATCATTTTTGCGGATACAGGATAATCCTGCCATTTCCTAAAAATAAAAATGCAGCACTATACAAAAAACGATAAGAAAGGAATACAAAAATGAAATTTCAGGCAAATGAAAACAAAAAAGTTGAAATTGAAGTCAATGGCCAGATTTATATGCGCCATGCCATTAAAACCCATTTTGTCAGGCAAAACGAAAGCTATATAGACATTTTCAGGCAATATGTACTGCCCCTTTATGAAAAAGGCGATATTGTTTCATGCAGCGAGAAGATCATTGCTCTCTGCCAGGGCCGTATTGTCAAAAGACAGGACATGCATATCGGTTTCTTTGCAAAACTATTATCCAGATTTGCCTCCCATCCGACAACGGGCGTTGGCGTCGGTGAAACAATCAAAATGCAGTACGCCATTGATAAGGCCGGCCTGCCCAAAGTGCTCTATGCCAGCATCGCCAGTGCCATAACCAAGCTTTTTGGCAAAAAAGGCGTCTTTTACGAAATTGTCGGACAGGAGGTCAGCGGCCTTGATGGGTTTTATGACCATGTCTGGAGCGAATACGGCGATATCGGCATTGAAATGCCCCATGATCCAACGGGTGTCTGCAACGAAATCTACGATAAACTTGGCATTCTCACCATGATTGTCGATGCCAATGATCTCGGTCAGGAACTGCTGGGATACTCAGACGCTATCCCATTGTCCGAACAGGAGCTGCTGGGACTCATTCGTGATAATCCGGCTGGCCAGGGCAGACAGTGCACACCTGTCATCCTGATCCGCAAAAAAGAAAAATATAAAAGCGCTGTATAACACAAATACGCATCTCTGCTCAGGCACGGGGATGCGCATTTGTATTATCGATACTTAGCGGGTCTGCATCTCAGGCATATACTTCCAATACCGCTTTGGCATCATCTGCATCTGAAGCCTTGAATTTCTTCTTTCCTGAATGCCAATTGCCTGCGTAAATGTCTGCCACCACGCCTTAAAATCGTACTCAGCCGCCGAGCGCATTGTCTCAGGATCCAGTTTAAAATCAGGATGTGCAATATAAATCCAATCCTGACCCGCCTGATGAAGCCACACTTCGTCACGGTCCGGGTCATGAATGATCCAGTGTTCCATCGGCAGACGGTCTGCAAAGTGATTCGCCAAAAAAGTTCCCACATGATGCCGTGACACCAGTTTTGCATACAAAATATGATTCTCCAATTCCTGAAATCTCAAAAATCCATACAAATGATCAATTTCCCTTGATACACCTCTGGATAACTGGTGCAGGCGCATGACTTCCGGCCGTGTCATGGCATTCAAAGCTTTAGGGCCATTGGCAAATCCAAGAATCAGAAATCTGTAGATTACATCGCCTTTTTCTTCAAAGGAAGATTCCGCCGCCTGCCATACCATCTGCCAGGCCATCTCCGAAATCTTGCACATCACAGCCTCTGCCACTTTTGAAGCCTGATCGACATCCGTTTTAACATGACAAACCTCAGAAAACAAATCCATGTTGACCCATGGTCCAATGGCAATTTTCTGATAAGCATGACCATACCGGCTGGTGAAAGCCTGATAAACAGCCGTTAAAATACCTTCTACGCTATTTTCACATACAAGTATCCGCATGCGCTTCTTATCATCCATTTTCTTCCTCCGCTTATTTTTTATCACATCTGTCCCGTTACCACCTGCACTCTGTCTGTGGTCTCAACTGGTGCCTGCAGATGGAAATCATCAAATAAATTCAATTGCCGGAAAGTTTCACCTGAGCGCACGACATCCGCCGGCAATCGCTCCTTCAGGCCCAATAAATTAGTTGTGATAAAACTCTCCTGCATGCGGAATGGCCTATACGTCTTTCCCTGACAGGTAATAAAATACATGGCCCGTTTCAGCACAACGCCCATCTTTTTCAAATCTTCAAACTGAATCTTTCCGTATCTTCTGGCTCTGCATATGCGTTTGGCACTGTTTGTGCCAAGGCCCGGTACCCTCAGCAGCTTATAGTAATCCGCGGTCATCACTTCAACCGGAAAATATTCCAAATGACGAACAGCCCAATCACACTTCGGATCAAGCAGTATATTAAAATTCGGATGCTTCTCGCTGAGCAGTTCGGCTGCTTTGAATCCATAAAAGCGCAGCAGCCAGTCGGCCTGATAAAGTCTGTGCTCCCTCAAAAGGGGTGGTGCCATCCGAACTGACGGCAGCCGGCTGTCTTCATTGATTCCTACATATGCCGAATAGAAAACTCTTTTCATCTGGAACTTGTCATAGAGGGCTTCAGACACATTGATAATCTGATAATCCGATTCCCCGGTGGCGCCAACGATCATCTGCGTACTCTGACCCGCAGGTACAAAACGCGGCGCATGGCGATAAACAGCCACTTCCTGTTTCGACTGGAAAATGCCGCTCTGGATCTGGCGCATCGGCTTCAGCAGTTGCGTACGGGATTTATTCGGAGCAAGCTTGCGCAGCCCTTCAGCCGTCGGCAGTTCCAGATTGCAGCTCATTCGATCCGCATAAAACCCGGTTCTTGTAATCAGATCGGAATCCGCCCCAGGAATCGCCTTCACATGAATGTAACCCTGAAAATCATAGACTTCCCGAAGCCGCCGCACCGTCTCATAAATCAACTCCATTGTATAAGAAGGATTCCGATACACTGCAGAACTCAGAAATAATCCTTCGATATAGTTCCTCCTGTAAAATCCCATGACCAGTTCACAAACTTCCTCCGGCGTAAAGGTTGCCCTTGGCACATCATTCTGCTTCCTGTTCACACAATATACGCAGTCATAGCAGCAATCGTTGGTCATCAAAATCTTCAGCAGAGAAATACAGCGTCCATCCGCCGCAAAACTGTGACAGATACCGGCAGACAACGTATTACCTGTGCCATGACTGCCATTCTTTCTCTCTACACCGGAAGACGTACAGGCCACATCATATTTCGCTGCATCCGCCAGTATTCGTAACTTATCATTCAGACCGGGACTCCATAATGTCTGCATATCATCGCCTCCAAGAACATTTGTTTGTATTAGTATAACATATCTTTGTTCGAATGTAAACATATGTTCTGAAAAATTCTAATAATTCTTTTATTGTCGCTAGAAATCAAGGCTACATGCAAGTCAGGGACTTATACGGGAAGCGGATGAAGTAATTTCTGATATGAGGCATAAATAAAATTCATAATTTAAAAAACCGCGGTCAGTGATGCTTTCTGTCCATCACTGACCGCGGTTTTTATCCATTTGTATTTTTTTATACTATGCCATGGTTTTCAAGATAATCCATGGCTCTTTGCTGGTCTTTTTCCACCTGCGCACGCAGTTCTTTTAAATCTTTGAATTTCTTTTCTCCGCGTATGCGCTCATAAAAATTGATCGTGATTTCTTCGCCATACAGATCACCGGAGAAATCCATCACATAGGTTTCCACCCGCAGGTCGTTATGGTCGCTGACCGTCGGATTCCGACCGATATTGGTCACTGACCGGTAACAGCGGCTCCTGCTGTGGAGATAAGTCGTGGAAGCGTAAACTCCATCCGGCGGCAGAAGCTTGAAGGCTTCCGGTGCCAGATTGGCCGTCGGCATACCGACGGTTCTCCCATTGGCTTTACCTCGGATCACTTCACCTGTAATGGCGTAAGGCCGACCCAGCAATTCGGTGACAGTTTCCATATCACCCTGCCGGATATAATCTCTGATCATGGTTGAACTGATTTCCTCATGATTGACACAGAGTTTCGCACAATTATCGACCTGATAACCGTACTGCGCCGCATGCTGCTTTAAAAACGCCACATCACCCTGTCTCTGGTAGCCAAAACGGAAATCATCGCCGACAACGATCACTTTCGCGTCAATACAGCGTATGAGCACATCCCGCACAAAATCTTCCGGCAGCATATGGGCCGTCTCCTGGGTAAAGGGATATTCGATCAACACATCAATTCCCATGGCCTCAACGATCCGCCGGCGTTCCTCTTTCGTATAAATCAAAGCTTGCTGCTTTCCTGTAAGCAGGCTCATCGGATGGAAATCAAAGGTAAATACAACCGTCTGATAGCCTTTTTTGCCATAATCCACCAGCTTGTCCAATAACAACTGGTGCCCTCTGTGCAGACCGTCAAACTTTCCCAGTGCCACAACCGTATGATCCAGCTTGATGTCTTTTGTTCCTCTATAATATATCATGACCGGTGACACCTCTATACAAACATTTTCATATTTTTAAAACGATTTGTTTCTTTCTGAAACTGATAGATGGCGGTAAATTCGCCGTTACTGCTGTAAACACGCACCTGCTGCCCATCAGCAAATTCTGAAATCTCCGGTGCGCAGCCTGACGGAACTTTCGCCGCACAGTCTGCCGCTTCATTCTGCTGTGAAATAACGGCGATCTGCGCCATGGACAGCCAGTTGCCATTCATCAGCATCTTATCCGCCTGCTCATCGATGGTCTTCACCGCATCAAAATCCGCCAGCATTTCCTCCACAGAGACAAGATGCCGTCTGACCGCTTCCTCACCCTGTGCCGCCATAGCTTCGATTTCATCAAGCGTCCAGGCGCCATCAAGGCCAAATCTTCCCACCTTTGTCCTTGTCAGTTCCAACATACAGGCGCCGCATCCCAGCTTCTCACCGATATCCTGACAAAGGGTACGGATATAAGTGCCCTTGGAGCAGCAGATTTCCATGGTTACACAGGGCAGATCCACATCCAGCACCTGCAGGCTATGTATGACTACATGACGCGGCTGACGGTTGACTTCTTTGCCTTCCCTGGCCAACTCATACAACTTTCTGCCGCCGATTTTGATAGCTGAATACATGGGCGGTATCTGCATATAATCACCGATAAAGGATGACGCCGCCTTTCTCACCTCGTCCTCCGTCATATCCGGCGGCACCGGTGTTTCTGTGAGCACCTGCCCGGAAATATCCTGAGTATCCGTCGTCCGCCCCAGCAGCATCACCGTCACATAGGTCTTTTCCCTGTCGGTGATCATATCACACAGCTTTGTCCCTTTGCCGAGGCAGACAGGCAGCACCCCCACCGCATCCGGATCCAGGGTCCCTGTATGTCCGATTTTTTTCTGATGCAGGATGCCGCGCAATCTGGCTACGACATCATGAGATGTGTAGCCTTTCTCCTTGCGGACATTCATCATTCCGTCATACATGCCTCAAGCTGCTCCTTTACCATTGTTTCGACCTGCGAAAATACGGCTTCGGCATCTCCGTTTACAGAAAAACCAGCCGCCCGCACATGACCGCCGCCGCCAAATTCATTGGCGATCCGGCTCACATCCACATACTGATTCGACCGCATGCTGAATTTATACTTATCACCATCAGAGGCTGACGCCAGTACAGCCACTTCGATACCTTTCGTGACACGCATCTGGTCAATGACGCCTTCCAGATCGCTGTGATCTGCATGAAATGCATCTAAAACTTCTTTATCTATAATACAGGCGATCAGCTTTCCGTTAAGTGTCAGACGGCTCTCCATCAGACACCGCCCAAGAAGCTGGTTCTGCATAAAAGTCTTCCTGTAAAAGACGCCGTCGATCACATCGGAAAAAGGAATCCCCTTTGCCATCAGAGCCCCCGCAATATCCATCGTATGATGGCTCGTATTGCTGTACTTAAAAACGCCCGTATCGCAGACAATACCCATATACAGGGCAAATGCGGCATCGTAGGAAATTTTATCCATCTCCATCAGATCAGTCAGCACTTCGCAGGTGGAGCTTGCCTCCGGCAGAATGTGATTCTCATCCGCATACCCCGGATTGCTGATGTGATGATCGATACAAATTCGTTTAGCTGCCGTATCAAAATACTTCCCGGCATTCGCAAGACGTCCCTTGTCACTGGCATCAAGGCCAATAAATAAATCATAGGTTTTATCATCATCATAACTGCTGATGATCTGATCGGTACCCTTCACCACACGGTAACTGTCGGCAATCGGCTCCAGCCGCACATCTGCCTCAATATGCGGATAATTGTCATGTATATAATGCCATAATCCCATACAGGCACCCACACAGTCGCCGTCCGGGCGGGTGTGCCCGGCAATCATGACTGTATGCACATTTTCAAGGCAGGACAATATATTACTCATCGTCATCTTCTCCTTCATTTTCAGTGCCGGCATCTGCTTTTACCACATCATCGATCAATTTTGACATGTTGACACCATATTCAATGGACTGATCGATCACAAAATGGATTTCAGGCGTATTTCGGAGATTCACCGTCCGGGCCAGTTCTCTGCGGATGAATCCCAATGCGCTTTTTAGTCCGGCCATCGTTGCATCCTGGGCATCCTGATCACCCAGTACACTGATATAGGCTTTGCACTGTTTGAGATCAGGCGCCACTTCCACAGCCACAACACTTGTCATGGGGCTGATGCGCGGATCCTTGATCTCTCTGGAGATGATACGGCTCAATTCCTTCTGGACTTCACCGTTAATCCGTGTATTTTTAATACTGTTCTTTCTCATATCAATCAACTCCTCTATCTCGGCACTTCTTCCATTACATATGCCTCAATCTGGTCGCCTTCCTTGATATCATTATATTTTTCAAAAGACATACCGCATTCATAGCCGGCATTGACTTCCTTCACGTCATCCTTGAAACGCTTCAATGAAGCCAGTTCGCCTTCATGAATGACCACATTATCACGCAGCAGACGGGCCTTGCAGTTGCGGATAATCTTGCCATCCTGCACATAGCCGCCGATGATCGTACCGACACCGGATACTTTGTAGGTCTGACGTACCTCTGCATGACCGATGATCTTTTCCGCAAACGTTGGTTCCAGCATACCTTTCATGGCCGATTCAATATCTTCGATGGCATTATAAATGACTCTGTAAAGCCGCATATCCACCTTTTCCTGTTCAGCCACATTTTTCGCCTGATTATCCGGACGTACATTAAAGCCGATAATAATGGCGTTGGATGCAGATGCAAGGATAACATCGGATTCATTGATGGCACCGACACCGCCATGAATCACCTTGACAGCCACTTCATCATTGGAAAGCTTCGCCAGACTCTGTTTCACAGCCTCAACGGAGCCCTGAACATCAGCCTTAACAACGATATTCAGTTCCTTGATCTGACCTTCCTGAATCTGATCAAACAGACTATCCAGTGACAGTCTGGCCTTCGTATCAGCCAGCATCTTTTCACGCTTGGTTGCAATAAAGGTCTCCGCCATGGCACGGGCTTCTTTTTCTGTCTCTGTTGCTATGAAAACTTCTCCGGCCTGCGGTACTTCGTTCAGGCCAAGGATCTCCACAGGGGTAGACGGACCGGCCTTCTTCACACGGCGGCCTTTGTCATCGATCATAGCTCTGATCTTACCATAAGCCGTACCAACGGTGACATTATCGCCCACATTCAATGTACCCTTCTGTACAAGCACCGTTGCCACAGGACCACGGCCTTTATCAAGCTGGGCCTCAAGAATCAGGCCTCTGCCCTTTCTGTTCGGGTTCGCTTTCAGTTCCTTCACTTCCGCATCCAGCAGAATCATATCCAGCAGGTCCTGAAGCCCCTCGCCTGTATGGGCGGAAACGGGTACCATGATCGTCTGGCCGCCCCAGTCCTCCGCAACAAGACCGTATTCTGTCAATTCCTGTTTCACACGGTCAATATTGGCACTTGGTTTGTCGATCTTGTTAATGGCTACGATGATATCTATTTCCGCGGCCTTTGCATGGTTAATGGCCTCAATGGTCTGAGGCATCACACCGTCATCGGCAGCAACAACAAGGATCGCGATATCGGTGGACTGGGCGCCTCGCAAACGCATGGCTGTAAATGCTTCATGCCCCGGTGTATCAAGGAATGTGATCTTCTGGCCATCCACATCGACCACATAGGCGCCGATATGCTGAGTAATACCGCCGGCCTCGCCGGATGTGACACTGGTCTTACGGATCGCATCCAGAATCGATGTTTTACCATGGTCAACATGGCCCATAACACAGACGACCGGAGGACGCGTCACCATATCGTCTTCATTTTCTTCCGCTTCCTTCAGCAGTTCTTCAATGACATCAACAACAACTTCATGCTCGCAGAGAATATCATATTCCAGCGCAATTTCCTCTGCTTCCTCATAGGAAATCTCAGAGTTCAGATTATACATCTTGCCGGCCAGGAATAATTTTTTGATGATCTGGGCTGCAGGCACTTTCATCTTGTCACCCAGTTCCTTCAGTGTGACAGTCTCCGGCAGAACAATACTGGTCACCTTCTCAACGACCGGTTCCGGTTTCACCGGCGGAGTGTTTGGCTTCTTGCGCATATTATTCTTATTATTCCTGTTATTCTTATTATTGGCATTCTTGCCGCCTTTTGATGTATTTCTTTCATCAAAATCTCTGTCGTCACGTCTGTTGTCACGATCTTTGTTATCTTTATAATTTCTGCGGTTTTCTCTGGTCGTATCCTTCGTCATGACAACTTCTTTGTTGATGGCGCTGTCCAGATTAAATTTATTATCACGGCCGCCATTACGATTGCCCTGATTTCTGCCCTGATTTCTGCCGCCCTGATTATTATTGTCACGGTTATAATTCCTGCTGCCGCCCTGGTTATTGCCGTCGCGGTTGTAGCTTCTGTTACCGCCCTGATTGCTGCCGTCGCGGTTATAGCTTCTGTTGCCGCCCTGGTTATTGCCGTCGCGGTTGTAGCTTCTGTTACCGCCCTGGTTATTATTATCACGGTTATAACTTCTGTTGCCGCCCTGGTTATTATTGTCACGGTTATAATTCCTGCTGCCGCCCTGGTTATTATTATCACGGTTATAGCTTCTGTTACCGCCCTGGTTATTATTATCACGGTTATAACTTCTGTTGCCGCCCTGGCTGCCGTCACGGCCATAGCCTCTGCTGCTGCCCTGATTGCCATCACGATTATAGCTTCTGTTGCCGCCCTGGTTATTGCCGTCGCGGTTGTAGCTTCTGCTGCCGCCCTGGCTGCCATCACGGTTATAACTTCTGTTACTGCCCTGGTTCCTTGTATTCTCCCTTGACGGGGTACTGTAATTACCTCGGCTGTCCATACCTTCAAGGCGTCTGCCCTGACTCTGTCCGGCCTGGCCCGGCCTGCGCCCGTTCTGTGCCGGTGTTCTTGCAGCCGTATCCTGTGTCGGTTTTACTTCCGGTTTTGTCTCCGGTTTCGGTGCCTGCTTCACCTCCGGCTTCGGCGCCGGCTGTACAAAATACTTTCTGATTTTTTCTGCGCTTTCCGCTGTAATCGTACTCATATGACTTTCCACATCTATACCATGACCTTTCAGGGCATAGATGATATCCTTGCTGCTTTTATTCAATTCCTTTGCCAATTCATGCACTCTGATTTTTGACATAGGCTACCTCCGTTAAAAATGGCGGAATCACTTAGAGATTCCTGTATCAATTAGTTTCGTAATGGATTTTCCGAACCCTGCGTCCAACACAGCCAGCGATGCACGATATTCCCGTCCGGTGCAAAGACCGAGACTGTCCTTCGTACCGTATAAATAAACCGGCACATGGTAATACGCACCCATATTTTTAAATAATTTCTTCGTGTTATCCGATGCATCGGAAGCAATGACCACCAGAACCGCTTTGCCAGATTTAACGGCGGACTCAACGGCAAATTCGCCGCTGACGACTTTGCCGGCCTTTGTCGCCAGACCAATCATTGATAATACTCTATCTGTCAATGGCTTTCATCTCCTCCTCGAGCTGCGCGTAAACCTCTTTTGGTATCTGCATCTTAAATGAACGGTCAAGACCTCTGCTCTTAATGGCTTTGGCCAGGCATTCATTCTTTGGACAGATATATGCGCCCCGTCCGTTCTTTCTGCCTGTTGCGTCTATGCAGATCTGATCATCCGGTGTCTTAATGACACGAATCATTTCTTTTTTACTTTTCATTTCCTGACAGCCAATACACTGTCTCATGGGAATTTTTTTCATATCCTCACCTTAATAACCGTATGCCTGGGACTCACTCTTAATATCGATCTTGTAGCCTGTCAATTTGGCTGCCAGTCTCGCATTCTGACCTTCCTTGCCAATAGCCAGTGATAACAGATGATCCGGCACGATCACTGAAGCGCTCTTTTCTTCAGGATCAACGTCCACTGAAACAACTTTAGCCGGACTTAAGGCATTCTCAATGAGAACGGCCGGATCATCACTCCAGTTAATAATGTCGATCTTCTCACCGCGCAGCTCATCCACAATGGCATTGACTCTGGCGCCATTCATACCAACACAGGCGCCGACCGGATCCACATTCGGGTTGTTGGAGCTGACAGCGATCTTTGTTCTGGAACCGGCCTCCCTTGAAATACTCCTGATCTCAACGGTACCGTCTCTCACCTCCGTCACTTCAGCCTCAAAGAGACGTTTGACCAGCTCAGGATGGGTACGGGAAACCGTTACCTTCGGCCCCTTTGTTGTATTCTTGACTTCAACGATAAAAAGCTTGATCCGTTCTGTCGGACGGAAAACTTCACCCTTCACCTGCTCATTTTCAGTCAGAACCGCATCTACCTTACCGAGATTCACACTGATATTTCTGCCGTTATAACGCTGAACGATACCTGTCACAATATCTTTCTCACGACCGTAATATTCATTATACAAAGACTTGCGTTCTTCTTCCCTGATCTTCTGGACAACGACCTGCTTGGCTTTCTGCGCTGCAATACGCCCGAAATTGCGCGGTACGACTTCAATCTGAACCGTGTCGCCCAACTCGTAAGTACTGTCCTTTAATTTCGCGTCGGCAATGCTGATCTCAAGTTCAGGATCGTCCACTTCCTCAACGACCGTCTTCTCGGCATATACTTTGATATCGCCTGTCTCACGGTTCATAATGACACGGATGTTGTCAGCCTTGCCATATTCGTTCTTGCATGCGGCCACAAGAGAATTCTCGATGGCTTCCAGCAGGATCTCCTTGCTGATGCCCTTTTCCTTCTCTATCTGTCCCAATGCTTCAATCAATTCGCGTCCTTCATTCATTTTATTAATTCCTCCTCTATGCTCAAACAGCTCTGTTAAAAGAAGAAGGCCAGCCGGATGCGCGCGATGTCGGACCGCTTAAACGTCATCCCGGATCCATCTTCCATTTCAAGTGTCACTGTGTCTTCATCATAATCTTTCAGCACACCGACAAATTCTTTTTCTTTGTTGATGGCTTTAAACAGCTTCACCTCCACATCCTTGCCGATGCTTCTGGCAAAGTCCTTTTCCTTCTTTAAAGGACGGTCAAGCCCCGGTGAACTGACTTCCAGAATGTAATTCTCAGATATATAATCTTCTTCATCCAGTAAATCACTGAGCGCTCTGCTGACCACTTCGCAGTCATCCACCGTAATACCGTTCTCCTTGTCAATATAAGCGCGCAGATACCAGTTGGCACCTTCCTTCACCCATTCCACATCGACAAGTTCAAATCCTTTTTCTTCCAAAATCGGCATCACCAAAGCTTCCGTTCTGCTCTCATAATCTTTTTTCGCCATGTCACTCACTTCCTTTCCGAATAAAGATTTCCAAACACGTACAAAGAGTGGACTTTCGCCCACTCTTTGTAAAAGGTTAACATACTATCCTGTGTATTATAGCACTTATTTCGGCATTTAGCAATAGTTAATTTTCATGATATGTAAAGAAATTTTCAAGCCGGTGCTTCGTGTCCATCAGCGCATTATACTCCAGATAAAAATACCGGCTGGTCAGTTCCAGCAAATCTTCCTCATCTGTGGATGATTCCTCCGGATCACGCAGGTAGGTCACATGCGCCGATATAACCGGCATTTCTTCGGACAGTTTTTTCAGATAGAACTGGAAATCCGTCAGCGGCAGCCCCGCCGCTTCCAACAGCCGAACCGCCAGGTAATTGGCGCTCGTCTCGTCGCCCTGACTTTCTTCAATATCATAATTGGCCCACATGATAAACGGTACTTTATAACGTTCCCATCGCTCATTGGGGTCAGCGCCGCCCGGCAGGCCGTAAGCAAAGTCTTCCCCTTCCGATGTATGACTTTTACCGTCATCCACCGCCCGGACCACATAATCCGCAGGCTGATGGTCGCCAAACATGAGAATGATCGTCGGTTCTTCCTGACCCGCAAAGTATTCGACCAGCTCCTGAAAAGCTTCATCTGAACGTTTGATCAGGGATAAATACTGTTCTGTTGCATCCAGGTAAGTACCGCTGCCGCCTGTAACCGACACATCCGGCACAAAATTATCATAGCGTTTGACGTAACTGCCGTGATTCTGCATGGTCACATCAAAGAAGAAGAAACGTTCCCCTTCTTCTCGCTCCTCATACCGTTCAATGATCTTTTCATAGGTTGACCAGTCGCTGACATAGGTTCTTAAAATCTCAGGGTTGACCAGATCATTTTTGAAATACATTTCATCAAACCCAAAATAGTCGTAGATCTTATTTCGGTTCCATCCTGATGCATAATACGGATGAATGGCAACGGATGTATATCCGATCTCCCCTAACTGACTGCAAAGAGCCGGCATTTCGGAACGGATATACTGCTGATACGGAATACTTCCCACCGGCAGAAAGTACATGGATAAACCGGTTAAAAATTCAAATTCCGTATTGGCCGTATTGCCGCCCTTCACGGATGCGTACATCCAGCCTTTTTGCGTATTCTCCTGCAAAGAATTGATAAACGGCAGCACCTCCGTATTGGTCTCATAATCGCCGAGTACCGTCAGATCAGAAAACGCTTCATTCATGACTACGATTATATTTGGCTTCTCCCCTGATGTTCCACCGTCCGCCACTGTCTGATCATCTTCCCGCTCTGAGGTGATTGCCTCCTGGATCTGCTGTAATTTTTCTTCGGAATAGCCTTCCGGCTTCTCCACGTCCAGATAACGCATATTGACGATAAAACTGAGCACCAGTCCATTATTCCGGTACAGCACCGTCGGCGTAAATAAGGTTGTATCCATTCCAAAATCAGCAATGGCCTGATCTGTCTGTACATAATGTCCAAAGCCCAGCACCGCCGCCAGCATGATGACGGTTCCCAAAACTCTGCGATTAAGGACACGGATTTTTATCTGCATTTTCCAGCATAGCGTCCATAACAAAATAAAAAGCAAAATCACATTGCAGGCCCGGACCGTTAAAATATATTCAAAATTGTCCGCCACCGATGCCGCAACGCCGACAGAATACAGATCCCATGGCAATATGGGTGAAGAACGAAACCGCAGGACAAAATAATTGGCCAGACCCGCCAGTGCCAGCAGAACTGAACCAATGATCAGTCCCCACCGTGTCCTTCCGGTCAGAAAAATCATCAATCCAAAAAAGAGGTAGTAAATCATAATATTTAAGATCACAGGGCCTTCCCACATCTGACTCAGCAGATGGGTATAATTCTCCACCAGCATAAACACCAGTGCAGGCGCTGCCGCCGTCAGGATCAGTTCCATATAGAAGCGGTATCGGAATCTCACCAGACTGCATATGGCCGTAACAGCAATGATGCCGGCTGACAACCAGAGCCATTGGCGGGCTTCATCCGCCGTTGTCCATGAGTAAACCGCCACCGCCGTCATGACCGCCAAAACGATCACTGTCTGTATGATGGATCTTTGATCTTTCCACGGCCCCTCAATAAAAAATGGCCTTACATCTTTCCACTGGAAACGACTTCGTATTTTTTGTTGTTTCTGTTTTTTGTACGGATGCTTTTTCATCTTCTTGCCTTACCACTGTTGTCTGTCTCACAGAATGTTTTCACATATTCTGTAAATAATTTGATCGGATTCGATATGTATTTTTCTTTACGTACGATCAGCGCAATATTCCATGGAAATTCCGGTTCCTTTAACTTGATGGCACATATCTTTTCCGAAGAAAAACGCTGCAGGATCGGCCTTGGCAAAATCGTAATGCCCTGATTTAATTCGACCATTTCCGCAAGGAAATCCCACTGGGAACTCTCACAGACAATATTCGGCGTAAAGCCTGCCGTCTGGCAGCTATTCACAATAATATCGTAGAGCATATACGTCTTATTCAGCACCAGCAATTTTTCATCCTTCAGTTCGCTGAAAGCCACCTCTTTGCACCCGGCCAGTCTGTGGCTGTTGTTCACCACCAGCACATTTTCCGATGACATGGCCGGTATCACATGATACTGGGCATCATAAGGAAACGGAAGCAAAACCACACCGATATCAACCTCCGCTTCATCCACCAGTTTCCGTACCGTATTGGCGCCTTCCTCCACAATATGCAGGTCAATATCCGGATACTTTTCTCTGAAGCCAAAGATGATCGGAATGAAATAAGCCGTTGAGATAACCGGCGGTATACCGACATACAGCTTACCGCCCTGACTTTTCAGACTGCTGTAGAGCCGTTCTGTCTGTTCATTGACAATACGCAGCATATCCTGCCCATTTTCAAACATGATCCGTCCCTCCGGTGTCAGCCGGAATTCCTTGGAACGCCTGTCAATCAGTTCAACACCAAACTCATTCTCCAGAGATTTAACCGCCTTGCTGAGTGCGGACTGGCACACAAACAATTCCTTTGACGCTTTCGTAAAACTCTGATGTTTGACGATTTCAATATAATAATTCAAATGCTTTAAATTCATAAGTCATCCTTTTCCCTTATGTCTGTTAACATATTCTTCACCAGTCAATGACTGAAATTCATAAAACCAGTATAGCATTCCCCTCCTGGAATATCAAGAGTCAGGTCAACTACATGATGTCAAAGATAGACAGCTGATTGCTTTCCGGCAGATCGCCCAGTAATCCCAATTCGCCCATAGTGTCTAAGACTGACGCACTGACTTTGGCCCGCTGGCGGATATCATCTTTTGACAGGAACGGTTCGCCTTTGGCCGCCACTGCCAGCGCCTCCGCGGCAATACCGCCCATGCCTTCAATGACGGAGAAAGGCGGCAGCAATTGTCCGTCAACCACCTGAAATTTAATGGCATCTGAACGGTACAGGTCAATTTTCTGGAAAGAAAAGCCTCTGGCGTAAAATTCCTGGACGATTTTCATATCACGCAATGTATCCTGGTCTTTCTTGGAAAGATTCGGATTGGCTTTATAAGTGCGGATATGGGCGTCAATGGCCGCCTTGCCCTGACACATCAGCGCATAATCAAAAGCGGTCGCGCGGATGGTGAAAAATGCGGCATAGTAAGCCAGCGGTTCATGGATCTTAAACCAGGCAATACGGATACCCATCATAACATAGGCCACCGCATGGGCCTTCGGGAACATATATTTAATTTTCTTACATGACCAGAGATACCAGTCCGGCACGCCATGCTCTGTCATGACTTTTTCATTTTCCGGTGTCAGTCCTTTTCCCTTTCGGACACTCTCCATGATCTTAAAGGACTGCTCGGATTCCACGCCTTTGTCGATCAGATAAATCATAATGTCATCACGGGTACAGATGGCTGTGGAAATTTCGGCTTTGCCCTCCTGAATCAAGGTCTGGGCGTTGCCAAGCCACACGTCCGTCCCATGGGACAGACCTGAGATACGCACCAGATCCGAAAAAGCCTTCGGCTTCGTATCACGCAGCATCTGCATAACAAATTCCGTACCAAACTCCGGTATGCCAAGGGAACCCAGATCCACACCGCCGATATCCTCAGGTGTAATATGGAGCGCCTCCAGACCATGAAACAACGACAATACTTCCGGATCATCCAGCCGTATTTTCGTGGCGTCCACGCCGGTAATATCTTCCAGCATACGAATCATGGTCGGATCATCATGTCCGAGAATATCAAGCTTTAACAGGTTATGGTCAATGGAATGATAATCAAAATGGGTCGTAACGATCTTCGTCGTCTGGTCATTGGCCGGATGCTGCACCGGCGTAAATGAATAAATCTCCTCACCGTGGGGTACAACGATGATACCGCCCGGATGCTGCCCCGTCGTCCGTCGGACACCCACACATCCGTTGGCGATACGGGTCAGTTCGCAGGAACGCTTATGCTGCTCATGATCTTCATAATAATGCATGGCATAGCCATAAGCCGTCTTGTCGGCCAGCGTACCAACGGTTCCGGCACGGAAGGTTTTGCCCTTACCGAAAATAACTTCCGTATAGGCATGGGCTTTACTCTGGTAATCACCGGAGAAATTCAGGTCAATATCCGGCTCCTTGTTGCCTTTGAATCCAAGGAAGGTTTCAAACGGAATATCGTGTCCTTCCTTCGAAAGCGGCTGGCCGCATTTCGGGCAGATACGGTCTTCCATATCGCAGCCGGAACGCCCTGAAAAGCTTTTTACATAGTCTGATGTAAAGTCCACATAATGACAATTCGGACACAGATAATGGGCCTGCAGGGAATTGACTTCCGTAATCCCGGCCATATAGGCAACAAAGGAAGAACCGACGGAACCTCTGGAACCGACCAGATAACCGTCCGCCACGGATTTCCACACCAGTTTCTGCGCAATAATATACATAACGGCGAATCCGTTGCCAATGATGGAATTGAGTTCTCTCTCCAACCGTTCCACCACAATGGACGGCAGTTCATCCCCATACAGTTCATGGGCCCTGTTATAGCAAATTTCCCGCAGCGTCTTGTCGGAATCCGGGATCACCGGCGGGCATTTGTCCGGGCGCACCGGGGCGATCTTCTCGCACATGTCCGCAATCCGATTGGTATTGGTCACCACCACCTCGTAGGCTCTGTCGCTGCCCAGATACTCAAACTCCTTCAGC
>CAYURX010000046.1:0-16912 GCA_964447245.1 uncultured Coprococcus sp. | reverse complement strand
TTTTAGCCGGTGTATTGCCGACCCCTTACTTAGGGGTCGGCTGAATAGTTACCTATACAACTAATTTTTCACAACATATTTCAATACTTTTCTTGATTTCTTCAGAATCTGTGATATACTGTAAAAGGAAATCATTTCTGGGGCATTAGCGCAGTTGGGAGCGCGCCACACTGGCAGTGTGGAGGTCACGGGTTCAAGTCCCGTATGCTCCATTTTTTTGCTTAACCACCCTTACTTGCCAAAGTACAAGGGTGGTTTTGCTATGTATGGCTACTTACAAAACATAAAGATGAATGTATGCAATGCCAACGCAGCAGTAAAAATCAATCATCTTTACAAAGAAATAAAATTTTGCTATACTATGATAGAATTATTTTTTCCAATAATTAAATGTATATAGGCTATTTGGAGGATGTTTATTAGAATGACGCGAACTACCATAAAGGATATCGCCTCTGCTGTGGGAGTCTCACACACAACCGTCAGTTACGTATTGAATCACAATCCCAATCAAAAGATATCCGCGAAAACAAGAGCTGCTGTTTTAGAAGCAGCAAAAAGACTGAATTATGTTCCTAACGAGACTGCCCGTTCTTTACGCAAAAACAGCACAAAATGCATAGCTGTCGCACTGGAAAGATCGATTACCCATAGTCGTTTCTATGGTATTTTGCAGGGCATCCGCGAAGAACTTATTTCCAATGGATATGGTCTGTTATTAATGGATTTCCAGGTTCAGCCAAATGCTGATAATCCCGATTATGTAGAAAGTGTTTTACAAAGACGTACCGACGGCATTATATACATTGCTTCTGAAGGCTTGTCCCCCGTATGCAGCCGGCAGATTGCCGACTATCACCTTCCTTTTGTAGGCTGCGACTGCTGCCCTGAAGAAGATGAATTGGGTTCTGTCAGCTTTGATTATGAAAGAGGTGCTTTTGAAGTTGCCTGCCGTCTTTTGGGCGAGGGCACAACCAAATTATTATACTGGCAGCCGGATGTTCAGACTTTACAGGAGGAATACCGTATAACCGGTTTAAAGCAGGCACTTGAACTTTATCCGGGGACCTCTCTGGAAATCTGCAAAATGCCATACGTCCAGTCTGACACTTTCCCGGCCAGTGGCAACAGCCTTGCAGATAATGTCTGCCAGCAGTCGCTCGTTCAGTTCATACTGCCAAAGCTTTCCAATTCATCCGAAAAAATCTCCGTTATCTGCAGTTGGGGAATCATGGTCAAGCATTTGTGTGCTGCCCTCTATCACACCCATCTGGAAAAACCAGGGATCGCTCTGCTCTCCGATGCGGATGTGCCCCTCATTCCGGGCATAAAGATCTTAACCAGCAGACCGCGGTTTATCTTTGGCGGCCATGAAAGCGCGCGGATTCTTCTGGCCCAGCTCCACGACGAACCAGTAGAGAGCCGAATCGTCATTGCGCCGGAACCGCCTACCTACGTATAAGAACATCAGAATATAAGAGTAAAAGAGTAAAAGGCAAAGCCACCCGGCTTTGCCTTTTATAATGAAGGGAGTCTATATCAGGCCTTATTTAAACTGCATGGCCCAGTGCATCTCTGCGTTTTGCGATCATGCGACTCTCTACGATAGTAAGTACAACGCACAGAATCAGCATGGCGCCAATAAATGTGAAGGAAATCCTATTACCGGTGATGTCACCGTATTTGTCAACCCACATACCGGTCAAGACATAGATAAACGCATCGGAGATACACCCAATGGCATTATATAAACCGATCGCGGTTCCGTGATAAGTAATCGGAACCTGGATCTCAGAGATCGGTGTCATCCAGCAAGGAGACTGCATGCCATAACCAATCGTACAAGCCACTACCAGAAGGATACCGACCCAGAAGAATTTATCACCCATCGGGAAGATGAAAAACATTGCAAAACCGGCCAGCGTAATCAGCACAAAGATACGGATCACTCGCATGGAAGACCCCATCTTATCAATCAATGCGCCTGACAACGGACTGAGTATCACACGGCCGAGATACTGACGGAAAATGCCGATAAATGTAACGATACCAAGCGGCACCATATAAATGGTACTCATCATGCTGACAGCCATAATACCTGCACAGGTAATCATCAGCATTGTAAAGTAGATAAGACCTGCAACCCAGATTTCAGGCATCAGCAATACCTTTTTAACCTGACTGAACCGAAACTTAGGCGCTTCATCAGCCTCAAGTACGCTCCAGTCATTGAATTTATCTTCTTTCAATGAAGTGACGCAAATGATCGTACAGATGATATCAACAACGATGAAGCAGTACATCAAAAGACGCCAGCCGCCAAGATCATACTTTGTAACAAAATAAGAACCAAGCGCACCTATGATCGAACCGCCAAGCGCATACAGCGCCCAGAAATAACCTGTATTCTTACCTTCTGTTTCAGGGGTTGAAACGCCCTTAACGATCTTTCCAAACAGAGTATAATAGACACCCATCATAAAGCAGGACAGGAACACCGTAACAAGATATAAACTAAATGAATTTGAAAAAGCCAGAACGATGAAATCAACGATTGAGAATATCATACAGCCAACATATGCTGTTCTCATCTTAATTTTGTCGGCAACCATACCGCCAAGAGGCCAGCAAACAATCATCACAAGACCTGTGATCGTACCAATATAACCCATCTGGGTATTGGTTGCATTAAAATACACCTGCATCAAAGAATAATAGCTGTAAAACATCCAGATATTCATGCAGGTACCGGCGTATCCAAACCCGCACATAACCAACATAAGCCATTTGTATCTGCTCGTAACTTTATTTTGCATTGTCATAATAGCAACTCTCTTTCTTTTCCTTTAATGTGTTAAAAAGTTCTACTGCACACTGGTTATCAGATCATGGTACTTGCCACAACATTGTCCACATACAGCTTGTCGATTTGCGCATCCGTGTAACCAATATCCTGCAGCACCTTCCTTGTATGCTGACCAAGCAGCGGGGCGCCGCAGCGAATTTCACACAGTTCGTTATTAAAACGAAGCGGATTGTTATAGAAACGCATTTGTCCAACTTTTTCCTGATGAACCAGTCTGGTCACACCCGTTGCGTTTGCATGTTCAGAAGTATATGCCTCAATAAATGGCAGCACCTCGGAAGCCGGAACACCAACGGCCAGAAGCTTCTTCTCAATTTCATTTCGGTACAATGTACGGGTAACCGCCTCGATCTCGACAACAAGCGCGTCTCTGTTGGCTATGCGGGCACGATTGTCCACAAAGCGCGGATCCTTTTTAAGTCCCGGTACGCCCAGGGCGTCGCAGGCGGCCTGCCAGCGCGTTTCCGTATCTGCAATAATGACTGCCCATCCGTCGCGCGCTTCAAACACACCATAAGGCGCTATCAACCGGTCATGGTTGCCGAAACGGGTCTGCGTCGCGCCTGTACGGCCATAATCAATCATCGTTTCTCCCACGCTCTGCATCCCAACATCTGTCATACCGATATCAATATGACATCCAACTCCGCTCCTGCGTGCCTCAATTAAAGCCATGAGAACTGCTGAAAATGCATAGGTCCCCGTCAGCGTATCTCCAAGCGCGTTCCCCGCCTTCATCGGCGCGCCGTCCGGTTCGCCGTTGCTGCCTGCAAACCCGCTGCGCGCGGCTGCAATCGCGTCATAGCAAGGATACTTCATCAATGGACCTGAACCGCCGAAACCACTCAGCGACAGAAATACAAGCTTCGGATTGATTTCTTTCAGTCTTTCATAACCAAGTCCCAGGCGGTCAATCGAACCGCTCTTAAAATTCTCAAGCACAACATCCGCCTGCTTTGCCATATCATAAATGATCTGCTTACCTTCCGGTTTGGAAAGATCAATTTCTATACTCTGCTTATTCTTATTGAAAGCAATAAACAGGGTACTCTGCCCGCCAAATTCCCTGACACACGGATTCCAGTAACGGGCCTGATCACCTGAGCCAAAACGCTCTACCTTCCAAACTTCAGCACCCAGATCCGCCAACTGCCATGCCGTATAAGCGCCGGCCAGAGCAATCGTAAAGTCAAGTACCTTCAGGCCGCTCAGCACGCCTTTCTTTTCATGTTCAGACATTGCCATTCTCCTTTCTCAGACGATCCTGCCGTTCATAAGACCGGCAATTTCAGCGTCACTCAGTCCCAGCTCCGACAGGACGGATGCTGTATCCGCGCCCAGTGCGTGCGCAGGCGTGATATCATTATCATGACTGTCATCACGCATGAACTTTGCCGGCATACCAAGCTGCAGATCATCACCAACACGCAGGATCATCTCACGCGCTTCAACCTGTTGATTCCCCTGCGCAAGCTCTTTCACGGTATTGCACGGGCCGCCGGGCACCATTGCTTTATTACAGATATTCTCCGCTTCTTCAATGGTAATACCGGCAAAATAATCGCTCAGCTGCTGATCCAGGTCACCAAAATAATTGACCATGGAGCGCGCCGGATCATGGGAGTACCGCGGATCCTCTGCCCAAACATCATTGCCGACGGTTTTCGCGAAAGCGATCCACTGATCATCACTGCCAATACTCAGTGCAAACCACCCGTTTTTGCATTTGAATGTATCTGTCGGATTGGTGGTCGGGAAGCCGTTGCCCAGACGCTTCGGCAGAACATTCAAACCAGCCAGGCATTCCGCAAAAGTATCATCCAGCGACATCACCGTATGCCATGTACTTGTAGATACCTTCTGACCTTCACCCGTATCCTGGGCCTGAATATAAGCGGCCAGCACACCCGCTGCCAAATGCCAGCCGCTGTAAAAATAACCGATAGGAAAACCAAACCTGGTCGGCCTTTCAGGAAAACCGGTCTTTTCAAGCAAACCGGTACGCGCAAGAATCAGAAGATCATAATCCGGCAGATCTTTCCACGGACCTTCCTCACCAAATGGTGTCAGGAACCCATAGACGATCTTCGGATGAATGGCCTTTGCCTGTTCATAACTCAATCCCAGTTCCGCCATCTGTGCTTCAGATCGATTGACGATAACGATATCATAAAGCGGCAGGAGGCGTCTGAGAATGTCCATACCCTCCGGCCTTGTGATATCAAGTGTCATACTCTGCTTGTTGCGTCCGTAATATGCCGCATAAGGACCTTCGGCCTCACCGGGCGCCGCACCTTTGCGTCGAACCGGGTCACCGTCCAAAGGTTCGATTTTCAGGACCCTGGCACCATAATCGGCAAGCATACTGCCAGCATACGGATTACCGTCCGTCAGGTCCAGAACTTTAAGTGAGCGAAGTGGTTTCATCATTTACTCCTTTCTCCACATCTTGAAATATGGATCAAACTTAACGCATACTATTATATGGAAGCGCCCATCCAAACAATAAGAAACACGTTGTAAGAATTCCCGTTATGATAAGGACAACACCATAACAGCGGTCTCTTTTATACTCCGCCGCAACCCTTTCAGATTCCGGCAATATCAGAAGATTTTCTCTGTATTTTCTTTCATCCTCTCCAACCGGATAAAGTCGGCTGCCAATCACCGCGAAAATAATGCTCAAAAACAATCCAATGAAAAACGGATCCAGGAAGTTGACAAACAGCGACGCAGCCGGCTCTATTCCAAAACCCACCAGACATTTTGTGACGATAAAACCTGAAAATCCGGCTGTCATCGCCCATCTTGCGCCGGTTTTTGACATTTTTGAACTCACTATGCTTCCTATCCCCGGAACCGCCCAACTGGCCGCAATAATCGTCGATGCAAACCAGGCGATGATCCTGATACCGCCAAGCCCCATGTAAGCGAGGATCAACGAAATAATACCTACGATCAGCATCACGATCCGGCTAAACCGAAGCTGCTCTTTTTCACTTTCGAATTTCCCCTGGATGATATCCGACGTCACAGAAAATCCAACAACCGATAAAAAAGTCGACGCGCTGGACAGGCCCGCTGCCATAATACCTGCCAAAAGCAATGTGCCAATGAGCTTCGGCAAGACATGATAGGAAGCCCATATCAATACTATCTGTGAATCCTCCAGACCTGCATTCAGATTCAAAACCGCAACAGACTGCAGATTTAAATACAGCAAAAATACAACTGTACAGATTGCAGCTACAGCTCCGGCCCGAAATGTTACATGCTCACTTTTTGCCATCAGATTTCTTCCGGCCTGCCATGGCGACACAGCAACGGTAATAAACCAGATCATACCCATGGTGATCGCGTACATCATGGCGCCAAACACATCATTGGCTCCTGTTCCTGCAATATTGCCATGGAAATCCAATAATCCCTCCGGCGCCTCCGGGTTGTTCATCAGATTTGTTAAAAGTTCTCCGATTCCGCCCTGAGCCTTAAAAATCACAGGCCCCGCCAATATTGCGCCAAAAAGGAAAACAAGAAACATGATCGTATCCGTCAGCACGACCCCTTTGGAACCTGAATAAAATGTAAATGCCGTAAAACACAGCCAGGCAAGCAGAAGACATGTGTTATAAGAAAAACCTGTTAATTCCTGCATCAATATGCCAACACCGGTAATGCAGGCCAATAAATAGGCCATTAATGAGACGATCGTAATAATACCGGCTACTCTGCGGATCTTCGGATCCTGATAACGCGTACCGAAGTACTCGGGCATCGTTGTACATTCCGAGCGTCTCAGATATCTGCCAAAACAGAGCGGGCCAAAAACATAGCCGCAGGCACACATGGCATTCAGCAAAACCAGTGATGTTATATTGCCTGAATAGCACCAGCCCTGATCCCCCATAAAGCCGTTCACTGACAGCATGGACGCAAAGAGAGTGCCTGATATCAGCAAAGTAGGCGCATTCCGTCCGCTTACATAATAATCATTCACACCTTTTACAGAGCGGCCGGCATAAAGGCCGACCACCATGTAAACAACGATGCTAACAATAACTCCAATCAAAAATATATTCACTGTGCAGCTTCCCTTTCTTTTGTATGGTCATACGGGAACTTCCGTCAACACCTCTATTCCTCTAAATTGTTTTTTTCTTCATATCTCAGATAAAGGTTCAACGCGATCCCGGATATGACCAGAAAACCGCCCACACAAATGGAAAAAATGATTTCTCCCATGAGCCAACCCCCTGTTGCTTATGTAATACCCGCTTATTTAATGCCCATATGCGCTGCAATGACCATTTTCTGTACTTCGCTTGTCCCTGCGTAAAGCTCCGTGATCTTGGCATCACGCATCATTCTTTCTATCTGATACTCACGAATAAAGCCGTAGCCGCCATAAAGCTGAACAGCCTGGCAGGTTACATCTCTCGCAGTTTCTGACGCAAACAATTTTGCCATTGCAGCCTCGGATGTATAGCTTTCCCCGGAATCCATCCTGCACGCCGCGCGATATACCAGATAACGCGCCGCTTCCACGCGTGTCTGCATTTCAGCGAGTTTGAACTGTGTATTCTGGAAAGAAGAAATCGAACGTCCAAACTGA
This sequence comes from uncultured Coprococcus sp., assembly GCA_964447245.1. Classification (GTDB taxonomy): domain Bacteria; phylum Bacillota; class Clostridia; order Lachnospirales; family Lachnospiraceae; genus Coprococcus_A. The sequence continues at coordinate 9,434 of CAYURX010000046.1, read as the reverse complement.
ACACGATCTTTTACGTAATCGGAAGCGGAATCAATAGCTCCCTGGGCAATACCCAGCGCCTGGGCCGCAATACCGATACGGCCGCCGTCAAGCGTTGACATTGCGATCCTGAAACCTTTGCCGACTTTACCCAAAAGATTTCTCTTTGGAACCTTTACGTCGTCAAATACCAATTCATAGGTAGCAGAACCACGGATCCCCATTTTGTGCTCCTTGCTTCCAAATGAAAACCCTTCCATGCCTTTTTCAAGGATGAACGCTGTAATGCCTTTGTTGCCGCGGCTTTTATCCGTCATGGCAAAGACAATATAAACATCCGCATAGGAACCATTTGTAATAAAGATCTTGGTTCCGTTCAGGAGATAGTAGCCTCCCATATCGACAGCCGTTGTTGTCTGCATAGCCGCATCTGTTCCGGCACCCGGTTCCGTAAGCGCAAACGCGCCAAGTTTTTCACCGGAAGCCAGCTCAGGAAGATATTTTTCTTTCTGTTCTTCCGTACCGTATGCCAAAATCGGCCAGCAGCAAAGGGACGTATGGGCGGACACTGTGACGCCGGTACTTGCGCAGACCTTGGAAATTTCCTCAACAGCCATCACGTATTCCAGTTCACCCATCCCAACGCCGCCATATTTTTCCGGAACCGGGATCCCCATGACACCGATTTCTCCAAGCTGCGGAATCAGTTCTTCCGGAAATCTTTCCTGCTCATCCAGCTCGGCTGCAATTGGGGCAATCTCGCCTTCTGTAAATTCACGGATGGCCTCAATCAACAGTTCCTGTTCTTCATTTAATTTAAAATTCATACCGGTCTCCTTTTTTCTTACATTTTAACGGTATCTCTTTAAAATCTGTTTACTTGCGATTACCGTCTGAATTTCGCCTGTACCGCCGGAAATACGTGTAATTCTCAGATCGCGGTAGATCCGGCTCACACGACTGCCGCAGAATCCAATACCTGCCATAATCTGCATTGCATGATCCACAACGATATTGGCCGACTCGGAGCAGTACTGTTTCGCAATGGAGGCTTCCTCGCGTTTCAGGCAGCCATTATCTTTATTCCATGCAAAATGTAATAGCATATCACGCATCGCGTAAATGCGCACAGCCATTTCCATCACATGATTCTGAATCAACTGCAGCTTACCGATTTCCTTACCAAAAGCCACTCTCTGATTGGCATAACGGCACGCGTCTTCAAATGCGCATAAAGCCTGCCCATAAGCATTAAAGGCGTCAATCAGGCGCTCATAGTCAAAGCCCTTGGATGTGGCCAAAAGGCCGTTGCCCTCTGTGCTGAACATATCCTTTTCTTCAATTTCAACATTGTCAAACCAGATATCGTTAACATTTTCCATATTCAGGCCCATTTTTTCCATCGGCTCTTTCTTGCATTCCGGCACATTGGTCGGTACAAACCATAAAGTCAGCTGCTCAGGATTTTCGCTGTTTTTAGCCAACGTCAGGCAATAATCGCTGTTCTGCGCGCCGGATATAAAATGCTTGTGGCCATTGATATAAACCTTGCCGTTCCTGCGTGTGTAAGTTGTTAAAATCGTATCACTGGATAAGTCCGTGCCTGCTGTCGGCTCTGAAAATCCCTGAGCGTAAGCCGGGTGACCTTCAAAAAACAGCGGCATGAATTTGTCGACCTGCTCTTTTGTGCCATTTTCCAGCAGGGCATCTGCTTTAACATGATCCCAGAACAGGTAAACAGGCGCTCCACAGCGGCCCAGCGCTTCCATCACAAGAAACATCGTGACAGCGCCTTCACCTTCGCCGCCCGCTTCCTGCGGCAGAAACATACTGAAACATCCAAGCTCCTTTAAGATATCCCAGAATTTCTCAGGATGTTCCCCTTTTTTGTCACAATCCTGAAAATAACTTTCTAAATTTTCCCGTGTCATCGCTTCTTCAATAGCCTGAACCATCAATTCCTGTTCTTCTGTCATTTTAAAATTCATCATTCATCCCTCCTCATAATAAAAATGTAACTGCAATGTTTTATAACTTCCCTTCCGGGAACATTATCGTGTGTTATTTTCCCTGCCAGTTTGGCTTACGCTTTTCAAGAAATGCCCTTGGCCCCTCAACCGCATCCTCGGTTTTTTCAATGTAATCCCAGCACCGATTACAGAAACGCTGTGCATCTTCCTCGGATACCTGTGTCGCAATATGAAAAATCTCCTTTGTAAGCTTCAGAGAAATCGGCGCGTTTGCCGCAATGACCCTGGCAAGCTCCATGGACCTGGCCATCACCTGATCTGCGGGAACAACATAATTGATCAGGCCAATTTCATATGCGCGCTGCGCGGAAATGAGCTGCCCCGTCAGGCACATTTCCGATGCGATCCTGTACGGAATAACCTTTGGAAGACGAATCAGGCCGCCGCTTGTTGCCAGAAAACCGATTTTCACTTCAGAAAGGCCAAATCTTGCATGCTCAGCGGCCACAATAATATCGCAGGAGAGAGCAATTTCAAGGCCGCCTGCTACTGCCGTACCGTTTGCGGCGCAGATGATCGGTTTCGCGCAAAGACGCTCTGTGATGCCGGCAAATCCGTGATCCATAATCGTCTGACAGGTACCATTTTCATCATAAGCGCTCAAATCTTCACCTGAACAAAAGCTTCTGTCCCCGGCGCCTGTAATGATGATACAGCCAACACCCGGATCTTTTTCTGCCTGATTTAAAATATCTTCCATGATTGCCGAAGTTTCCGGATCAATGGCATTTCGTCTTTCATTTCTGTTGATCATAATGACCAGCACACCGTCTTTCAATTCGGCAAGAACCTTTTTTTCTTCCATTCGCAATTTCCTCCTTGATTTTTATGATACTTTTACGTGAAATTTATTGGCTGTAATTATCCAAATGATTCACTTTATAACTTTTACGTGAAAGTATTATGTTCTAAAACTATAACACATCGTGAATGGTTAAGTCAACCATGTTTTTGTTATTTACTATTTATTTTTTTGGATATTTTTGCTTTTTAAATTCATCGTTGACAAATGGGATTAATTTTATTATATTTATAATACACAAACTTTCACGAGAAAGTATATTGAAAGTACTTTCTCGTGAAAGTGTCACTTTGACAAAAATAAACCATTCAAACCGGAAGCAAGCAGAACAAAAAAAGAAAGGAATAACAGGTAACGGATGATGAAAAAAATTATTACATGTTGTAAGATTGTTCCAAATGAAGAAGGCATTATCGTTTTGCCGAATCGTGAGCTTTCCATGGACAAAGCGTCTCTGGCTATCAGCCAGTATGATCTAAACGCGCTGGAAAGCGGTAAAAAGCTGGCAGCGGAGACAAAGGCCAGCGTCATTGCATTAAGCATCGGTTCCAGTTCTGCACTGGAAAACTCAAAAATCCGCAAAGATATATTATCCCGCGGAGCCGACGCATTAGCTCTGGTGATCGATGATGTCCACAGCTTCTCCGATTCTTTGCAGACGGCCAGGGCCATCGCGGCAGCGCTAAAGGCCATCGGCGAATTTGATGTCGTACTATGCGGCGCCGGTTCCAGTGATTTATATTCACAGGAAGTTGGCATTCAGGCAGGAACTTTGCTTGGCATTCCTGTTGTCAATAACGTAACTGCCATCAGGATTGTTTCTGACAACGCTCTGGAGGTTGAACGTACTTTAGAAGATGCTGTGGAAATACTGGAAGTGACTCTCCCGGCCGTAATATCTGTCTCCTCAGAGATCAACGTTCCTTCGGTGCCAGGCATGCGCGATATTATGAAGGCCGGCAAAAAGCCAGTGAACATATTATCAATTGACGAGGAAATGATCCCTTCTGTCACCGCTCTTGAACAGCTCGCTCCCAAACAGCAGGACCGCCGCCAGGAAATTGTTGAAGGTGATCATGCAGAAGCCGTTGACGCCCTTGTGCAATTTTTGAAAAAAGAGGGATTTTAGTTTTAAAAAATTTATCGAGGAGGTTCATTCATTATGGCAATTCAGTCAATTTTTATTGTAAGTGACAATTATCATGTTCTGCCGGAATTCTGTGCAGGCGCCAGGACTCTGGCAGATGCCGTTACCGCCATCGTATTCGGCAGTGAAGCGGATGCTAAAGAAGCCGCATCCTGCGGCGCAGATCAAATTTTATACTGTCCTGTTTCCGAAGGCCAGGCACCGGAAGATTACGCAGCCGCCATCGCTGATGCCGTAAAAGCCGTACCGGGCGCCATTGTTCTGATCAACAACAGCATCCGCGGCAAAGCACTTGCCGGAAAAATATCCGTCTATTTAGATACGGCTGTTCTCAGCGCGGTCAGCGAATTGTCCCTTCAGGACGATACTCTCGTATGCCGACGTACCGTTTATGGGGGTACTGCGTTTCGAAAAGAGGTTTTTTCCAAACCTTATGGCGTAGTGACGATCTCCGGCGGTATTTTTGATATAGCTTTGGACCACACAGGAACAGCCGATATTGCACGTATCCCGGGCGAAGCGTCAACCGGACTTAAAAGACTCTCTCTCAATGAGAAAAAAGAAGGCGGCGTCAACCTTGTTGCAGCCAAACGTATCGTTGATGTTGGCCGCGGTCTCGCCGCCGAAGAAGATCTTGAGATGTGCCGTCAACTGGCCCGGATCCTGGGTGGCGAAGTCGGCTGTTCCAGACCGGTTGCAGAAAACAATAAGTGGCTGCCGAAATCCTCTTATCTTGGCATCACCGGTGTTCAGGTCAAGCCGGAGCTTCTCATTGCCTTAGGCGTATCCGGACAGATCCAGCATATCGGCGGCATCAACAAATCCAAAGTGATCGTAGCCATCAATAAAGACAAAGCCGCGCCTGTCTTTAAAAATGCTGACTTTGGTCTGGTCGGGGATATGTACAAAATCCTTCCGACGCTCATTGAAAAACTTTCAGGATAATCAATGCGCAGGCCTACAGCATAACCACCCATACAGCGTCTCCCTTTTTCAGGGCTTCAGTGCCTGCAGGAATCTCAATCAGGCAATTGCACCCGCACATGGTGCTGAGTATTCCAGAGTCATTGGAGCCCTCCATTTTTCGGACATAACCGTCCTCATAGAAGGCGCGGACATATCTTGTCACCTTGCTCTTTTTCGGAAATACGCTGTCGGAGACAGCCTGCTTTCTTTTCAGGCAAAGATCCGGCCGTCCGGACATTTTTGCCAGAACGGGCCGCACAAGAAGTTCCAGATTCGCCGCCGCTCCATAAGGATTCCCCGACAGGCAGATGAGTAATTTCCCCTGATAGCGGGCACAAAGTGTCGGCATCCCCGGCTTGATGGCCACTTTCCAAAAGAGCCGCTCACAGCCAAGCCGTTGGATCACCTCATGCATAATATCTTTCTTGCCTACAGATACCCCGCCCGTTGTAATGATCAGATCTGCCTTTTGTGCTGCCGTTCGGATCCGGTCAGCGACCTGCGCCGCATCATCCCCGGCACGTCCCCGGTCTGTTAATGTGACTCCCCAGGATAACAGCCGGGTCCCTATGGTATATAAATTGGAATCATAGATTTTGCCCGGCCGCAGCGACTCCCCTGGCAGCATGATCTCATCTCCCGTGGTAATGACCGCGGCCCGGGGGCTTCTGTAAACCTGGACCTTCTCCATACCAAGGCTGGCCAGAACACCGATCTCCACTGAACCAAGCAGACTTCCCTTTAAAAGAAGCGTTGTCCCGGCACGATAATCCTCACCTGCACGACAATAATTGTCATAAGCGCCGACTTTCTGATAAATCTCCACACGCTCCTCGCCGTAATCCGTATCCTCCTGTCTGACTACGCAGTCCGCGCCGTCGGGAATCGGAGCCCCGGTCATAATACGTATGGCTGTCCCCTTTTCCACTGTCTTCGCTGAAACGTGTCCGGCAGTCACCTCATCGATGACCTGTAGCACGGCAGGTCTGTCCTTTACGGCTGTCTGAATATCCTCACTCCGCAGTGCATAGCCGTCCAGAGGAGAGCGTGGAAAAGGCGGCTGATCCCTCTGCGCCGTCACATCCTGCGCCAAAACCCTCCCCGCGGCGTCCCACAGGGAGATTTCCTCCCTGTCCATGATTTTTTCCACATTGTCAAGCAAAATTGCCACAGCCTGTTCCAATGCCAATCCTTCCATCGGACCATACCTCCTCCTGATTAATTGCCGCCTTTACACCCGCTTTGTCCGTAATGCCGAGTCTTCTTTACTTCTTCTCAATTTTAAGTGCCATCATTAAAAAATTTAATAATACAAATCCCACGATCATGGTTGTGAGATAAATCTGAATACCTGATAATTGCCCGGTCATGGCTGCTAAAGTCTCTTTGCCGGCCCCTGCCAGATAAGCGGTCATTTTGTTGGTTGCCACAATGCCGATACACATCGGGAAGGTCATACCCGCAAACCCCGGTGCAAACGGAAACGCAAAGAATTTCGGCAGTTTGATGATGACGAAGGCCAGCGAGGCCAACACACAGGCATACAGGATCAACAGCAATATCTGATTTGGATTCGCTTCAACATTTAAATAGCTTACCACACAAAGACTGCATGGCGCAAGTAATACTGCCATCGTATGATAAACAGCCGGTTTCACCTCCACGATCAGCAGCCGGCGCAGCATAAACGGCAGAATCACAAAGTACACGATGATGCCATAGTACAGCACGATCTTCAGCAAAGGAGCCGCATTCATGGAACCGCCCACAACGCAGCTGACCATGATGCCGTTATAGGTCACAAACCAGCTGGGCACAAAGGTATTGATATCCCTTTTCCTGATGACATTCCGGTAAGTAAAAATCAGAATATGTACGGCATGCACAGCCAGCGCGGCCATCCACAGACTCCGGCCAAAAACCGGCACATAATCATAATAATAGCTTCCCAATATCATCAGTACCATGGTCAGTCCCGCATAAAGGCTGCATGGCACGACGGTTTCATATTCTTTTTTGCAGGTCAGCGGAAATCGGATCATTTTAATCACATACAGTAGAACGATCAGCGTCGCCGCCCACATGGTCAGATGACGCACCCATGCATATCCCATGCCGGCATAGACATTACTAAGAGTCAGTGCACCAACGAAGGTCGGCAGCACCGGTACAGGCATTTTTTCTAATCGATTCATAGGTTCTCCTCGTAATAAAATTCAAAGTTATCCTTGATATGGAAGAAGTCAGAATAATCAATATCAAATACCGGCTTCTTCACCTTTCTCACATCGATCTTCCGGGCAATGAGCTGCTGTAAAATACCACCGTAGGCCAGATCTCCCTGAAGAACGGCGCCAACGATTTTGCCATCCTTATGCAGAATCTTTTTGTAAGAATCCTTCGTCTCCTTCACCTCTGCCACAACGCCTTCCTCCGCTGAATTGGCGTCTCCCAGAGACATACTTGGAATGCCAAGGAAATTCATCGTAGACTTGCTGGCAAAAAAGTCGGTCATCCTGCGCGGCTCACCGGCCATATTGCCGGCGGCAACAATGCCTTCCTTCACAGCCACAGGCCAGATCGGACTGGTGCCTGAAACATCTCCGGCGCCGTAAATAGCATCATCGCTGGTTTTGCCCGACGCGTCATAGACCAGACCGAAACGGCTCAGTTCAATGCCCGTGCCTTCCAGAAATTCCACATTGGAACGGACGCCCGCTGTCACAACCACATAATCGCATGGCAGCCGCGTGCCGTCCGTCAGCACCGCTTCCGTGATCCTGTGATTTTCATCTAATACAACTTCCGCGACGCCAACGCCATAATACTGGCCGACGCCCCGTTCCCTGAAGGCATCCTGATAGGTTTTTGCAGCTCTTTCATCCAATTGTTTGGACAACAGCCATCCGGCCATCTCCACCAGCGTCACCTTCACGCCCAGTTCCAGAAATCCGACCGCGCAGTCAATACCAACAAGACCCGCTCCCATGACAATGACATGACGGGCCGTTCTGGCCACCTCTTTTAATACCTCGATATCCTCAAGATTGCGGAAGCCCACCACATTTTCGGCCTCCTTCAGATTTTTCACCGGCGGCACAAAGGTATGGGAACCAGTCGCAATGAGCAGCTTGTCATAACGTACCGTCTCTCCATTGTCAAGCAATACCTGTTTGTCCGCCCTGTTCAGACCGACACAGCTTCTTCCCTTCATCCAGTTGACCCTGTAAAGTGTTTCGAAATCAGGTTCCGCAAAACAAAGCTGCGCCAGATCCCTGTGCCCGCTCAGGTATTGATGAAGAATGCAGCGGGAATAGATGGCTTTATCCCTGGATATCAGAACGATCTCGCTCTCTTTGTCAATCTTTCTCAGTTCCCGCACGCCATTAATACCGGCGGCCGAGGAACCTAAAACCACATATCTCATTCCTGCACCTCCACTAACGTAATCGCCTGCATCGGACATTTCTCCACACACATCGGCTTTGCGCTGCCGTCCTCACTTCTGTGAACGCACATATTGCATTTCATGATCTCTTTATGCCGGATACTGTCGTATTTCAGGATACCGTACGGACATGACATGATGCACATGTAGCAGCTTGCACACTGCTCTTTATCATATTCTACATAACCGGTTTCCGGGTTTTTCTTCATGGCGCCTGTCATACAGGTATACACACATTCCGGTCTTTCACAGTGGCGGCAGAAAATAGGCGCCGGTTTTGTCTCGCTGTCGATGGTGACACGATTTCTCGCATCCGTGCTCTCCATCTCATGGCTGACCACACAGGCCGTGACACAGGTCAGACAGCCGATGCACCGGCTTCTGTCAATTTTTATACGATACATCCATCACCCCTCCTGACATTTCTCGAAACGAACCGGTGTCGCTTTGTATGACGGCTCCTTTGAATAGGTATCATAAACAGACGGCGTCAGCTTGTTGCATTCAATATAATGGATCGGCGCGTACAATTCATCATGCCGGACATTGTCCGTCACCTTGACTGCAAACACCGCATTCTGCCCGTTGACAGAATAAACACGAATCTCATCGGTTTCCCTGATGCCTTTTTCACGGGCCAGCTCCGTATTCATGAACAGATAAGCTTTTTTCACGGAAACATCCTCCACAAACCGAACTTCCTTCGTGCGGCTCTGAGTATGCCACTGGCCCACGCTTCCGCGGCCCGTGTTCAGCACATAAGGAAATGCCTCTGTTGTCGGCAGCGGATTTTCTCTCACAGTCTCAAATATAAACTGTGCTTTGCCTGACGGCGTGAAAAATCTGCCATCCCCATACAGACGTCTCTGATCCGCCCGATTTTCATTCTCTTTTCCTTCCGGGTAAGGCCACTGGATACCATGGGAATTTTCAAGACTTTCCCATGTCACACCGGTAATGTCACAAGGCATCCCTCTCGAACACTCCCTCATCAGATTAAAGCAATCGCTCGGCGTCTCCCAGCCCTTCAGCGCATCTCCCATACCAAGGGCTTTGCCGACA